>CAZWZW010000222.1:0-5195 GCA_964639125.1 uncultured Verrucomicrobiota bacterium
GTACATCCGGTGGTGTGAGAGCTGAGGGAGGGCAACCTCCCTCGGCTACTCGATTTCATGACCCAATTCAGGGAGCAAGTTGTGGCGCGGACTTTCCAGTCTGCGCTCCCATTCTATCGGATGGACAGACTGGAAAGTCTGCCCCACATTACTGGAGAGCCCGGGCTCCAACTGTTCCGTGTAGAAAATGTCAGGAGCATCATTCCCCCGGAGGTGGGCCATGAACCATTTTTCTGTCGTATTGTTTCGTTGCCGGGAATTGCATTGACGGGGAATGGTGATAAGCTAATGCGCAAATTATGAAGGAACTAATCGCCACCATTATTGCCGGGTCCGCCTTGGGTTGGATTGCCATTCCTCACTGCTATGCCATGTGCGGGCCATTGCACGTATCCGTCTGCGCTCTGCATCGCGAAAAAAGCCTCAAAGCACTGTCGCTGTTTAACCTTGGACGTATTCTTGGCTATACGATCGCAGGTCTCCTTTTTGGAGCGTTCGGCGCTTTTATTAATATTGGTGTAGCGCACTACTGTTGTCAGCTGGGCGAACACCCGTTGCGCGGGGCCATGCTGTCGCTGCTGTTTCCCGGCGTGATGATGTTTTTTATTGCCTGGTATGCCTTTCGTAAAAAAGCCTTGAAGGCTCCAAAAAATAATTGGACGTCACGGTTCTTCAGCGGCGGGTTGGGGAAGTTGACGGCGGGAGGGGCATGTACGGCACTGATTCCCTGCGGCATGCTCTACGCCGCGTTCGCCATGGCCATCGGCACCGGTACATGGTGGCTCGGCGGCGCATTCATGCTGGCGTTTGTCATTACCCAAACCTTCTTCATGCAGCTCGGGATATCCCTTGGCCGACTCGTCGACAAAAAATGGGGTGCACGCTTCGAAAAAAGCTTCCCGTGGATTTGTCTGGTGATCGGTATGTACTACATCGTTCTGTTTGTTCTCAAACTGATGCCGCCAGCTCAATAGGGGAGGATCTCACACAAAGTCACTAAGATTTAAACGATCCTATTTCTTTGTGCCTCTGTGCCTTCGTGTGAGAATAATTATTCATGGCGGAGCATTGCATAGTCTGTAATCGAACGGTACCCGGCGGGGATGGCGAGTTTTGCTGTCCGGGCTGTGCGGCGGTCTATACGATCGTTGGCAAGATGGAGCTTGAGGGCTCGGAGCGCGACGAACGCATTGCTCAGTTGCTCGAAGGCGTCTTTCCCGGTGGTGAAGAACACGATGCGACTGAGTCCAATATCGAACACGGGCAGGAGCTTTGTTTCCTTGTGGGCGGTATGGTTTGCCCTGCCTGCTCCTGGCTGGTGCACAACCGCTTGAGCAAGATTGCGGGAATCGGAAACGTCAACCTTAACTTTATCGCCGAAACCTGCACGCTCACCTACGATCCGATGAAGATCGGCAAGGAAGACATCGCCGCAAATGTGGTCAAGCTGGGTTACAAGTTTTATGAGGGCGATGATGCGCAGCGTGATGGGTATGACTATTTTCGGTTTGGGGCGGGGTGGTTCTTTGCGCTGAATAACATGATGATTTCCTTTGTGGTCTATTCCGCCGAGCGTTGGCAGGTGCCCACAGCCATGCAGGTGGTCTGCTCGATTTTGCTGGCGGCCTTTGGCACGTTGGTGCCGCTCTATGCGGCGCGCACAACCATGCTGTCCGGTTTCCGGCAAATCATGATGCGCCAGTTTCGGATGGAGAGTTTGGTCTTTCTCTCTGCAACCGCTGCTTGGATCTATTCCGTCCATTCCATGATCACCGGCGATTTTGCCCACCTGTATTTTGATGTCGTCGCCCTGCTGTTGATGCTCATTGAAACCGGTAATTTGATTTCGGGCAGCTTCTATAAAAAACTCAGTCGCCGTGTCAGTTCGCTTTCCTGGCAGTTGCCGAAGAAAGCGCGGGTCTGTGCAGATGATTATGCCGAGGTAGATGACATGCCGCCGGGGCAGGAGTTTCGTGTATTCCGTGGTGAAATCGTGCCGACCGATGGCGTTCTAATGAACCCTGCCGAATTTGACTTTAGTCTGATCACCGGCGAGTCGCACGGCGTGGCCCTGGAGCAGGGGCATTATGTCGGGGCAGGTGCAAAACTGCTCTCAGAGGAAGCCCGCCTTTCCGTTCCGGCCGGCGGTCGGAGCAATCTGATTAAGAAGATGGTCGATAGCACCATCGAGGCCTTCGATACCCGCAAAGAGCAATTGTCGTTTGGCGATAAAATCAGCCAGGTGTTTGTTCCGGTGGTTGTGGTGGTTGGAATCGTGGTGCTGCTGGGGAATCTGCTGTGGGGTGAACGGGGCGAGGCGGTCATTCGATTGTTGAGTGTGTTGATCGTGGCGTGTCCGTGTGCCTTTGGCATTGCCGAGCCTCTGGTGCTCACGGCAGCCATTGAAAAGGTGCGCGGTCTCGGTATTCAGATTTTTAACGGAGCGGTGCTGGCTCTGAAACCGGATGTGGTGGTTTTTGATAAAACCGGCACGCTTACGCTCGGTGCACCGGAAGTACACGACATCGTTTGGTTGGTCGATGAGGATCCGGACTATCTCAATATTCTTGCCTCGCTCGAAAACGGGATCGAGCATCCGATTGCCCGGGCGCTGGCCGTGGTGGGTGCGCCGCGTCCAATTACAGAACGAACCATTGCCCGCATGGTGGTTTCGGCAACGGTCGATGGCAAACACTATCTTGCGGGCAGTGCGGAACTTTATCCCCATGTGGATCTCCCCGACCGTCTCCAGAATTCCACCATCGTCATGTTTGGCGATGCCGACACTTGCTATCTCATTGCAGGCATTCAGGATGCGATTCGTAATGAGTCGAAGGCATTGGTTGAGAGCCTTAAGGCGGATGCGGTGGAGCCGTTCATCTTATCCGGTGACCGAAAAACGGTTGTCGAGCAGGTGGCGGCTGAACTTGGTATTTCGAACTGTCGATCCGAAATGGGCAGCGGTGATAAACAGGTCGAGATTGCCGTGTTGCAGGAACTGGGCAAGACGGTGATGATGGTGGGCGATGGAATTAACGATGCCCAGGCACTGGCTGCGGCAGATTTTGGCCTCGCGGTTTTTTCCGGGCAGATCCCTGCAAAGATGAGCTCTGATGCGGTATTTATGGTTCCTGAGATTGAAAGACTGTGCGAACTGCCCCTCATGCAGCGCAAGGTTCGCCACAAGATCCGCCTTAATTATGGATGGGCTTTCCTTTACAATATTATAGGTGTTTTCCTGGCCGGGATGGGATGGCTTTCGCCCAAGTATTGTGCGGTCGGTATGGTGTTTTCCAATTTTATTGTCATCTTCAATTCCATGGCATGGAGTGAATCTCCCGACGCTGAAAAAAGGGGGATATCTGATGGATTAGTCTAGTGGAAACACGGGGATACTTAAAATACGTAAAAATACGTACACTGTTTTCATATAATATCACTTGACGGGTAAAGAAGTCATAATTTATATATGATAAAAGTTATAACGTAATGATCGATTGAAGGAGGGTTTATCCCATGAAGCTATCAACCAAAGGACGCTATGCTACACGCATCCTCTTGTGCATTTCCCGATTGCAAGGCGACTTGCCTGTTCCGAAAAAAAGAATCTCTGAACAGGAAGGTATTTCTACCGACTATATTGAGCAGATTATCGTTCCGCTGAAAAATGCCGGCTTGGTGAACAGTGTTCGCGGTCTTCGCGGCGGATTCCGGCTGGCAAAAGATCCTCTGGAGATCACGGTATACGACATACTGGCGGCGTCGGAGGGGGATATCAATCTGGTCGGCTGTCTTGCTGAAGGGTGTAGTCGTTCGGATAGCTGTGTGGTGCAGCGGGTCTGGCAGGGTGCCAGCGACGAGCTTCGTGATTATTTCTCGAAGATCACGCTGAAAGAACTGCACGACGACTATATCAAACGCACTGTTGATCAACCTATTATGTTTAATATCTAACACCGGAGAAGAAAAATGCCCATCTATGATAATATTACTCAAACTGTCGGAAACACACAGCTGGTAAAACTCAATCGGATCACCGAAGGCTTGAAGGCTACGGTGGCGGTCAAACTGGAATCGCGCAACCCGCTCGCCAGCGTTAAAGACCGTATTGGTGTCGCCATGATTGAAGACGCGGAAGCGAAAGGACTGATCAAACCCGGCTCCACTTTGATTGAGCCTACCAGTGGAAATACTGGCATCGCCTTGGCGTTCACCGCTGCGGCAAAAGGCTATAAGTTGATTCTGACCATGCCGGAAAGCATGAGTATTGAGCGCCGTCGGTTGCTTCAGGTTTTTGGGGCGGAACTGGTGCTGACCCCTGCGGAAGAAGGTATGCCTGGTGCGATTCGTGCCGCAGAAAAACTGGTTGCAGAAAATCCTGACGCCATCATGCTTCAGCAATTTGACAACCCTGCCAATCCGGAAATCCATCGTACCACCACCGCCGAAGAAATCTGGGCAGATACAGACGGCAAGGTCGATATCTTTGTGGCTGGTGTCGGAACGGGCGGAACCCTCACAGGTGTGGGCACTGCGCTTAAGCAGAAAAACGCAGATGTTAAAGCGGTTGCGGTTGAGCCTGAAAAATCGCCGGTCATCTCAGGCGGCAAACCGGGTGCTCATAAGATTCAGGGGATTGGCGCAGGCTTCATCCCGAACAACCTGGACACAGAAGTGATCGACGAGATCATTCAGATTACCGGCGACAAGGCCGGCGAAATGGCCCGTCGCCTGGCCAAGGAAGAAGGCATCCTTTGCGGAATTTCCGCTGGAGGAAATGTGTTGGCCGCTCTCGAACTGGCCAAACGTCCTGAAAACGAAGGGAAGCTGATCGTAACCGTAATCTGCGACACCGGAGAGCGCTACCTCTCCACCTGGTTGTTCGAAGAAAACTAAAGCGTTCCTTGATGTTGAAAGCACCGGTTTCTTGAAGGCATTAGACTCCGGTGTTTTTTCTGTTACATTTTTGTTCGCAGCGGGTTGTGTGGGGGAGTAATGAAGATTCTGGTGGCACGGATTCCGGCAGAGGGTTCGCACTATAAGGGCGATGATCCCGGCGGGATTATAGGATTGGAGAACGACCCTTTCATTAAAGAAGGTGGAGATGTGGAGTATGATCTTTATGCTCAGCATGTTTTTGATTAGCTGATTGTGCGGGGAGAGCTTGAGGCAGTTCTTGTTTTGGTGCGGGCAAG
>CAZWZW010000223.1:0-5181 GCA_964639125.1 uncultured Verrucomicrobiota bacterium
CCGCCGACGGCCACCTTGTAGCCGGCGTCGTGCAGAATGCGTGTAAAATGCGGCAGGTTGTCGCCCGTCCCCAACCGTCCCTTTTTCCCGGGCAGGTAGGCGAGCTTATTGTCGTAGGCCCCGTTGTGAATGGCATAGTTGCCGGAGATCAGCATCGAACGCGACGGGCCGCAGATGGCCTGACCCCAGCAGTGCGCGAAGGCTACGCCCCGCTCACCGAGCTTGTCGATGTTCGGCGTATTGGAAGGCTCCCCCTTCTTCACGTCATAGATCCCGAACTCCTCGAATCCCGCATCATCCGACAAGATGAACACGATGTTCGGTCGTTTCGCAGCCCATACCGAGGCCGTCATGAACACCAGTCCCAACCAATAGATTTTTTTCATCCGTATTTCCTTTTTGAACAAGTTTAGTATTCCTCCATCTTCAGGTGGATAAATTTATGGGGCGCATCGTCTGCAGACACCCGGTTCGAAACGGTTTCGATGCCCTCCGAAGGAATGGATACACCCGACAAAGAAACGCCGTTGGTCCCCCAATTGCCGACAACCAAATTGGAGGACACTTCAACGGTGTAATTCAGGTTTCGAAGCTCATAGTCCGAGCGCCGGCGATAGACATATTCCATCCAGTTGGTACCAAGGTCTGGAACAATTCCAAAAGTTGGAAGAACCGAAGCGGCGTCATCGTTGGTCGGATTTCCGCCGAAGACATATTCGCCAAAGTTGTCGAGTCCATCCGGCTCAATATCCGCAGAACGCAGGGCATCGGTTCCAGTCAAACCGTACTCAACCAACCATGACGCATAATCGTTCGTTAGAATGAGTGGAGCATGGACCGATACGTGGTCTATGTCGTACTCCGGAAACGCCAAAGCGACGTCATCCCCACCCGCGGAGATACGGTTATCCGGACGCTGATTGACAAAGAATAACCCGAGGGTATCGGACGTCGTTGAGATCGCAAACTCGATCGTGTGCACCCCGTTGGAAACAATTTCATAGGTGCCGCCCAACGGAGAGACACTTGCCCCGTTCCCGATGGACCAACTCGCGCCGCCGCCCCCTCCGCCGCCTTTTTTCAAATCGGAGGCAATGAATCCGCCGCCGGGAGTAAAGGAAATGAGGTCGCCCTGCTGGATCAGGAAATTGGCAGCGGCTTCCTTTCCGCCGGAAGATCCGCCCGCCACAAAATTGCTCACCACAAAGGACACCGTATAAGTCCCCGTCGGCCAATTGCCCGCATCCAGCCAGATGCCCGCCCCGCGGGTGCGCTGGTTGTTGCCCGCGTTTCCGGCCGGGGTAAGGAATCCGGATCCGATGCTCCAGTCCGCGCCCGCGAACCAGGCATCATACTGAACATCGCCCGTATCCGATCCCACAACCACCGGGTCGGCTATCATCAGCGTTCCGGAAGAAAAATCAAATGCCCGGATGGAGGATGACTGATCGCCCGCCGTGGTAAATGACCAGACTTCGCCGGTGACCACAGAGCTGTCGGCCAGCACGGTATCGACCCGCCAAAAGTATTCCATATCCCCGACCAGGGTCACTGCATGGCTTGCCAGCACCACCACGTTCGTGGGATCGGTCTGATTGAGAAGCAACGAAAGAGAATTTGAAGCCGTTCCGAAATAGATATTGGCACTGACGCCTTCATTTCCGATGAGATACATCAGGTCACGGTCGAGCGGCATGTTTCCGGCGCCGTCGTACGGAATGGGTGTGCCGGCCTGAGCCGTCTGCCGACCGGGAATCCAATACACCGGCGTCCCGTATTCATACGCACCGTAGTCGGGAGCAAGGCCTTCAAATGTTTCCGTATAACCGGGAATCACGATGCCGGCATCAATTACAGCAGATCCCGGCCTGGGCCGAAAATCCATAATACTGCGATCCACCACATGATCCTGCCCGGCCGGATTTCCATACGCGTTGTAATTCATGATATTCGTTGGAATATAGCCGAAGTAATCCGTCTCCAACTTGGAAAACCCTTCACCTATGTTGTTAAAGAATTCGTTATTTTTCTGATTATTAGGAGTATTGTTTCCGGTGGGATTATAGTAGCTCTCATAATAGGTTGGGCAGCCCAAAGCCATGTTGTTGTAAAAACGATGCTCATCGCCGTTCGGCCAATCATCTTTGTTATTAGCGCGATATGCGATCTTCGTGTCCCAGACCACCGTATGGTGCGCCAGGCACAGGCGAGAGGACCCGTCCCAATAAAGGCCGTTTCCTGCGCCTTCGTTGTAGTCATGGTACCATTCATAGGAATGGCGCGAGTTATCTACATCAAACAGTTGGGAACCATAGATTATCCCGCCGTCATTATCATGGATATTGCCCCCGTCGCTCAGATGATTGTATCGGAACTCGCCCCGCACGGTTCCCTTATGATGAACGACAAATTTACCACAATCTTCCATCGTATTGCGTTCGACGAGGAGATCAATTGTATCCACAGCTTTAAAAGCACCATGCTTACCGACAAACTGGCAGGCGTTGGCAAAGTAGCAATTGATAATCCGGTTTGACGTACCTCCGTTGTCGAAAAGACACGCGGTGGACGAATCGGTAATTTCGCAATTGATCCACGTGTTATTGGCACCCGACATTTGATTTTGATACGCCTCGGGAGGAAGCGTTTGCTTTTCAATCTCGCGGATCTTTTCCACCTGCCGCTGTTTAAGATTGCGGATGGTGCAATGCGTTGAATTGAGCAGCGTAATACCCGCACCCACCACATTCATATCCACCACTTCAATATAACTCTGGTTATCCAGTTTCAACGCATTGAGCCGCTGCTTGATTTCCACCTGTACGGTTGAAGGGTTGACCCCGCCGGGTGCATAGAGATAAAGCGTATTTGCGGCATCGTCCAGAAACCATTCCTTTTCTACATCAATTCCATCCAATGCGCCGAACAAGTGAAAAGGAGCACTGGATATTGGCGCCTCAACCAGCGGGGTGGCATAGGTCAGACTCCCTCCGGCCACATAACTTGTAATAATCCTTGAGCTGGTTGCGCTCCCACCTACAGGAGAAATAACCACCGTCCCTCCATTCCAGTTCCCGGGCGGAAGATTGGTAGAATTCAAGGTTGTTGTGTTACCCGCGGCCCCTAAAATGGATTGCGGCGCAGCATACAGTGCCTCCGGATCGGCATTGGGCCAGCGCGCTTCATTCATCGGATGGCCATCCACCCACAGCTGCATAAACGAATCCGTCGTCGCGGCTTGGTAGATCGGCCCGGAATAAACCGACCAAATTCCGGTGAACACCTCGGCCCCACTGATCGTCGCGGTTTCACCGGGCCAGGAACACAACGTAATCGGCTGCCCCGGCAAACCACTGGACCCAAAGGTAACCTGTTCCCGGTAAACGCCTGCGCGGACATAGATGGTATCGCCCGCCGAAACGCTATCGACGGCTTTTTGGATGGTTGCAAAAGGCGCATTGATCGAGGTTCCCGATGCGGAATCGTTCCCGTTCGGGGCCACATAAAAGTCGATGGCAAGAACCGAACCGGTCAATGCCAGCATGATAGCAGCAAGTATTTTTCTCATAGGGCTACAGTTCCTCTACTTTCAGCCGCAGGAATTGTTTGTCTTCGGCAGAGGTGGACATGCGGTTGGTGACCGCTTCGAAATCCGCATCGAGGGTCGCCGCATTCACCTCTTCCACCCCGTTGGTATTCCAGCTTCCCGTCACCAGGTTGGTCGTGGCTTCGACGGTGTAGGCTAAACCACGCGCAACGTGATCGGCACGACGACGATAGCTATATTCAAGCCAATGGGAGCCCCCGCTTTGCATCAAAGCCGAAACCGGCATAACGGAAGCGGCGTCATCGTTGGTCGGATTGCCGCCGAGGGCATATTCGAGCAGGTTGACGAGACCGTCCGGTTCTATGTCGGCCGTGCGCAAAGCATCGGCTCCCACCAGACCATAATCCGCCAGCCAGCTCTCATACGTGGTGCCAACCAACACAACGGTCAGCGTCGGAGGATCAAACGAAGTATTTTCCGCTGTGGCAAAATCTCCGCGCGTCAAGGCATCAGAAACCAGGTAGAAGGCAACGGTGCCCGAGTTGGTGATTTGGCCCGTTACATCGAAGGCCACTGCTGTAACGGCACTGTTGCTGCCTGTTAGACCATCAATGAACGCCCCTCTTACCGGGCGGTTTGTCCAAGCAACGGTGCCGCCGTCCCACGAGGTGTCGGCGCATTCGTAAACCTGCGGATCGGCCATCGGCCAGGCGCTGTCGTGCACCGTCAAGCTCAGCGAGGCTGATTCGACCGCGTACCCTTGCAAATCGATGTCGAATTTGAGCAGTCCCTCAAAGTTGTCTTTCTTCAGCTTGATAAAGTCCAGTGATCCGAATGAATTGAGCGGATTGTTTGCATTCACATAGGTGTCGTCGCTGGCAATGAAGACCAGGCTGCCGGGCGGTGGCGGCGCGGCTCCTTCCACGGTCAGTTGCCACACGGCACCCGTAGTGGTGCCGTCCGGCGTCTCGCAGTCGATGCGCCAGTAGTAGGTCCCGCCCCTGGCAAGCCCCCCCGGGTTGAAGATGTTGTTGGTCTGCGAACCCTGCAGTACCAGTGCACCGGGATCGGTTCCAAAATAGACGAGATGGTTGGTGGCTTCGAGCGCGCCCAGCCACATCAGATCGGCATTCGTTTGTACGCCGCTCGCCAGATCGGGCGGAATGGGCATGGAAGCCCGGAGTTCCTGCCGGCCGGGGATCCAATAATTGAGATCACCATATTCGTAGGCGCCGATATCCGGTGCCGCCCCGACAAAGGCTTCGGTGATGCCGGGGATAATCTTGCCCCCATCAATCAAGTCCGACCCGTTTCTTGGGCGAAAATCCAAATTATCGACATCGCGCAACTGGTTACGCAGCGGCGTTCCGGTTACGTATCCGTTCCAGTTGTTGGTGTGGTCGCCCGGGATGGGATAGGACGACAGCGGAGCACTGCGATGACCGGCGATTTTGTCGGCGGCATTGTTCCAGGTGCGGCTGTTTTGGTTTTCGGTGGTTTCAGCCAACATGATAATACCGTTTTTGGTTAGATCTTCCAGGCAGGTGTTGTTATGCGTGTCATGGTTGTCGCCCTTGACCTGCATGGTGCCATTCATCCGATAGCCGACCTCGTGATGATTCAGCCCCTGAAGG
>CAZWZW010000224.1:0-5146 GCA_964639125.1 uncultured Verrucomicrobiota bacterium
CATCAAAAGCCGTCCCGCAGCAGGGTTTCACCACAAAAAACAAGAAGAACCTAAATTAAGCAGAAAATGCTCTAACCGAAGAGGGAACCATTCCAGCCCCAGTGGTCGGCAGGCACGTCGGAAAAGGTTGCGTAGATCCGGTCCATGGGAATGCCGAGATGGACATTGAGCAGGGTGCAGACCTTAATGAGGATTTCGTGATTCACCACCCGGTTCAACCCGCCAATGCTTTTGACTTCGACATAGACGGCAGCGTCCGCCGTGCCCGACATCAGCACATCGGCTTTTGCCGCGACCACCATCACATATTCTTCGGGCTTTCCGACCGTTACGGCGACAACACGGGAGAGCTCTGCGAGCAGTTCCGACGGAACCTCGCAGGATGCATGCAGTTTGATCATGGGCATAACGACCTCCTTATTTCAGTTCTGCGGGGATGGTAAAATCGTATTGCTGGCTAACCTGTCGTTTCAGCCCCTTCACATAGGGCTCGATGATTTCCAGCGCCGTGCCCCGCCGCTCCTCGTCCAGAAGATCGAGCCATGCATCAATATCAATGCGCAACCAATTCGCGTGCGTCTGATTTGCGGCCGTACTCTTCAGCAAGAGCGGATATTCATCGGGAAAGGCCTGTTGAAGCTCCTGCATCATCCGATAGGAAAGTGCATACGGCTCACGGCGCGAACGTCTGAAATGCCGCTCCCAGTCGCCCCACTCTCTCCCGGAATCCTTACATATTTTTTCGGAAAAGGCGGTGGCGAGGCCTTCCATATACCAGTCCGTAATATAGGGATTGAGCAAATGAAGGCATTCATGCCCGAGCAGGGGGAAATAGTTCGGATGCCCGGAGTCTACAGCCAGATAGATCACAAACACGCCGTTTGTGGAATCCGAACATTCCGTGAGCGAAAAATCTTCGCCAATGCGATAACGCCGGGCCTTTTCCGTTTTTTGCGAGCGTCGAAGGAGAACTTTTTTCACCGGAATCACCGGTTCGCCATAGGTTAAAATCGCCTCCCCCAGTGCCCGGGCAATGAACGCATCGGATTCGCGGTCGTTGATGGGCTGATACATGCTGTACCAAGGTCCGGAGGGCTTTGTTTCCGATAGGGCAAGGCAGCCGGACAGGGAAGTCGTGACGAAAACAAGACCGAGTGCCTTCGCCAACCACATGCCTTGAGTCTTCTTGCTCATCGAGTGGGCTATTCCGCCAAAGGCTCGCTCTCGTGCTTAACCGGATCGCCAACAATCTCTTTCACCTTGATCGTAATGTTCCCGATCGATTCGATGCCGAGCGATTCACGAACGCTTTCACGCACCCGCTGCTGCAACACCTGCGACAATTCCGGAATTTTATTGCCGGAAAGCACTTTGACATCGAGGGCAATGTCCAGCGCCTTCTTGTGCTTAACCAGCTTGGAATCGATACTGCTCACGGCGGCGAATTCCTTGCCAATGCGCTCTACAAAATCGCAAACCGCTTTGGCGCTGATGCCGACGTTTCCATCGTCCGACTCAAAGTTGATGAAGGTGTCCTTCGGTCCGCCAAGTTTTCCCACCCAGCGCAAAACCACCGACAGAATCAGGATTGAACCCACGCAGATTCCGGTCATCGGCACCTTCAGTGCCTCGGCAATCTGCTCGCCCACCGCCACATCGTAGGCACTTCCATAGATCAGCCCTGCCCCGATCAACAGGAGCAAGAGCGTCATGATAAAATCACCCAGTCGGCCTGAACGCGTCTTCATGCTTTATTCTCCGTCGGTTTTTTCCCTTGCACAGCGGATTCCGGAAACAAAAATATTCACGGAATAAATATCTTTTCCGGTCATATCCTCGACCGCTTTTTTCACGGACGATTGAAGCTGCTGGCAGATTTCGGGAATGCATACCCCGAATTCCAGCACCACGGTCAGGTCGATGGAACGAACATCTTCGTTTTCCTTCTCAACCTTGATGCCGCGATCCTTCCGCCCCATGATTCCGGCAAGGCCATCGACCAATGATCCGGAAAGTTCAACAACACCAGGAACGTTTTTCGCGGTTTCATGCGCAATCATGGAAATCACATCGTCGTGGATCTGGATTTGCCCATATTCGGAACTGGGAGCCGCGGTCACTGCGACGTCCCGGGTGTCTGCAACTGCATTGCCGTTGCCTGCTTGATCATTCATTGCCAATCTCCTTGTCGCTGATTACGAATTAAGAAAAACCTCATGCATGAACTTTTCGAGATAGGCCGTATTGTACGTGCCCTCAACAAAACGTCCATCCACCATCAGGGCTTCGCCCAGCGGCACCGAGGTGTGCGGGCCATTGATGGTAAACTCTTCGAGCGCGCGGCGCATGCGCATGATCGCCTCGTCCCGATCCTTGCCCGTGGCGATGATCTTGCCGATCATACTGTCGTAGTAGGGCGAAATCGTATAACCGGAATAGACATGCGAGTCGATCCGGATTCCGGGGCCGCCCGGAAAATGAACCGCTTCAACCGGCCCCGGCGCCGGCGTAAAGTTATTGAAGGGATCCTCGGCGTTCACGCGGTATTCAATCGCGTGGCCGGTTATGACCATTTCATCCTGTGTGAACGAAAGCTTTTCGCCGGCGGCCACACGGATCTGTTCCTTCATCAAGTCGATGCCGCTCACCTCTTCGGAAACGGTATGCTCCACCTGAATACGGGTGTTCATTTCCATGAAGTAAAACTGCTTGGCAATTTCATCGTAGAGAAACTCAAGCGTGCCGGCGCTGTCATAGTTGACGGCTTTCGCGGCCGTGACGGCAGCATCGCCAAGCGCCTGACGCTCCTCATCGGTCAGCGTCGGGCACGGCGCCTCCTCCACCAGCTTCTGGTGACGACGCTGGATCGAGCAGTCGCGTTCCCCGAGGTGGCAGACGTTGCCATGCTTGTCGCCGATAATCTGCACCTCAACGTGACGGGCGGACTCGATATACTTTTCCATGAACAGATCGGGATTGCCGAACGAGGCTTCCCCCTCCGCCGCCGCGGCCATGAAACCCTGCACCAGAGAAACATCGTTGCGCGCCACGCGCATGCCCTTGCCGCCGCCACCGGCCACGGCTTTTAACAGGACGGGATAGCCCATTTCCTGAGCCAGCGCCAGCGCTTCATCGGAATCCTTCAGGATGCCATCGGAGCCAGGGGTGATCGGCACGCCGGCCGCCTTCATCGTATCGCGGGCAATCGCCTTGTCGCCCATGTTGCGGATGCAGTCGGGCGAAGGGCCGATAAAGGTGATGTTGCAGTTGGCGCAGATTTGCGCAAAGTGCGCGTTTTCCGCCAGAAACCCGTAGCCCGGGTGGATGGCATCAACATCGGCCACTTCTGCGGCACTGATAATGTTGGTGATCTTCAGATAACTTTCGGATGCTGCGGCCGGTCCGATGCAGATGGCCTCATCGGCCATTTGCACGTGAAGCGAATCGGCGTCGGCTTCGGAATAGACGGCAACGGAGCACACGCCGAGTTCTTTGCATGCGCGGATAATGCGCAGGGCAATTTCGCCCCGGTTGGCAATCAATACCTTTTTAAACATGGGCACTCCCTTATTTCGGTTCAACGAGGAAGAGCGGCTGCCCATATTGTACCGGCGAGGCGTCATCAACGAGAACCTTCTTGATGACGCCCTTCACTTCGGCCTTGATTTCATTCATGACTTTCATGGCCTCCACAATGCAGACCACAGTCTCTTCCGTGACCTCCATACCGACATCTGCAAAATTATCCGCTTCGGGCGCGGGCTTGCGGTAGAAGGTCCCCACAATCGGAGAAGGAATTTCAATCAATCCGTCGTCTTCATCCACGGCGGGGGCCGCTGCCGGAGCCGCTGCCGGGGCTGCGGCAGGAGCTGCCGCCATGGCTGCCGGGGCTGCGGCCGGGGTGGCATAGACCACCTGGGGATCGCCATTTCCGCGTTTTAATGCCAATTCAAAATCTTCGTCTTTCATCGCGAACTCGGTCAGATCGTTGTTCTTCATCAGTTCTACGATGCGTCTAATATCCTTGATTTCCATAGTCACCCACTCCTGGTTCAAAATTGTGCTATCTCCGCAAACTAAACAATATTTCAACTCCATTGCCTAGCCCTAATCCAAAACTAGTTACTGGCTCTGCGCGAGTTCTTATCACACAGAGATAGCGGAGTTAACCGAGCCCTGCTTCTCCTCTGCTCTCCCTGCTGGCTCTGCGTGAGATTGTTTTTACCCCCCTGCTTACTCTGCGCGAGTTCTTATCACACAGAGATAGCGGAGTGAACTGAGCCCTGCTTCTCCTCCGCTTCCCCTGCTATCTCCGCGTGAAACATTTTCCGTGTATTCTGTGCATTCCGTGGTTAAATCCCGGTTGTGGATAGTCTGACACCAGAGGAACGCAGTAAAAACATGGCGGCGATCAAGGGCAAGAATACAAAGCCTGAGTTGCTCGTGCGCTCCATGCTCCACCGCGCCGGCTACCGCTTCAGCCTGCATCGCAAAGATCTGCCGGGTAAACCCGATATCGTCCTGCGCAAATACAAGACCGTTATCTTCGTCCACGGCTGCTTCTGGCACCGACATAAAGGTTGCAAAGGAGCCACCACCCCGAAAACAAGAACCGAATGGTGGCAGCAAAAATTTGACAGGAACGTCGCTAACGACAAGAAACACAACCGGGCCCTGAAGAAACTCGGATGGAACGTCATCACCGTATGGGAATGCGAACTCATGAAGCCCGAAAAGGTACTAGCTAAACTCCATAGAGCCCTATCTCTGAGTTGAACGGATGAATCCAACGAATTCCTGTAAATTCAGCAACTGACCCGAGATTTCATTTGGGAATTTTTTCTTATTCGGTTCGGGTACGACTAACTGTAAATTACTTGATGTCATCTCTTCAAATTGCCCAACACTAATGCCTTCCTGAAGAGTGAATAGATGTTTCCGAGGAATACGATCTGCCTCGCTCAAAACCTGCCGCCATCTATCCTTACAGCAAGTTTTGGCTGCTAGCATTTGGAGTTTAGCTACACTAAATCCATCATCTCTGTATGCTTTCTGTGATGGGAAAAGAAAGTCCGGCTTTTTCCTATTCTCAGTCATCGCTTGCTCCTGAAACATCAATTCAGCATCGTGAAATATATGAGATAGG
>CAZWZW010000225.1:0-5078 GCA_964639125.1 uncultured Verrucomicrobiota bacterium
GAACAAATTCAATGTCATCCGGTGTAGAGAACGTTTACCCGACCAACGGGAGGGAAACGTTGCAAGGCAACCATTACCCATCAATTTTCTCCGCCAAGGCTTTCTTTGCAATTTTGGTTACATACACCGTCACTAAAACAGTCGCAAGAAATGCGACGATGTTAATAGCCCACTGCGCGCCTGAAGGCGCGACCGCCGACTCGGCCCCAATGCTGGCCAGATCGCCGGCCAGCGAACCAATATAGACATACATCACCGTACCGGGCAGCATGCCGATCCACGAGGCCAGGGTAAAGTCGCGCAACGACACCTTGGTGAGTCCGTAGGCATAGTTGAGCAGACTGAACGGAAAGATGGGCGACAAACGTGTCAGTCCGACAATCTTCCAGCCCTCTTTCCCGACCGCATGGTCGATGGCTCCAAACTTTTCATTCCCTTCAATCTGCTTATTCACCCATCCGCGGGCCAGATAGCGCCCCACCAGAAATGCGGCCGAGGCTCCGAGTGTCGAGGAGATCGACACGAGAACAGAGCCGGCAACCACGCCATAAATGGCCCCCGCTCCCAAAGTAAGAATCGAACCGGGAATCAAAAAAACGCACGCCAATACATAGACGACCGCAAAAACGATATAGCCGGTTGCACCCAAATTCTCAATCCATGCCAGCGCATCGGCCAGTCGCTGCTGGAGGTCAAGATATTTCCCGCCAAGCACCAGCACAGTCACGATGGCTGCGATAATCAAAATTGGTTTAATCCATTTCGGGTTTTTCATCTTTCATACCTCCACCCCGTAGTCGGGAGAGGCAATAAAACCTTACAGAAGGAAATCCCTTATCCCAGCGCCACGTCGAGAATCATCATGACGGCAAAACCGGCCATGGTGGTCATGGTGACGATATCAATATTCTTTTCGTTGCGCTGGGATTCAGGAATCAACTCCTCAACTACTACAAAAATCATGGCTCCGGCAGCGAAGCAGAGCGCATAGGGCAGGATGTTCTGCATTTTCATCACAAAGGCCGCGCCAATGACACCTGCGATGGGTTCCACGATTCCAGAAGCCTGGCCATACATAAAACACTTCCACTTGCCCATGCCTTCGCGGCGCAGCGGCATGGAAACGGCCGTTCCCTCCGGGAAGTTCTGGATACCGATCCCGATCGCCAGCGCAATGGCTCCACCCAGGGTGGCCGACGGCAATCCGGCGGCAACCGCGCCAAAGGCCACGCCCACGGCCAACCCTTCGGGAATGTTGTGCAGCGTGATGGCCAGCACCAGCAGGGTGCTGCGCTGCCACGAGGTCTTGATTCCCTCGCTATGGTCCATCGCCAGTCCGGGATGCAGGTGCGGCAGGAACTTGTCGATCACCCGCATAAAAACTCCGCCACCCATAAAGCCGATCACCGCCGTCAGCCAAGGCGTGTGCCCCAGGTCTTCAGCCATCTCGATGCCCGGCGCCAACAGCGACCAAAAACTCGCGGCAATCATGACCCCGGCGGCAAAGCCCAGCATGCAATCCATAAATTTCGGTTTAACCATGCCGGGCATAAAAACCAACGTCGCGCCGAGTGCCGTCACGCCCCAGGTAAACAAGGTGGCAATCAATGCCTGCACCACCGGGTTGAACTGCATGAAAAATTCGATCATCTCCAAACTCCTTTCGCCACATGGGGCTTCCATTGCGGGAAAAGATGACATGGAATGAACAAAGTCCAAAGGGATTTCTTTGTCTGTTAAACCTCGAAAGACAGGATTGAGGATCTGGAACATTTTCGTTTAGTTTGTCGCGTGGTTCTTGGCAGGCGGGACGCCTGCGGTACGTATCGCCGCCGTCTCGGCGGCCTTGTGGTGCGACAAAACGAATCGAAACTGCTCTAGTGATTCAAAACAATCCAGCTTAACGCTCCGATAACCGCCGCCACCGGCAGCGTGGTAACCCACGCCAGAACGATGGAGCCAATCACACGGGAATTGCCCTGCTTCGTCAGTAAACCAATACCAAACAGGCTTCCGCAAGTGACGTGCGTGGTGCTGACCGGAAGCCCCCATCGGCTGGCAAAGATCACAAGAAAGGCGGTCATCAAATTGGCGCTGAAGGCCTGTCCATCGTTCATGGTCGTGATACGTGTACTCATGGTTTGGGAGACCCGCCGAACCATCAGCAATCCCCCAACGAGAATGCCAATACCCCCGATAACCACGGCGTTCATATCGGTCAGAAAGGAAAGCCCGATCATGAGTGCCGCCACTTTCGGCGTATCGTTCAGTCCGCGTGCAAAACTGATGGCCCCGGCGGAAAAGAGATGAAGGCGATCCACCAGGGTCTGCGCATTGATGCCGAAGACCTGGCCATCGTAGCGGCGGATACAATCGGCTTGCTGATCAACCGTCAGCGCAAGGCCGGTCTTTACAAAGTTCATCGCCCCGTCGCTGCCGACGGTAACCGGCTGCATCGCTTTTCCAACGCAAAGACAGGTCTGCCCGGATATGCCCATTTTTATGCGAACCTGCCGCATGCCGGCATAGAAGGCCGCAGCCACCGCGATCGCCAGAAGCGGTGCGGCCAGCAGGGGATAAAAAAACTTGCTCCAGACCGCGTGCCAATGAAGTCCTCCCCCGGCAATTCCGATCCCGATGATCGCCCCCACCATGGCGTGCGTGGTGGATATAGGCATGCCGATACGTGTCGCGATCAAAACCGTTAAACTTGCGGCAACCCCGACACACAGCGGGAACAAGGTTGAGCCAAGAATGGCGGCATCCACAATTCCTTTGCCCTTGAACTTGCTGGCCAGTTCCGCACCGAACCAGATGGCTGCCACCGAGCCCAGCAGTGTTGCCGCCCCCGCATAGAGAATCGCCTTTTTCGAAGAAAGCAATCCTCCGCCGATCAGCGTGGCGACCCCCTTGCTGTTATCATTCGCGCCGTTGGCAAACGCCAGGGCAAAGGCAAACGCAATAATCAATAATCCAATTTCCATCCGGACAGCTCCTTCCGTTTTAATTCCGGTTCATGGATCAGTCGGTCGGAACCCCGAATCCTTACATTCCGGTTTAATGCGACTTCCCAACTGGAATCGTGAGGGAGGCCACCAGAACCTCTGTGCCGGGATTGTTCTTGGAAAGGTCGCCATTGGACAAATGGAATACCGCCATGCCGATGCGATATTGCCGATAAAAGCGATAGGCAAGCTCGATCCCCGAGCGAAATTCGATGGGATAGCCGAGTTGGGTTTTTGTGCTGTCGTCAAAATAACCCACCCCAAAGCTTGGGATGAGAATCCATCGGTCGGAAAGCCAGAAGTCATGCCGCAGGTCGGTATAAAGAAAAGAAGCATGGCTACTGGAAAAGGCATAGCCAACGGCCGGAATGATTTTCCATTGGGAAAAGGAGCGGAAGCGATATTCAACCCCGAAGCGGTACGGCCCCGTGATGTCGGTGGCAATGTCCAGATTACCGATGGAAAGGTTCAGCATCGGCAGGTCGGCTCGGGCCAAGTTCTCTTCCGCCCGAGTTGACAGCGAAAGCAGCAGAAGCAATATGACCATCTGATTTTTCACAAGTATCCTCACCTAATTAAATGAGAAAAGCTTACAGTGCAACCTCGAATATAGCGGTACGATTTCGCTGTAAGGTTTCGCTGTTTTGTCCGACAGTGCAATAAGCGGATCAAAGGAGCCATTACCCCTTCCCCTTTGAATATGATACAAGAAACCCTCGGTTTTACCACATTCACAATTCCATTAATTTGGGAAAGCATTCATCCGTTCCTGTTCAGGGCTGCCACAATTCAGTTTCGGGATAAAAGGCCTGCCAGGCAAACCAATAAACCTTTACCGATGGCAGCGCTTCACCCGTCGTGGAATTTTCAACCGTTACCTGACGGCTGGCGGAATCGTAGAAAATCCGCACCGGGCCATCCTCCAGCATTCGGCGTCCGGCCAGCTCTTTGAGCGGGTAGGCGCGGGGCATTCCGGTCACCACAATCCCGACCACCCGCGCCTTGGGAGGAAGCTCCGCCCGGTGCGTTGGAACGGGAAACATCGGGTCAGGGTCCTGCCGGTAGCGGGCATAGACATCGTGCGCATAATTCCGGGAAAACCCCGTCTTCGTGGAAAGCACTTTCCCCTGTGGATATTGCTTTGTCCACGCGTCCCACGTCAGCTGCTGACTGGGCAGCCACTCCAGCTTTGTGTGCACCAATGGGCCGGATACCGTCGACATTTCCAGTTGCGACCAGAGCGATTCCGTCTGCCGGTCATACATCAAAACATCGCTCTGGTAGAGCAGTCCGGATACGCCGAAATCCAGCGAGCGCCCACCGTAAGACCGACTGAAAACCATGGCGGTTCCACACAGTGGACAATAGGTGACGACAATGGGGATTCCCCCGATTTCGTCGTTAACAATCTCGTGCCAGACCAGAATCCGCAGAGGATAGGCACGGGTTTCCCCTCCGAGTGTCACACTGAGCACTTCGTCGGTGGTCCGCATAAAATCCGCAGCAGCGGGCGTTGTGAATTGGGGATGATCGATGGCGGGAATGCCGTCGCGCGGGGGCCCGCCCCTCAGGATCTCCGAAACAGGAATAGTGGCGTTCGACACATCGAACCCATTGTATGGATCCGCTCCGGCCATTCCTCCGGCCAAAAGGACCGCCAGCCATATGAACCCCATCCGCATATCAGACCTTCTATTGTTCGTTCAACGACCAGTCATAATCGAGATACTTGATTTTCAATCCGAGAGTCTTCTGCTCGCTGTATTTTTCAATGAACACGGGGACGGAGGGAAAATCTCCGCCGTACCATTTAAAGATGGAAGAGATGGAGGCCGTTCCTTTTTTGCGGTCGATCACAAGGCCGGCGGAGGTGGCGAGATACTGCCGAGACTGATCATCGAGCTGGCCATCGAGCTTATCGGAAGTATAAGCCTCGCTGCGCAGGATCGGGCAACCCTTCGCTGCGCAGACCAGTGCCATGTGCGCACGCGGTTCCTGATAGTGCGGGCGAATCATCCCGTGCTCCAGTTCATTGAGCGTAATCTTTTTCCCAAACAGGACAACCACCGGCTG
>CAZWZW010000226.1:0-5033 GCA_964639125.1 uncultured Verrucomicrobiota bacterium
AGAAAGCCAAAACACAAGATGTAGTACCGAGTCCAGCGAAGGGGATACCCATATACATTAATTTCAAACTCCGCTTTTCCGCATCCTGAAAAACGCTGAACAGGCCATCGACTTTCAAGCACTCGCCCGCGAACTCGGCATCAGTTATTCGGCCTTCCGGCATCGCTTCAAGCAGATTACCAGCCTGCCCCCCGGACAGTTCCAAATTCAGATCCGGCTCAATAAAGCCCGGCACCTGCTACGCAACAGTCCGCTGTCCGTTGCCGCCATTGCCGAACGGATCGGCTTTGAATCGATCTACTATTTTTCCCGCCTCTTTAAAAAGAAAACCGGCCAATCCCCATTGGCCTTCCGCAAACAGGCTACCCCGATGAAGGCCTCACATGCCGGATCCACATCGAACGCTCAATGAGAGCTTAAGCGATTATCACCCTAAGGTGTTGAGCATTCCGAAATAACTCGCAATGAGCCGCCCGGTTTGATTTCACAAACGTTCTTCAAGGCAATGATCATTGAGCTTCCACTTTGCTCAATGGCTTCTATGGGCAGTGGTTTGCCCGCGCATGTGACTTTCGATACGCCGATCTTCGCGCCCTCTGGCAACGCAAGTTCAATGTATTTGATGCTGAGGATACCAAATCGAACATCCAATTCCGCGATTTGTCGCTTCCCGCTTTGCGTTTGGGAAAACAGGCCCCAGGCTGCGGCCGCTGAAAAGAATGATTTGTGGTTTTCCGGCCGCCAGACCGGTTTAAACCCGATGGACTGTTTCGGACCGTCATACGAGAATCCCTGCAGGGCCAGCAGGGCCGACCAGCTGCTGAGCGGCCGGCCGTAGAAATCGCCGCATTCATCTTCGCCTACCGGTCCGCCGGTGCCGAAGACGGTGGACATATGCTTCATATGCACTTCGCCCTCCGCGCGCAGGCGGCCGTCATATCGTTTGGAGATTTCGGCAATCATGTCCAGGCCCTCATCGAGCATGCCGTATTGCAGCATGGTTGCTGCCGCGGCATATTCAAACCCGCTCATCACTTCGTTGTGATACTTGATCGCGCGCGGCGGACGCTCTCCAGGAAACTTAAACATAAACCAGCCGGTATCCCCCGTTCCGAGAAAATCCCTGAAAATAGGTTTGTAGCCGGAGCCGGTATCCGTAAAGCGGTTCATGGTGTAGATTTTCGACAATGAAGCTTTCGTGCGGTCCACCGGATAAATCTGCCCGAGGTTGAGCTGATTAGCCCACCACTGCCCCAGCAGCATATCGAGCGAAACGGCATCGCCCATGATCCAGGTATCGGGCAGCTGTTCCGGCTGCTCGATATAATAGCCGAACTTCTGGTCCCACAGCTGCTCATTCTGTGTTTTGATTCCGGTGATGCGCAGCACCCGGTATTCAGCGGCTGCATCGGCATCCCCCATAAGAGCGGCCATTTGTTCCGCAGCCATCAGGGCCGCCATATAAAGGGTTCCGATCCAGGGCGAGGTTCCGGATACATAGCAGTCGAGGGTATTGTGATAGCGTCCCGACAGCATGCCGTCACGATCACCATCATAGGTTTCGATCGCGTAATCCATCGCGATTTTTGTGCGAGGCCACGCGGCTTTCAGGAACTCCGAATCGTCGGACAGCAAATGCTCCCGATAGATGCCGAGGATCGTGCCGAAGTGACCGTCCAAGGCATTTACCGGCTGCCCGTCCCGTGCCGGCAGCAGACCATCTTCCAACTGGCTGTCGAGATCCTGCAACCGCAGCGTTTTCCCAAGCTCCGGATACAGACGGGCATGGCCCTGCGCATAATGATAAACGTGTTTCACATTGCCGAACCACTGCTCCTTATTCGACGTGCTCTCCCACATGCCGAAATAACCATCCTTCGTCCAGAAGACCGTAGGCGATTTCAACACACTGATATTGGAGCTCAGGCGGTCGAGCAGATAGCGCGGCAGCGTCGAGGCATACAGCGTATTGTGATACAGGCGCGTGGTGGAGTCCAGATACTCAAATTGGTCCTGCACATAGCGGTCCACCTCGTCCGCACTCGCCCACCAGTTTTCATACCGGCTTCCTGCTTCCGGAAAATACCATTCCGGTTTGCCTTTCCGACCGAAGGTGCCTTTGGGCATATGCCAGCTTAAAACAAAGGTCACGACCTTTTCCCCGCCGGGCTTCAATAAAAACCCGGTGGCGAGCGCACCATCAACCGTAACCCCCGGCTTCGGACTCACAGCGGTTTCCCCACCGGTTAATGTTCCGTCCGCCGCGAAATCAGCACGCAGGGTATTCAGGGATTCCCACGAGGCCGTATATCCCGCCCCTTCGTCATAAACTGACAGCTGCAGGCTGCCCTTCGGCCCCGTCATTTTCAGACTCGTTTTTCCCGCGCAGGCCACGATCCGGTTCGTGTTCGCACCGTAACCGCTGAAGTTGCGATGATCCGCCCCCTCAACCACACCGTATCCATCAAACCCTACTGCGTTCTGCTGGGTTCCCAGCAGACTCACCTTCACGTCCTTCGTCGAGGGATTGCTTACCCTGAACCGGAAAATTCCGCACGGGATCGCGGAGTTTTTCATATCCATCGGGATCAGCGGATTATAAACCTCCAGCGTCACCTCCACCGGCAGTCCGGCATCTTCAAAATGATACCAACCGAACGGATATTCCGTCTGGAACCGCAGGCGTTCCATCGCTTGGAAACCGCCCACGGCCGACGTTTGCAGGGCGCGTATTTCCGTGGAGCCGTTCACCTCCGTACGGAGGGCGAAAAAACTGTTCGGTACCATCCCGGAACCGACCCGCTCTTCATGGTTGCCGAAGATCTGCCACCACCGCCGCTCGGCTTTGCCATTCATACGGATCACACCGCCGCCCATGGCTCCGACCGGAAAATCCACCCCGGTAAGGTATTCACCCTGATATATTTTCGACGCCTCGTCCAGGCCGCTCGTTACCGCGCTTTCCGCACGGACCACCGAT
The DNA here is from genome assembly GCA_964639125.1 of uncultured Verrucomicrobiota bacterium. Lineage (GTDB taxonomy): Bacteria > Verrucomicrobiota > Kiritimatiellia > Kiritimatiellales > Pontiellaceae > Pontiella. The sequence continues at coordinate 2,981 of CAZWZW010000226.1, forward strand.
ATGCTTAGGCCCGCGAAGAAAAGCAACAAGATGCAGCGGACAAGGCTGTGTTTACACTTCATAACCATTTTCATGCCGTTAACGTAGTGTTGTAGGGAACAGATAGATAGCACTATCCTGCCAACTACTTGTATCCAACTGCCATTTAGCGGCGGTTTCACAGGGCATGAATTCATTCATAGGTGGCGCTGAACCTCTAACTTCCCGGCTCGACCTTCCAATCCAACACATGATTCATCATCATTTTCCCTTTTTAAAAGATATCGTACATCACCTGCAATATATTCGGCCAACGAAACGTTAGAAAGATCCTCAATCTCAAAGGAGTTGTAGATATGTTTCAAAAACGATGGATCGCCCTTGCAGGCATAACGTTGATTTCAACCCTGGTTATTGCGCAGACTCGGGAAGCCCGGCTGGCCGAAGCCCTGGAAAAATATCCGGAGGCGGACACGAACAAAGACGGGGTTTTGACGGGCAAAGAAGCCATGGCCTATCGCGCCAAAATGCGGTCCGGAAAACAGCAGTCCCCGGCCTCTCATACTCCCACCCACGCCGATCTGCGCTACGGCCCCCATGAAAGGAATGTTATGGATCTTTGGTTGGCCTCTTCCGATCAACCGACCCCGCTGCTGATCAATATTCATGGCGGCGGGTTTATCGGTGGAGACAAAGATAAAATCAGCAAGCAACTGATTGAGCAAATGCTTGCGGAAGGGATCTCCGTAGCCTCCATCAACTACCGGCTCACCACGCAGGGACTGCTCGCCGATGGGCCGAACCAGTTTCCGGTTCCCATGCACGACGGCGCCCGTGCCATCCAGTTTCTGCGGCACCATGCCGCCACCTATAATCTCGATAAAACCCGGTTCGCGGCCACCGGCGGTTCGGCGGGTGCCTGTATGCTGATGTGGATCGGGTTTCACCCCGACCTGGCCCAGCCGGATCATGCCGACCCCGTGCTTCGGGAATCATCGCGTCTTCAGGTTCTTGCTCCTAAGGGCGGACAAACCACGGCACACGGCCCGACCTACCTCGAATGGTTTGGCGTCGAATCCCTGAACCTCAGCAAACGCAAAGGCCCCATCCAACCCACCAGCGAAAAAGAACCGCCTACCGAAGAACATCTGGCGCTCGGCCTCGAAGCCTCCCCCATCACGCACCTGACTAAAGATGACCCGCCGATTTATCTCTTTTACGGCGCGGCGAATACGCCGGTAACCGAGGAAACCCTCTGGGGCAAATGGGTGCATCATCCAATCCTTGGAATCAAACTCAAGGAAGCCATGGATGCATTGGACATGGAGTGTTATCTGGAATACAGAGACAGCCCGGCGATTCCGGAATATGAATCACAAAACGACTTCATCATCCGGAAACTCAAAGCCCTTCCGGCCGGTGCCGTCCAAACGAAGCAGTAATAGGCCGCTAAGATGCGTTTGCCTGAAAGTAGGATAGCGCTTCCAGCCTGTCCACAGTAGCTCGGCGATCCAGATACAGACAGGCTGGAAGCACTGTCCTACTTTACCGAACAACTGTTAAAATCACCTTAACCAATACCATTCGCGAATACTTTGCGGTACAAATTCTTTCCTTCGCAGAGACGCAGAGGACGCGGAGTTTTTATAAGCCTGTCCATGCTTTGCTCTGCGGTCTCTGCGAGGAATATCTCTGTAGTTTACTTACTTCCCCCTGCCGGTCGCGGTGCTGCCGGACGGGAGCGGCGGAAAATAGTCCGGAGGATCTTCGATGGGCAGGACGCCCCCGACGTGGCCGGGCTGGTATTTATCGCTGACGGTGTCGCCGGTATCGAACGGATCGTTGGTGCGTTCGAGCCAGCCCTGCAGTTTTTTGTGCAGATCTTGCTGAAGCGTTGTCACCGCAGGATTATCGCGGTTCGCCCACGTAATCAGATTATTCTTCTGCAACGGGTCGGCTTTATCATCATACAACAACCATGGCCCCTCCGGCGTTTCCGCATAGGTGTGATTTCGCGTTACCACGCCGCGGAACGGTGGCGCGGGAATGCAGTGCACATTTACCGCAAAGTTGA
>CAZWZW010000227.1:0-5020 GCA_964639125.1 uncultured Verrucomicrobiota bacterium
GCGGCGGACTATTTCTGCCAGCGCCGGGAGGTCGGCGTGCTCAATATCGGCGGCCCCGGCATCGTTACCGTGGACGGAACGGAATACACTATGGAGAACCTCGACGGTCTCTACATCGGTCGCGGTGCCAAAGAAGTCAGCTTCCAGGCATTGGCAGACAAAGAGGGTGGAGGCTCAGCCTCCGCGCGCTTCTATCTGATCTCCTATCCGGCGCATACGGACTATCCGACCGCGCAGGCGAAGAAGGCCGATGCCAATGTGTTGGAGCTCGGCACGGTGGAAGATTCCAATAAGCGGAAGATTTATCAGTACATCCACGAAAACGGTATCCAAAGCTGTCAGTTGGTGATGGGCTTTACCGCCTTGGAGCCGGGCAATGTTTGGAACACCATGCCGTGCCATACCCACGAACGCCGCACTGAGGTCTACCTGTATTTCGGGCTTGATGACGCATCGCGCGTGTTCCACATGATGGGCCCGGGCGACGAAACCCGCCACATCGTGATGGCTAACGAGCAGGCGGTCATTTCGCCGATGTGGTCCATCCATTCCGGATGCGGCACCAAAGCCTACACCTTCTGCTGGGGCATGGGCGGCGAAAATCAGCGTTTCGACGACATGGACCATATTCAGATTGGCGATCTGAAATAGTGATTTTTTAGCAGCATCATGGTCGGCAGAATAATTTCTGCGACTGCGAGGAAGTTTGGGAGCGTCGTTTTAAAATAAGGAGAAAAATCATGACTACAGAACTGTTTGATTTGAAAGACAAAGTGGTGTTGGTGACCGGCGGAACGCATGGGATCGGCATGGCGGTTGGAACCGTGCTCGGTAAAGCGGGGGCGAAGATTTGCGTCAATGGTCGCAGCGAAGAAAAGTTGGCCCGGGCGAAGGAAGCCTATGCCGCTGAAGGCATCGAGGCCTACACCCTCCTGTTTGACGTCACCGATGAAGCCGCAGTGGATGCCGGTATTTCACAAATTGAAGCGAATGTCGGCCCGATCGATATTCTCGTCAACAACGCGGGGATCATCAAACGCGTCCCGATTCTGGATATGCCGGTCGATGACTATAAGCAGGTGATCGATGTCGACCTGATCGCGCCCTTCATTGTTGGCAAGCGCGTCGCGCCGAACATGATCAAAAACGGCGGTGGCAAAATCATCAATATGTGTTCGATGATGAGTGTCTACGGACGTAACTCGGTTTCTGCGTATGCCTCAGCAAAAGGGGGCTTGAAACTGTTGACGGCCAACATGTGCTGCGAGTGGGCGAAGCACAACATTCAGGTGAACGGCATCGGGCCGGGGTATATTGCTACGGAGCAGACGGCTCCGATCCGCGAGGGCGGCCATCCGTTCAACGATTTGGTGATGATGCGTACGCCTGCCGGGCGCTGGGGGCAGCCGGAAGATATTGGGAACGCCGCGCTGTTCCTGGCATCCAAAGCCAGCCAATTCGTCAACGGACACATTCTCTACGTTGATGGTGGCATCCTTGCCAATTTCGGGTATGTAAAAGGCGAAAACGATCTTTAGTTCGAGGAAGGTGTCATGAATAAATCAACATCCATGTTTGTAGGGGGGATTCTGGTCGGGGCGTTCGTCGCGACGGTCGGGTTCTCGGTGTATCTCAAAGGTCAGAAAGCAAGGGGCGGAAGTGATCACCAGATGGTGCTGAAGCTTGGGCACGGGCTTGATACCGGGCATCCGGTGCACAAGGCGATGGAGTTCATGAAAGAGCGGCTCGAAGAGCTTTCGGGCGGAAAGGCGTCGATCGACATCTATCCCAGTTCCGTGCTCGGTTCCGAAATTCAGTGTATCGAGCAGCTACAGAACGGTTCGCTGGCGATGACCAAGACCTCGGCCGCCGCCATGGAAAACTTTATTCCGGCGATGGCGGTTTATGGTCTTCCCTACGTGTTCCGTGATTCAGACCATTACTGGGCGGTGCTCAACGGCGAGGTGGGGCAGAGTCTGCTTCGCAAGGGGGAGTCTAAATTCCTGCGCGGTCTTTGCTACTACGATAGCGGCAGTCGCAATTTTTACACCAAGGACACCCCCATCAAAACCCCGGACGATTTAAAGGGGCTCAAGATTCGCGTGATGAACTCCAAAACCGCCATCGATATGGTCAAGGCCATGGGGGGCTCACCGACCCCGATCGCCTGGGGCGAGCTCTACTCCGCTTTGGCACAGGGCACGGTGGACGGCGCGGAAAATAATCCGCCCAGCTTTACTTCCAACAAACACTACGAAATCTGTAAACATTTCTCGCTGGATGGGCACACCCGCATCCCTGATATGCTGCTGATGAGCTCCCGGGTTTGGGAAAAACTCGATCCCCAGGTGCAGGCCTGGGTACAGCAGGCCGCTACGGAATCGGTCGCGTTTCAGCGCAAGCTCTGGCAGGAAAAAACTCTTGAGGCCCTGGAGCAGGCCAAAGCCGAAGGCGTCACGGTCTACGAAGTCGACACCGCCGCCTTTGCTGCCAAAGTCGCGCCGATGCTCGCTGAGGTCGAAAGCGCCGAAGTCCGCGCTTTGCTCCAGCAGATTGCTGAGGTGGGAAACTGAAAAACTGGAAACTTGGAAACTAGGAAACTAGGAAACTAGAAACTGGAAAGCCGACAGCTGATGTTACAAAAAATGTTAAAGTTTAAGAACGCAATGACGAGGGGGCTGGAAGTCGTCCTGATCGTGGCGGTGGCGTTGCTGGTGCTCGACGTGGTGTGGGGCGTCTTTACCCGCTACCTCATGGGCGAACAGGCCAAGTGGACCGAAGAGCTCGCGCGCTTCCTGCTCGTCTGGGTGTCGCTGCTCGGGGGCGCGGTCGCCTTCGGCACCAAAGGCCATTTGGGCGTCGACTTCTTTGTCGGCAAGTTTCATCCCGAAACACGTAAACTCATGGCGGTGGTGGTTCACCTCATCGTTCTCTTTTTTGCCGGGGCGGTTTTCCTTTACGGCGGGGGACGTGTCGTCGTCGATGCGCTCGCCATGGAGCAGATGACCCCTGCACTGGGTTGGAAAATGGGGCATGTCTACCTTGCGCTTCCTCTCGCCGGAATTTTTATCATCCTGTACACGGTTGAAAACCTGATCGAGACACTGGCTACTTCGGCCGAACAACTTAATGAAGCCGAGTCGGCTGGGGAGATGGACTAATGGGTACGATTGCACTTTTACTGGTTGTGGTTTTTGTTCTGCTCCTCGTCATGAACGTGCCGATCGCGGTCGCGATTGCGCTCGCCACCTTTTTTGCCATCCTGGCGGAAGGGTCGGATCCGACGATTGTGGTCGCCGCCAAGATGGCGAACGGGGTCAACAGCTTTGCGCTACTGGCGATCCCCTTCTTTATCCTCTCCGGCCATTTGATGGGGCGGGGCGGTCTCGCACGGCGCCTGATTGATTTTGCAGCCACGCTGGTCGGGCGTCTGCCCGGCGGACTGAGCTATGTGAATACGCTTACCTGCATGCTCTTCGGTTCCATTTCCGGCTCAGCGGCAGCGGCGGTTTCCTCCGTCGGTGGATTCATGATCCCCGAGATGAACCGCAAAGGGTACAATCGCGAATTTAATGTGGCCGTGACCACAACCGCGGCCACGACCGGCCTGCTGATTCCTCCGAGCAACGTGATGATTGTCTACTCGGTCGCTGCCGGATCGGTCTCGATTGCCGCCATGTTTATGGCCGGCCTTTTGCCGGGGATTGTGATGGGCTTATTCATTATGCTGGTGGGCGGCACGATCTCCGTCATAAAAGGATATAAAGGGGATGTTCTGGAAATGCCCAAATGGAAGCCGATGGCCGCTGTTGCTGTTCTGGTGGGTATGATTCTTTCGATCATCGCGTCGCAAAAGGGCTGGGTGGATCTTTCTTTTACTATTTGGAAGATTCATTTCTCGAATGCCTCGGTTTGGTTCACCATTTGGTCGGGGGGGTGCTGCGCCTGCTTTACCACCTTCCGCCGCGCCTACTTGACGCTTCTGCTGATCGTGGTTGTGATCGGTGGAATTCTCGGAGGGATCTTTACGGCGACAGAAGCCGCCGCCATTGCAGTGGTGTATGCGTTCCTGCTTTCAGTGGTGATCTATCGCGAAATTAAGCTCAAAGACCTGCCACAGATTTTGCTCCATACCGGCATCACCACCGCCGTGGTCATGCTGCTCATCGGCGCCAGTTCCGGTATGAGCTGGATCATGACCATGGCCAATATCCCGCAGACGGTCAGTGCGGCATTGCTCGGCCTCTCGGATAACCCGATTCTGATTCTGCTCACCATCAACCTGCTGCTGTTATGTGTTGGAACGTTCATGGACATGACGCCGGCCACTCTGATCTTCACGCCGATCTTTCTGCCCGTGGTCACAGCGCTCGGCATGCATCCGGTGCACTTCGGGATCATCATGATCACTAACCTCTGCATCGGTCTGTGCACGCCGCCGGTCGGGACCTGCCTGTTCATCGGCTGTGGTGTCGGTCAAACCACGATTGCGAAGGTCACCAAAATTATGCTGCCGTTCTTCTGCTCCATGATCGCCGCGCTGATGGTCATCACCTACATCCCCGCCACTTCGCTCTGGCTGCCTGTGCAGTCCAAGCAGCTCAAAAAAGCGGATGTCGAAAAATGTGAATTTATGAACAAAGCAGATGCCGATGAGTCCACTCAAAGCAGTCAGTGAGTGCTGTTTCGCAATTGAAAGTGGGCGATATCGATTGGGAATACATCTTCGGCACCCTCGGAAAATGTCAGCAGATTAACCGCTAAATCGCGAAATATGTCGATGAAGAACAAAATACCTATGAAAACGACCCTTTCAGACCGCCTCATGGTCCTTATTTTATGCGGCATTGCTTTTTGGGGCACTGCAATCATTGCGAGCGCTGAGGAAAAGTATTCAGGCGAGATCATTAAGCTCTGGCCCAAAGATGCAGCCTGTCAAAATACCGAAGGCATGGGAACGCCCAAGCCCGATCGTGGCGATGGGCACATACGCCTCACTGATATCACGAAGCCTTCCATG
>CAZWZW010000228.1:0-4965 GCA_964639125.1 uncultured Verrucomicrobiota bacterium
GAAGGAAAATACCTTCGACCACTGGGTTTGGTCTTCGCGGCGAACGCGCCAGTAATACTTCCCGGGCGACAGCGACTTGGCGCAAACCAGCCGCGAAACCACATCGAGCGAATCATCAACCACTAGCGTTTGAAACGCCTCGTCGCGGGCGATCTGAATTCGATAGAAGTCCTCAATGTTCGTGCCGGCTTCCTTCTGCCAGTGGAGATGAGGATGTGGTGTGTATAGCGTTGCTCCATTCTCTGGAGAAAGCAGCCGAACGCCAGCCAGACTTTCCGTCGCCAGCAGCAACATTAATAGCAAAAGTTGTTTTATCATAGTCATATCGCTAACGCGTCCACTTCTTATTCATTCGGCAAGGGCAGCGGAGCTTGTTTGCTGCCCCAGTTCGGGTGTTGCTCATCACGCTTAGTTTTTGAGGCTCCCCAGGGTTTTGACGTTTCCTTTCTCGGCGCGCGGCTGTCCTTATGGACTTTGATTTGATTTCCGATTCGGTACCACTCCTCACTCATGGTCTTCACTCGTTCAGGATGTGCGGCCGCGACATCAACATTCTCGACAGGGTCTTTCTCCATGTCAAATAGCATCCAGGGTCCACCACGGCTCGACACGAGTTTATAGCGTTCATCCCAGAGCCCGTTACTTCCCACGTAACTATAGAACAGCGGCTTCTCTCGCTCCACTTTCTGACCATTGAGAAGAGGGACCAGTGATACTCCGACCATTTCACCCACCTGTTGTCCTCTCATGGTCTCCGGATATTCTGCTCCAGATAATTCAAGCAGTGTCGGCATGACATCAACAATGTGTGAAAGTGTGTTCTCCCACGATCTTGCTTTTAAGCCTGCAGGCCAGTGAGCGATGAATGGGGTCGAAACACCACCCATGAGGGTGTTCTGTTTATACATACGAAAAGGCGTGTTGCTCACCGAAGCCCATTCGGTTCCCTGACTCATGCCACACTTGGGTTTCCATGGCAAGATGTGTCCCCTACCGGACCTCTCATACGGGTTCGCTCCGTTATCCGACATGAACAGAAACAGGGTGTTTTCCCATTGCCCCGTTCTTACAAGTTCTTGCTTCAAGCGGCCGAGATTGCGGTCGATCGATTCAACCATCGCTGCGTAGATCGCCATGCGATGATCTTCCCACGACTTCGCATTATCAGACAGATCTTCCCATTTACGGTGATTCGACTGCCACTCGGGCAATGCCACGCTTGCATCAAACAGTCCCAGCGCCTTTTGTCGCTTAAATCGCTCTTCCCGCACCGTTTCCCAGCCTTTCATGAAGCGCCCACGGTATTTGCGCACCAGATCCTCCTCTGCCTGCAGCGGGCCATGAGGGGCATTATAGGATGCGTACATAAAGAACGGTCTCTTGTCCTTCGCTTCTTCCTTTTCCTTGAGTAACTGAATCAGAAAATCCGTTAAATCTCTGGTCGCGTAAAACTCCGATGCATCCTTACCAAAATCAGTAAAACGGTTCTCGTTTAATAGCCACTTGCCATTCCCTTCGACATAGTCACTCGCCCCCCCGACGAAACCGAAAAATTTCTCAAAGCCGTAGTCCAAGGGCGTGGTTGTATGCGTATCCCACTTGCCGATCGCCCAGGTGGCATATCCGGCTTTTTTAAGTGGCTCAGCCAGCGTGGTAGATCGGCTCATTTTATTATAGCCCGCACCATGGTATTGTCCGGATAATAGCGAATAGCGCGAGGTGGTACACTTTGCCGAATTGGTAAATCGGGAAAAGCGAAGTCCCGATCCAGCCAGTTCATCCAGCACCGGCGTATCAATATCCCCGCCATAGCACCCCAGATCGGAAAAGCCCAGATCATCGACCAGAACAAGGACGATATTGGGCTTGGAGCCGGCGAGATCCGAACCCAAGGCTGTGACCGTCATACCGCTCAATAACGCAAACAACAGCCCAACAAAACGCTTTCTATACCTCTGCATTATAGTGCACTCCTTTTCTTCTTCTAAATTCTTCTAAAACTTTCTTTTCACCAATCATCCGCACATTTGGATGCGACGTCGAAGGTAGACATAGATGAGCCGAAGCGAAATCTATTGTGCTATCCTGATTTGTTCTGCTTCTTCGAGGGCTAGTAGTAGTTCCCAGTATCGACAGAAGTCGTCTTTGTTGATCGCCCCGCAGCAGTTGAAATGGTCTTGGCCCTTAATGCCTAAGCCGCAATGAGCAGGAGATCCTCCTAAAATCACTACCCTACAGCCACCGCAAGAAGCTCCAAATTTACCCATGTGCTGGAATGCTCCACCTAATCGCAATACCGCTCGGGCAACGACATTTTGCTCTTTTTGATCACTGGGAAGAATCACCCCTCTACGTCCGCCGTCATCTATCAGTTCCTTTGCAGCTTTTAGCTTGTCGGAGATTTGAGCCTCTGCGGCAGCAAGGGCCTCCTCTGTTGCGGCTTCTCCAGGTTGCTTCTTTGCTTCCTTCTCGTCGAAAAGATAGAGTCTCCAAGACATATTGGAGGGTGATAGATGCGAATACCAAAGGACTGCGCTAGCAAAGCGGTGCTGTCCACTTTCGAATGATGGATGGGCAGTGAAGCCTACCGCACCGGGAACCTTCGATGCGAACCTAGCCAAATCCGCAGTGCTTCGAACTCTCTCGAATCCTTCAATCTCAGACAGGTCAACCATTTCGTTAAGCCCCATGTTAAAGCCATGATTCGCCTCGAAATAGGATGCTTCATTTTCTGCCTTGGCATGATTACCGAGCGCTGTGGACAAAACAATTATCGCCGCCAAGGCGAAGTATGAGAATATTTGATTCATAGGATGCGTTTAGGATTTTTAATGTAGAACAAAAAAGAAAGACGGTTCACCCGCAGAGATTACTTTTTGCGTTGTTTTGGGCGTTTCCAGATGTCCACTTCGTCATCATTGCTTAACGGAGCGCCGGGGTTGCTGCGACCGCTTTGCACCTGCGTTTCTAGCAGCGCGACGAGGCTTTCAGTCATTTCCGGATGCGCAGCTTGCACATTTTTCGATTCACCGGGATCGCTGGAAAGGTTGTAAAGTTGAATTCCTGGCCGACTGTCTTTCGGCAAATCACTGTTGGGGTCGGGATCGAGTAGCAACTTCCAATCCCCTTGCCGGATAGAGAACCTCCCCTTGAATGAATGGTGAATAATATCTTTTCGCGCCACCGTCGCATCAGGCGTTTCCCCCAAAAGGTACGGCAGGAAGCTGATTGAGTCGGACACTTGCGGCGGCACGGGTTTACCAATAATGTCAGCGCAGGTGGCAAGGAAATCGGTCAGCCCAACCATGCGATCACAGTTACTGCCTGGCGCGATTTTTTTGTCCCAACGCACAATAAAGGGGACGCGGTGACCGCCTTCATATAAATGGGTTTTATGGCCGCGATATATATCACTTGGATAATGCGCATCCGGCTCAATGGCTTGCCCGTCGCCGGTCTGGAAAATAATTTTCGTATTGGAGTTTGGCCCCTTTCTCTGCGCACTGACACTGCAGCCATTGTCGGCGGAGTAGATGATAATGGTATTTTCCACAATGCCGTTGCGTTCAAGTGCCGCGACGACCTGTCCCACCGACCAATCGGTCTCCATCATAAAATCCCCAAAAGGTCCAACCGCACTCTTGCCGAGAAATTCAGCCGAAGGAACAAGCGGGCTATGCGGGCTATTCAAGGACATATAGACAAAGAAGGGCTTCTCGCTCTTGGCCGCCCGGTCGATATATTCAACGGTTTTTTCAGTGGTCTTCGCCAACACCTCAACCGCTTTAAAATCGGGGTGCGCGGGTCCAGGGCGTCCATTTTGTCTTTTGATGACCGAGCCCGTGCCGATAAAATGGTCATTTTCAATCCAGACGTAAGGCGACATATCCAATGAGGCGCTAATCCCAAAAAAGTAGTCAAAGCCCACGGCAACCGGACCGCCCTTAATCGGTGCCGACCAGTCAAAATCGATGTCAACATTTTCACCCTTTCTCCACTTAGCCTCCAGGGCGTTATATTCATGTCTTTTATTGCCAACAGTTGAGTCAAAGTTCAGGCCTAAATGCCATTTGCCGATGCAGGCCGTTTGATACCCATTCTCTTTCAGGAAGCTGGCAACGGTGGGTACGCTGGGAGCAATCAAGGCTTTGTTATAGCCATGCAGGACACCGCCTTGCTTCTTCGTGCGCCAGCAGTAACGCCCGGTGAGCAAGCCATAACGACTGGGGGTGCAGACGGAAGAGGAAGTGTGCGCGTCGAGAAACTTCATGCCGTTGGCGGCGAGTCGGTCGGCGTGGGGAGTGTCGATTTTGCATTTATCGCCCCCATACGCCTTGATGTCGCCGAGTCCCATATCGTCAGCGAGAATAAACACAATATTAGGCCTGGAGCCAGCGAGCTCTGAACCCGACGCCGTGACCGTCATACCGCTCAACAACGCAAACAATAGCCCAACAAAACGCTTTGTATATCTCTTCAACATGACGCACTCCTTGGGGGCAGCTCTGAAAACACCGTTTTGACGGCGCGGGGTAGATTGTTTCGTATTTTGCATATTGAATGTGATCGTTTCAACGCTACCAGCAGCGCCGCCTCTAAATGTATTGTGCCTTCCCGCTCCCACCATCTCGCCTGAAATAGCCTGTGCACCGACGCTTTACTTAAGCCCTCTATAGAAACACGAACTCGCGAAACATGCCATACCAGATCAGCACCTAAATATAACCAATTTGCGACACCCAGCACGCGCCCGTCTGTCCCCATGTCCCCATGGCTAGTGCGATTTGTGTCTGATACCGATTCCAACAAAGGTCTGGCCTGAAAACCCCTCTCACCTAGCAAGCCCCTCGACTGTGCTCGGGAGTGCTAGGTGACCTCCCCTCCGCAGCATATCCTTCTACATAAGTCGGAGAGCGACATCTATTGGTTCTTAATCGATTTCAAACGCATCCGCAAGGCATGGCC
>CAZWZW010000229.1:0-4924 GCA_964639125.1 uncultured Verrucomicrobiota bacterium
GATTGATACCACAACATATGGGGGTTAGTCCAGTGAAGGGGATACCCACATTTTAATATTCTAGATTGCCCGGACGGTTTATCGCGAGTAGATTCTCGGCATGCCAAGGAAGCCACGCATCGAATATGAGGGCGCGATCTACCACATCATGAGCCGTGGGAATCGGGGTGACCTGATTTTTCTGGACGATAAGGACTGTGAGACTTTTTTGGATACGCTGGAAGAAGCATGCTCCCGAACCGGCTGGTTGGTGCATGCTTTCGTTTTAATGGGGAACCATTATCATCTTTTGATGGAGACGCCGGAGGCGAATCTGGTGGCGGGGATGAAGTGGTTGCAGGGGACGTATACTCAGCGCTTCAATTCGCGCCATAAACAATGGGGCCATCTGCTGCAAGGGCGGTATAAGGCATTGGTGGTGGATGGATCGGGAGGGGAGTATTTTTCGACGGTAGCGAGTTATATTCATCTGAACCCGGCCCGGGCAAAGCAAATTGATCTTGTTGGCGGTAAGTTGACGGATTATCGCTGGAGCAGCTATCCGCTCTATTTCCGACGAAACAAGAGACCCGACTGGCTCGTGGTAGAGCGTGTTCTAGGAGCAATGGGACTCGCAGATGATCTGCAGGGACTCGAGCAATTCCGCAGAAGCATGCAGAAGCGGGTGCTGGAGATAGCCCGTAGTGATAATCCTCTTGAGGCGGATGCGGAGTGGAAAAACCTAAGGAGAGGGTGGTACTTCGGCAGCGATCAGTTCCGGCAGGAAATGCTCAATCGGCTGGATGACGTCATTGGTGTTAGCGGTAAACGGGAGTCTTTCGATGGTGTTGAAACAAAGATGCACGATGAGATGGCTGCTGAAAAGCTTCTGAAGGTTGGCTTGAAGGTCTTGAAGCTAGATGATGCAACACTTCAGGATATGCGAAAAAGCTGTCCTGAAAAATGTTGCATGGCGTGGTTGCTCCGAAAACAAACATGCGTAACCAATGAGTGGATTAAACTGCATCTGCATATGGGTATGGCAACCAATTTTGCCGCGTTGATTAAACGGGCAGAGAGCGATGACAGCCGGATGGTTCCTCTGAAGAAGAAGTTAAGTAGTATTGAAATATCGGACTGACCCTTAACGCGCCGAGCAACGCAAGGAAAGCCGCGGCCTCCACTATATGGCCGACCACCCAGCAGCGGCGGAGGAAACCGCCGACACCCTTATTCAGGACCAGCCCGGCGGACCTTTAACCTAAGGCCCACCTAAGTCCGCACGGCCTCGTTGAGGCTGCCGCAGCGCGGGCAGCGGTCCATGGGGCGGTTGCGCGCAAAGGCATATACGTGTCCACAGGAGGCACATTCATAGATGCTCTCATTCTCACTCACCGGACGGTGCAGTGTACGAAAGTTGTAGAAAAGCGCCAGCGCGCCGGTAATCAGCAGTGGAACACCAACGAATAAAACAAAGATGGCTCCGAGCGGTAGGTTAATCATGGCGTCGGCTCCCCGCCACCGGACCCCGGCGAATAGATTTCAATACTGCCGTTGACGACAGGTCCCGGCTTGAAGCGCAGGCTGTAGAGGAGCCGAAGCACCTGCTGGTTGAGCGGTGCCGACTCGAGTGGTTGCTCAAGAAATACATGCTGCACCATTCCTTGATCCGAGACGCTGATCTCGGCGCGTGCCTGCCAGGGCAGGGCTACCTCCCGGTTTAATTCGGGCGGAAGGACGATTCCTCCGAGAAGTCTTTCTTTGAGTTCCGGCACCACAGATACCCGAGGGGCGGCAGGGCGGAGCTTCCCGGCTTGCAATACGTCATCGGGCAGGGCCGGTGCTGCCGCAGCGCCCGCGGTCAACAAAAGCTCCGGCAGCGCAATCCGCTCCCCGGCCAATCGTTCGGCAGGATCCACCTCAAGAAATCGCTCAGATTGCACCGGCTTGGAAAATGTGAGGCGGGTGCGAACATCCTGCTGAAGCAGATCGCGGCTGAAGCCCATGCCGGACGGCAACGAAAACATGACCGGCGACCAAACCGTACGTGCACCGCTGTCCGCATCCGAAACCCTTTTCCCCTGGCGCGCCAAAAACCCGGTTTTTGGCGCAACCAATACGCCTTCGAGCCCGGAGCTCTCTTTGGACCAGACGGCCGCAAACAGAAGGAGGTGTAAAGCAACCGCTCCCCCGGAGGCCAGCAAGATTCCACTGGATGGGGTTTCGGTCACGGAGCGCCCTCGGCCACGGCGGAAATACGGGTTGCGATCGATACTTCTGGAATACCTGCATGCAGCGCGGCATTCCAGGCCGAAACAACGACCCCGTGGGCGACCCGTTCGTCGGCCTCGATAATCAACGGAGCCCCTGGGTTTTGGAATGCCGATCGCTCAAGCGTTTCGGGGAGCCGCGCCGCATCGAGCCGCTCATCGTTGAAATAGAACCATCCGCCCCGCGTGATCGATAGTACCATGGAGCCGAAACGGGCACCGCCGGTGAAGGGCGATGCCGCCAGATTCAGGTTGATTCCGGGTTGCAGCACAAAGGGAGAAACCACCAGAAAAAACGCGAGCAACAGCAACGATGTATCGCTTAAAACCACGCTGAGACTAAAGATTCCCGCTGGCTTGCGGCAGGGTTTGAAGCGGCGCAACTGATGACTTTTCTCGTGGGAATTAAAGGTTTTCATGGCCTTCTTCTCCGCCGCGGGTTCGGTCATACACAAGGAAGTGATACAGATCTTCGGCGGCGTACTCCATATCCAGCGTTATCTTATCGACCCGGCTGAGCAAAAAATTGTACCCAACAAAGGCAGGAATCGAGACGCATACCCCGATCGCTGTCGTGATCAAAGCTTGCCAGATCCCGGATGAAAGATCCCCGATTTGAGCGAGCGGGGCATTCTGCTCCATCGCCATAAAAATTTGAATCAATCCGAGAATGGTTCCCATCAGACCCAGTAACGGTGTGATCTGCGCAATGGTCAGCAGGCCGCCCAGATTTTTTTCCAACCGCGGGATTTCGGTCAATCCCGCCTTGGTAATGATCTGTTTGAGGGCTTCCGGAGCCTCGTCATCATGCAGCAGCCCAACCCGTACCATGTGCGCGACCGGCCCGGGGGTTTGATCGCAAATCGACACCGCCTCCGTTATATTGCCGCGGTTGACGATGGTGTAGATTCCGCTGAGAAAATCCTCCTGCTTGATCTGTGCACGGTGCAGGTGGAATACACGCTCCAAAAACAGAATGGCCGCCGCGATGCTGCATATCAAAATGGGCCACATGATCCATCCGCCTTTAATCATCAGTTCCAACATTACTCGTCTCCTCGGCCTGCTGGAACAGCAGCCAGTTGTCTTGCTTGATTTTTTCGATCCGCTTTAGGGCTTCGTCCTTGGCCGGCACGTTGGCTTCGACCACGCGCTCATAAATATGAACGGCCTCCAACCAGGCCTTTTCCCTCTCTTTGAGAGTTGCCGCGCCAAACGCAGAGCGGGTAAACCACATCACGCTATAGGGCGAACGCTCAACGTTCTCATTGAGGAAGGTATAAACCACGTTCATGTAGCGACTAAAGGCTTTATTGGGCACGCTGGTTTTTTCCAGACAGCGCCCAAGCTTATATTTGGCCTGCAGCTTCAGGGCAATGGGTGCGGAGGGCCGGTTGAGAATGACTTGATAGGAATTCATCGCTTCGGAATAGCGGGCAGGGTTGTCGACCGCGAGCGAAAACTGGCAGTCGCCCTTACGACCCCAGGCGGCATTCACGAGATAGTTGTCGGGATAGTTTTTGATGATTTCCTCAAACGCCAGAACCGCCCGGGAAAATTCGCCGAGTTCGGTGAGCGCATCGCCTTGGGCAAACCGGGTTTGCGGGATGATTTTACTCTCGGGATAGGTTTGGGATACCGCACCGTAGCGTTCGATCGCGGTCACATAGCTCGACTGCATGGCTGCGGCGCGTCCGGCCCAGTAGAGCGCACGCGGAGCCAGCTTGTGTTCCTTGTAATCGGTCGATATCCGCAGGAAAAGCGGCTCCGCTTCCGAATAAGCCCCTTGATTGAAATATTGCTCGGCGAGCCAGAAAATCACTTCGGGAGCCCATTCGGAATCGGGATATTTTTCAATGAACTCATGGCAGGTTTTTTCAGCTGCTTCGGCGTCTCCCTGCAAATAGAGGCAAAACCCGCGCATATATGAGGCCTGTGGGGCATATTCACTTTCCGGTGCATCGCTGATCACCGACTCAAAGATTTTCTGCGCTTCGGCATAGCGTCCCAGCCGATAGAGTACCAGCCCGCTCTGGTGCCGGCTCATGGTGCTCACGGAGCTGCTGGGATAGGTCTGTTCGATCTCCGCATATTTTTCCAGTGCCGCCTCCCACTGTTCATCCGCCAGCAGCAGGTCCGCCACGCGCAACGCCGCGTTTTCGGCGAACGGGCTATCGGCATAGTGGTCTTCCACCATCTGGAACGCCTCCATCGCATCGGCCCGGCGACCGGATCCTGCCAGCGTAAGCCCCAGCTGATATAATGCGTTCGGCACATTGGGGTGGTCGGGGAAATCGGTAATCAGCAGGCGATACCGTTTTTCGGCATCCTCAAACTTACCGGCCAGATAATACGCATCGGCCGCCTTAAACAGGGCATCGGCCCGTTCATCGCCGTTATTCAGCCCCGGCCCGGCCTTGTCCAATGCGACAGCCGCCTCGGGAAAGCGCTTCAACTCGACAAGCGCAAGGCCCTTCCCAAAATAAGCCTGTGCCAGCCCGGCGGGATCGGCCGCCACGGCGAGGTAGATCTGGTAGGCCTCGACCGCCTCCTTATAGCGTTTTGCCTGCAGCAGTGCGGCGGCTTTTTGCAGTTGCAGTTCGGCGGCGATGGGTTCGTTCGGGGCCTCCGCCCGACACTCTTCGAGTAGCTTGAGCCCCCCCTCCGTATCCCCC
>CAZWZW010000230.1:0-4921 GCA_964639125.1 uncultured Verrucomicrobiota bacterium
ATGTGCCATACCAGATCAGCACCTAAATATAACCAATTTGCGACACCCAGCACGCGCCCGTCTGCCCCCAATATCCCCATGACTAGTGCGATTTGTGTCTTCCTAATCGCGTGCCTCCTGTTCTTGCTGCGAAGACAGACGACCCTAGGCACGAATTCGGTCGGATATTCGTTAACTCAGCAGTAATACAGAAAACAGAACTGTTTGGGACAGTAAACTTCTGAGATTTAAATAGAGCGTAACTTACTTAAGATTTTTATACCACTGTCATACAAGCGTGATTTATCGCGTGGAAAGGGGCGGCCATTATCGGCGGCAATGATGATGAAGGTATTATCCAGAACGCCTTGCTTCTTGAGTTCTGCCGTCACTAAACCGATATCGTGATCATAACGACTGACTTCGTGGTAATAACTGGCAAGGTCTTCCCGGGTAACTTTTGTATCGACCAAATAAGGAGGAACAATAACTTCTTCTGGGCTGTAACTCGGAACATGTTTACTTTTCTGCCAGGGACGATGGGCATCAATCGAAGAAAACCAGAAGAAGAATGGCTTATCTTTTGGGCGTTCTTGCAGGTGCTTGAGCCAATACTCAGTGCACCTCATATACGGCATCTGCCTGAGTATCGAAGACGAGATCCCGTCCTTCAAGGACGAAGGACACAGCTTCACCTTTATGCGAAATCTTGGGTGTGCCCGCTTGGTTCCATCGGAGTCGACAGGGGTTTCCGCGGAGGCTGTGGATTGTGGCTCGAAGTTTCGTGCCTGGAGCGCGTTCGGCAGACACAAGAAAAGCCCCTCGGGCTCTGAGATTACGGAAAGCAGCAGCCTTGTCTTCGGGCCAATAAGGGAAGAGACGCAGAATTCCGCTTTGACTCTGTAGCAGCATCTCGGTGATGCCGAGAATCTGCATGTATTGATTTTCCACAAGACGCCACTGATCAAGACGTGGGAGCAGGACTGACTGACCGGTGCCTGCCGACCATGGGCTGAATTGTCCGGCGGGATATTGATGGGCGAGCATCAGGGTGCGGATATCATCGAATTTCTCCATCATTCCCAGTCGAATAAAGGGCATGACGGTGGCTTCACCGTGAAAGGTCCCGAGTACAGTTGTATGGGGCCTTAAGTCGAGGAGGTCCACGTCAGCGACAAGATTACGGAGGACTGCTGCCAAGCCGTCTTCTTCATCGCCATCAATGTAGTCGCCGGGAAATACCGGCCACGCCTGACAACCCCAACGTGAATGCCGCAGGTGTTCCAGGTATGCCTCGAAATCGGGCCAGGCCTTTTCCCAGTCCTTACAGATGGCGTACCAGGCCTTGCCGTCTCGCCAGCCATACTCGATCTCGGGGACCCGCTTGCGGTAGCGCGCCCAACGCTCGCGTTGGGCGGAATCGGTTCCGAGAATTGCTGCGGCTGCAATCGCATCCTCAAAAGCCTTACGGAACATCATTAGGTCAGTGGAAACGTTTTTATTGCCTATAAAGTTCTTTCCCCAGCTTTGATTTCTCTTTGTGTTCCAGAGGTCTTCAAGCCTAAGGGAGGGGTATATGACCAGATCCTCGCCCTGATATTTTTCGAGGTAAGCCGCATAGAAATTGGCCGTCTCGCGTAAGAAAGGATAGGCCTGGGTTCTCAACCATTCGGTATCGCCGGTAAAGCCGTAGTGATCGAAAAGCATAGTTGCCAGCCAACCCGTATGACTGAGCGCCCGCCCCACTACCGGATGACTTGTGGCGCGTTCGGTGATGGGACGGGGCCTTCCTGACAGGTCCACATAAACTCCCTCCAGGCCGAATATCGTTTTGGCTAAATGCTGAAAGGTCGGGGTTTGCTCTTCAAGCAATTCAGCAAGGACGTCGTACCACTCAGGGTGATTGGCGGGCAAGGCCGGAAAGTACCATTTCTGAACGTTGTGATTCCATGTGTACTTACCCTTATAGGGGGAGCGGTCTGAAATTGGAATATTTGCATTCAAGCCCGGGGCCTGAGCTCCGGGCTTGAGATGACAGGCATAGGAGAAGAGGCCACGATACCAAAGCGCTTCGAGTTCTTGGTCCTCGATGCTAATAGCCGAAGCATCCCAAAAAGATTTCCAGGCTGCTGTGTGGGTACCTAGTTCCTGTTCGAATCGATCACCACCCGCATTGCCAGCCAGTTTGCGTGCGCGGTCTAGCGCTGGCGTGGTACCGTCGGTGTCAGTGGCCACACCTGCCGCAAAGCTAATTGAAGTACCGTCGCGCAGTGCAACGTTCTGTCGCAGTGACCAAGCGACTTGCTGGACTTTACTCGAAAACAAGCCTTCACTGATCACCTCTTTTCCACGGGAAACCGACGCAAGCTGGTTTTTGTCTGGAAAGGATGCCGCCATGTGCCAGGAAAAGGGGGCCGTCTCATACAGGCCGGGGACCGTTTGTGAAAGTGTACCACGAAAGCGTTTAGGATCGTTTTTTACCAGGAGTGGCGGTAGATCGCCATTTGTTATGTCTGGCTCCCGTTCAATGATGATGGTGAACCAGGGCACCTGTCCTTCCGCAGAGGCGCGCAGCATGACGACATTCTTCTCGCGATGGATAAACGCGGTGAAACGCAAGGTACCGCTCGGGAAGTGGTATTCTGCCTCAAAGGTTCCCTTATCGATCCTAACTTTCGAGTGAACCTTGATCTCCGACCATCCAGGGTGAACAATACGAATTGTACCAACTCGAAGAGGAGAAAGAACTACAGGGCCGCCTTTTTTCTTTGGTTTGTTCAAGAGTTGACCTGATACGGCGCCATGTTTTTCCACATAGGCAATCAGTTCATCCTGCGTCACTACCACGTCCACTGTTTTGTCAGGGCTGCTATAGCGTGTATCCCAGACATCGTTCTTGCCGAGATTTAATTTCAGCTCATTGGAAAAAATTTGCACGCTGGCTGCCAGATCGCCATTGCCAAACACTAAACCTTCGGTGGGATTAGTCAAAAGACCTTCATGGATAAGGGGGTGCGCAGCTGCTCTGCTCAAGGTGACTCTGTCGGACGCTGACTCAGCTTGCTGATGCGCCTCATTTGCGTAGCCAGCAAATATCTGTAAGAATAGGGCTACAATTATGAATTTCGTATTTTTCATTTCATCTGCACCACTCTATTCTTCGGTTCCTTCTACAATAATTTTCTTGTCTCTTAACCATTGCAAATAAAGATCTGACCCGCTGCATCTTTGGGCCAAAGCATTATTGTATGGCTTGCCTTCTCTTCGCCGGCATTCGCAAGGCATGCGGTGCTCCAAAGAGAAACACAGCACAAAATGAAGAGCGCGAGTCGGTATGTATCTGAGGTTTTCATAGGTCTATCGATCAGGATTCTGCACCGATCATCAATTTCTGTTCTTTTCTTTAAACATCGGCACGTCTGCGTGCGGCGGATCGATGCGGTTATTGCGGTGCTCGATCGCGTGCTCATTGTTGACGGACATAATCCATGGTCCACGTGCGGGCGGTTTCGGGCTCTTAAACAGATTGTCCTTAATGACGACTCCATGGTTGTTGCCAAAGGTACTGATGGCGTGCCAGAACTCTTTTGTGCTGTAACTGATCGTATTGTTCTTGATGATGATGTTGCCCCCGATACCGGCATCGGAACTGACGCTAATCGCTTTGCTGCCGCAGTTCTCCATCTTGTTGTCACGGATGACATAGTCCCGCGAGCCACAGCCTTCAATCGGGAGGGGGTTGGGATGATGGATGAAACCGGCGTGTACAGCCGATCCGCGAAGGTTCTTGAAGGTGTTGTCGGCAACCAAGGCACGCGTGGAGTTGTTGAGCATGCCGGCGCTGCCACCGGTCACTTCGTTGCGGCGGAAAACAAAGTCACGGTTATTATGTGATAAGCGGATGAGCAGCATGCTGTCCAAGACTTTAAATGATGTCTTGCCCGGAGACAGGAACGAGGCGCCTTCCGGCCTGCCCAACTCGCGGTTCAACTCCGTCGTGTTTTTCGACAGCACCAGACGTCGCGGGTTCTGGAAATTCAGATCTTCGATCACCATCGGGCTGCCGTCGGCATCCTGGACCTCCAGGACGGTGACGCGAGTGACCCGCCCCTTCTCACCGCTCATGCAGTCCCACAGAACAAATGCGTCGCCTTTACGGATATCCTGTGGCCACATCCACCGTTGCTTGAGGATGGCCACATTGCCTTGGATGTTGTCGACGGGCCATGGGAACGTATGATCCATAACATTGTCGTCTGCGCCCATTTCAAAACGGCAGTCTTCGTACCACGATCCGGTCCTACCGTTACCGATCACGCCAGATGCCCCGGTATAGTACCCAGGACTCAGCGGTAGAAATTCGCAGGAGAGACCGGTATTCGCATTGTTTTCCCGCCCCAACCAAATGGTTCCGCCCATCCCCATGAAGTTGACCTTGCTGAGCGTGACCCTGTTCACGTGATACGCCTTCCCAAAGCCACCCCGATACGTCTTCGCATAGGCGACCATCCCGGGACGGATCTTTTTGAGGTTAGCGGCGGGCACACCGTGGATGCGATAGCGACGCTCGCCCAGCTCCTCCATGCGCTTGCCACTCGATCCCCATCCGGTGATGGACAGGCCACGGTTGACCTCGTCAACGACGCGCATGATCGTATTCCCGGCTTTGCCAGCTGGGAAATAAGATCGGAAGTCTTCAGGAAATCCCGGCTGGACCTGCACCGTGAGCGTGCCGGCGTCCGGGTCTACCTCCAGCACATCGACGTTTGTGCTAGCCTCACGTTCAGGCTTCACCGTCATATTACATGCGGTGATGTCGGCGCAGTTTTTGAGATCCAGAAATCTGTCGCTGAGTGTGAGCGTGCTGCCGTTTCCGTCAATGATCAGGTCCTTGACCTTCTGCACCCGAATCATCTTCGTGATATGGGAGTCTCCCTGCTCG
>CAZWZW010000231.1:0-4918 GCA_964639125.1 uncultured Verrucomicrobiota bacterium
TGGTAATCGTGGCAAAGGGTTGGGCGAGTGTGCCCGGGTTGGCATCGTTGCCGTTCGTGGCCACATAATAATCCGTCGCCCAGGAACAGGAGACAAATGCCACCATGCCCACAAAAATACGGTATATTGATTTCATTAAGATCCCTCTTATAAGATAGTATTATTCTAACGTTAGAATTGATTTTGGAGCAGATGGGTCAGCGAAAATTCCGAACGAACCAGCATTCCGGGAAATCATATCGCCGAGCATCGACGCAGACTTCCTTTCACAATAAAAACCCTGCGCCAACGAACGGCGCAGAGCATCTATCCTAGTCCGTTCTGATGATTAACTTGCTGTGAAACGGCGACGAATCATAAGGATGCCACCACCCATCATGGCAACCAGACCGAGTGTGGCCGGTTCTGGAATTACGTTAATATCGGTATGTACACCAACCTTGCCAAAGCGCCATTTGTTGTCCCCCGTGCCTGTCAAGGCCGTTACAACGATGCTGCTATCGGCATCGGCACCAAGATCCAGCCCTGAGTCAATACCGCTAAGGGTTGAGCCATTCGCCAGAACCGAGTATGAACCACCGCCTGTATATCCGGTCATTTGCACACGGTCGAGCAGGATACTGAAACCATCCACGCTCTCGCCGGCATTGTTTGCCGTGGCAAACGCGCTGCTTAAAGAAAGCGTTGCGGAGTCACCGGGATCAAAATCATTGCTGCCGTTCCCAGTCACACCAAATCCGTTACCATAACCATCCATATCGGCGGCTGCGGTGATGGTCAGCGTATAACCCCAATTCACGTTGTTTGCTGCATCGAAATACGTGAAGTCATGCGACACTGAAGTCCCGTTAACCGCCGGATCCGTAGTCAGATCAACGCCAAACCCACCTGCAGCGTCAATGTTAGGGGCATTCGTCGTGGAAACGGCCGCATTTGCAACCGCCGCATCCGTTTGAGTCAACACCTCGATGTCATAGACCAGCGCGGCTTGAGTCGACGCTGCGATCAGGCATATGACGCCTGCTGTTAGTTTTATTTTTTTCATCTTATACTCCTTTTTACTTTTCATTTTCGCTAGGTCATCGGGAACTTCGTGTTCCCGATGACCAGATTCAAAATGCTACACTTAGTCGATTCTTTCCACCTTCAGGCGGATGAATTCCTGGGCACCAATATCTGTGCGGTTGGTGACCGACTTGACGTTATCGACTACCGGCGATTCGTCTACAAACTTAATGGCCCCTGTGGTCCAGTTTGTGCCGAAGACGAGGTCGCCCTTGCGTCCTACTTCGTAGCTGAGGCGCGGATCATCCGTGCGTTCATTATGGACATGGTAGAACCAGTTGGTTCCAGTATCCATCGCAGTGAATGTGCTCGGCTTCCCGGTTCCATCGTCTGCATTCGGATCCCCATCAAGGGCATACTCGAGCAGGTTGTCCAACCCGTCAGGTTCGACGTCCGTCGTCAGCAGCGCATCGTTGCCGCTCAGGCCATGCAGAGCGACCCACGCAGCGTATCCAACGGGCGGAGCATCGCCGGTGCGGAGCACCTGAACGTTGTCGATCGCGTTGAAGTCGGCACCGAAGTAGCAGTTCCAACGAATACCCAGATCCTCACCATCCTGCACAGCAAGATCGGTGAACGTCAATGTTCCGGTCACATCATTGGTATAGTCATCTCTCGCGAGCTCGGTGTAGAATGCCGTACCACGAACCATGGGTACCTGATTAGCCTCAACTCCAGCTGCCACGTTCGTACCGTGCTGCAGGCTGAGGCGAACATCGTTCACATTACCTGTGGCAGTATCCACTCCGGCAAAGCTGAAGATCGTTATACTGCCGTGTCCAATGTTGGTGACCACCGAGAAATCGACATCCACGGAGACAGTATACACCCCGCTGGTCAGCGCGATGGTATCATTAACACCCACATCATCATAGCCCGCTGTTCCGGCGCGTGTAACAATGGCGAAGGAACGACTATTAGTGGGAGTAGAGCTGATCTCCAGCGTCTGGCTATTCCATTTACCACCCTTGCCATGCGCCCAGAAGTTGGCGCCCGCATCGTTGTAGTCGTAGGAGGCGTAATGGGCTACAGCATTGGTGACGGACGGATCGGTAAACGTTGCATCCAACACGGCATTGGTCGGACTTGCAAACGCGTTTGGATCGTATTCGCCGATACGTGTCAGTGTCAGATCGAAGAACTGGACCTTCCGCTTTTGGCTTGACTGAATGAGCAGCAAGGCATCATCACCGTCCTGGACATTGATGATAACCGACCCGTTGGTCTTGGCCACATCGCCAGAACCCGACAGCTTTCCGTTTGGATTCAGCACGGCATATGCACCACCCACCGATGTGGGACCGGCCAAAACTGTGCCGGCATCACCCATATCCTGCTCCATGTAATTACCGCTATTGGTGTCGACCTGCCCAATCAGGGTATACGCTTCGATAGACCAGAGAGCACCAGGGTTGATGCCCTCAACTGCATAGGTAAAGTCGTAGCGATAGAGACCGTTCGTCAGCGGCTCGGTATCAACGGGACCAAAGTTGTCCGCACCGGCCGTTCCATTTTCAACGAGGTTGATTGCCCGGCGTGTGTTGCTGCCCGAAGTGACCTGTAGATAATTGTTGTTACCAAAATCCTGCGTGACTTGTACTCCCCACCATTTATTGGTCAGTTCACCGAACAAGCTCAGGGGCTTGGAAGCAACCGATGTTCCGGTCGTGATGTCTACCGACTGGGAAAAATCCTGCTGGATTACGCCGCTGGGCAGATTGAGATAGCTGACAGAAACCGAATTGGTTGCCGTGTTGGTGATGCTTCCACCCGCTTCCTTCCAGCTGATTACAACGTTGGCCGTGGCACTTTCCTTGTTGGCCAGCCAGCCCCCGCTGTTGTCGTATACAATCGTGACTACAGAATTCGACGGCTCCGCATCGGGAAGGGTGAACGGTGAAGTAAGGGTGCTGAAGCCATTGGTGGATGCATTCACAATGTCGATCGCGGTGATCTGCACATTCGTGTGCCCCGGACGGCCCTGCACATAGGAAACCGAAATATCATTGGTCACCGCCGTGGTGGGATATACCAGGCTCATGCTGAGGTTGTTGTCATAATTGAAATCGACCCGCGGATTGCGGTATCTGCCAATCAGAGTGAGGGCATTGGTGTTCAAGGTACCGCTTCCGAGCTCGGTCCAAACCACATCCACAGCACCGGTGATCGTGAATCCTTCGGTAGCATTGTCGAAAACAACGTTGGTGGCAGCCGTGGCATCAAACGCGATTTCGAGCGGCGAATTTGATGGCGAAGGATTCGGCAGCGTAAACGGCAAGCTCGTTACTACATTGAATGCATTGGACGGATCATTTGAAATATTCATTGCCGTGATCTGCACATCGGTTCCAAGGAAGCCTTTTGTGTATGACGCAGCGACGGAATTGGTTACCAAGGTTGCAGGATAGTCGGCCTGTACGATGAAATCATCACCAGGCGTTGTGGAAAAGGTCACCGGACCGCTCACATCCAGCGCCACCGTCCAGCCTAGGCGGGAAATGCGAAAATCATCGGTCTTTGAGGAAGTTCCCGGAAACTGCACCGAGATACCCGTGGTTCCAGTGAACACATGCGGTGCATCCGCTTCCGACTGCTGTATCTCGTAGCCGTTTCCTGTATTCCCATCGGTGTCAATATTGATATCGTAACTGCTCGAACCAACCGTCCTTACCTCGTCCATCAGGATGGTGGCCGAGTTGAGGGAAAATTCCGTCGAAGAAAACGTCACATTTGCGAAAGCGACTGTTAGCTCATCACCCGGGTCAATATTTCCTTGAGTAGAAAATCCGTTCCCGAATGCATCAACATTGGCCGGATTGACTGCGGTTACGGTAACGTCAAAACCAAAGGTAATACCATTCGCCGCATCAGTGAACGTGTAGGTACTCGTCTTGGATGCTTGGAGTGCTGTACTGAAGCCGCCGCCATCGATCAGTTCATTCACCGTTCCACCTTCTGTCACAGCGGCATTGGCATATGCAGAGCCTGTGCCGTGTTCAATCAGCATGTCATAGTTTAATACCGCGCCAAAGGCAGACGTCCCTGCCAAGGCTAATACAGCCACTAAGGCCAACAATCTTTTCATTTTCATCTAATTTTCTCCTATTTTTCCATTAATCCGCCCTTAAGCGGCCGTCTTCCTGTCGTCACACACCATTGATTTACTGGTGTTAACGATAGGCATGTATCTAGAACGCCTGTTTTTTGCGGATTTCTCAAAAAACATGAGAAAAGGAGGATTCGAAAAAAAAGCGCGCCCCGCTTCAGCGGGGCACGCTCGTTATCCATCTCGTAGCAAAGCCTTATTTTGCGGAGATCGCAATATCGTCGAGATAGATTTTATTCGAATTTGACGGGGCTTCGCATTCGAACCGAACCCGGCTGTCGATATCGAAGCTGACCTGCGAGCTGGGAACCACGATCGACATGAAGGTCATCGTGCCATCAGTGAAGTCCGTGCCGGACACCAGCGTGGCCACCTTCTGGTATTTGTTGCTGGCGTCCCGAAGCTTCACATCGAAAGAGTCGCCCGGGGCCATGCCGTCCGAATCGAACCAGAACTCGATCTTCACCTCCGTATAGGGCGTCAGGTCAATGTTATCTGTGGTCGTACGCGAGGTATTCGAGTTGTCGCGCAGGCGGACGCAGTAGGTGCCACCGTGTGCGAAGGCCGCATCGTTAGCACTTTTGCGGCAGTCGCTTCCGTTGTCGTTCCAGATGCCCCAGCCGGACTCAAAGTCCTGTGCGTCCAGTATCGTCCAGTTCACCACGGCGATATCAACTGTGATGTTCAACGTAGCCGTATCGCTGCCGCCGGTGGCGTCCACCTGCACCGTGAAGGCATTCGCGCCCA
>CAZWZW010000232.1:0-4882 GCA_964639125.1 uncultured Verrucomicrobiota bacterium
GGGAAGGCCTTTTTCCTGAAGCATATCGAACGCTTCGTAGATCATATCGCAGTTGCCGCAGAGAAAAGCGTTGGTTTCCGATGGGATTTCCAGCGTTTGAAGATATTCCGTTACCCGTCCCCGAAAGTTTCCTCCATCCTCCCGCGAGACGCAGTGAAAATAGTTTTCGCCATAATGAGGGGCATCATAGGCTTCCGCCAAATGGCTGGAGCCATGCAACAAGCGATATTGCAAATTATTGTTGGAATCGACAAAACAATGGTACGGTGAAATACCTGTTCCCGTGGCAATGAAAAGAAGAGGAGTATCTCGCAGGTCCTCAATCAGTTTAAAATGGCCATATGGGCCGCCGACACTGACTTGATCGCCCGGTTCCAGATCGCATAACTGCTTGGAAACCAACCCGTCTTCAACACGCCGAACCAGCACCTCCAAATAATCCTTATCCACTCCCGAATAAATGGAGTAGTCGCGGATTTCCGGGTCACCCTCCAGCCCGACACGAATATACTGCCCCGGCTCAAATTCAAGGCCCTGTCGCTCAAAACGAACCACCGCAGCGGAGTCGGTCAGCTTCCGTATTTCCAGCACCTTGCAAATCGTTCTTTTCTTCTTCACCTTCGCCATATCGACTTCATCCGTTAAGTGTTCACAAAACAGCACCAAAAAAGGGCGGTTTCATTAAAGGTGCGGTTTTATAGGACTCAACCTTCGGAAAGTCAATCCAACTCGGGTCTCAATCCCTGTCACCATCATTTCCGCCCTCTATGATTAATTGGAGAAACGCTCCAGGCGAACGGCGCATTGTTTATAGTTAGGTTCCCCTGATTTGGGATCAAAGGCCGGCAGGGTCAGTTTATTGATGCATTTTTCGGCAAAATGGAATGGCATAAACACATGGTCGGGATGGATGGTTTGGGAAATACGGACGAGCAGGTCGTCTACGCGCCCGCGGCGGGAAACCAGCGAAACCCGGTCATGCGGCGTAATGCCGAAATATTTCGCAGTTGCAGGGTTCACCTCCACCCACGCTTCCGGGGAAAGCTTGTTGAGCAAATCCACATTGCGCGTCTTCGTTCCCGTATGCCAGTGCTCTACCGTCCGCCCCGTATTCAGAATCAGCCGATAACTATTGTCCGTATCTTCCGGAAGCTCTTCGCTATCCGTGAACAGCAGTTTGGCCCTCCCGTCGGTCGTCTTGAACACACCGTCCGTATACAGGCTATCGGCTCCATCGGGATTGGCCTCGTTGCAAGGCCACTGTACTCCGCCCTGACTCATTTTTTCGATGGTAATGCCGCTGTAGTCGCATAAACGCCCCATGGAAATCCTACGGATCTCCTCGAACGAATCCTCGGACCGCGTCCACCCGGGAAAGAGCACCTCCTTCTTTCCCAGGCAATCCGCCAGATCCATGAAAATCTGAAAATCCGATTTGGCAAGTCCGGGCGGAGGTACGGCAGCATTGGCGCGCGAAACGCGCCGTTCAGAATTCGTGTAGCACCCATCCTTCTCCCCCCAGATTGCAGCGGGTAAAACCAGATCGGCCAGTTGCGTGGTCGGAGTTGGATGAAAACCATCCTGCACCACCAGAATCTCAAGTTTATCCAAAGCCTCTTTCAGGCGGGCCTGATCGGGAAAACTGACCAGCGGATTGGTGGCGATCACCCACAGCGCCTTGATTTCGCCATTAAGGATTCCGTCGATAATCTGCGGATAGTTAGCGCCGCGCGTATCGGGAATCAGCCCCTCATCGATGCTCCACAAATCCGCGAGCTCCTTTCGGTCGGCCTCTTCTTCAAACTTACGGTACCCCGGAAGCGACGACGAAAAACTAAACTCGCGGGAGCCCATGGCATTGCACTGGCCGGTGATGCTCATCGGGGCCGCGCCCGTACGGCCCAAATTACCGGTAATCAATGCCAGCGTATTGATCAGGCTCACCGTATCGGAACCCTGGGTGCTATGGTTGATCCCCATCGTCCACCCAAAGAAGACATTCTTTCCGTTGGCGATGGCCTCATAGGCTTCCATGATTTTTTCTTCCGGAATTCCGGTACGCTCTACCGTTGTTGCGAGATCAAACTGCTCGGCATGTTTACAGAGTTCTTCATAGCCGGTGGTGTGCTTTCCGATATAGGTCCGATCCACCTTGCCGTTCTTGATCACGAGATGAATCAAGCCGTTGAGCAGATCAATATCGCGACGTGGCTTGAGCGGCAAATACAGATCGGCCAGCATGGCGGTCTTCGTCTTGCGTGGATCGCAGACAATTAACTTAAAATCTTTATTCTTACGGATGTGGTGCCACAGGATCGGATGGTTATCGGCAATATTCGCACCGGTCAGGAAGATTACATCGGCGGTCTCGAGTCCCTTGTAGGATCCGGGTGGTCCGTCCGACCCAAAGCTCTGCTTGTAGCCGACCACGGCGGACGACATGCACAGCGTAGTGTTGCCGTCATAGTTCGAGGTGCCGAAGCCGAGTTGCACCAGCTTACCGAGCGCATAGAACTCTTCGGTCAGCAGTTGTCCGGTCGAGAGCACACCAAAGCTCTGCGGACCATGCGTGGCCTGTACATCCTGAACCGTCTTCACCATGTGGCTGTATGCCTTCTCCCACAAAACCTCCTTAAAGGATCCATCGGATTGTTTCATCAACGGACTGGTGGCCCGGTCTGGGCTCGACACCGGGTGGTGTTCGCTCAGGCCCTTCGGGCAGAGGTCGCCTTCGTTAACGGGATGATCCTTATCGCCACGCACCGCGACAATTTTATCGCCCTTCACGCCCAGCAACATACCGCAACCCACACTGCAATAGCCGCAGGTTGACTTAACCCATTTCTCCGGAATTTTTTTTGCCGACACATAGCCGAATTCCGGATCGTATCCATAGGCATATTCCTCTTCCTTGATATCGAAGCCGAGAAGGTGCTTTATTTTTTTAATCATGGTTGTTGTTTCCAAAGTTTAATGAACGGCCCCTTTTGCCGAGACCAGATAGTTGCCGGGAATATTGCGCGGCACCACCGAGACGAAGAAGATATAGCGATTAATGAAACTCACCGTGGTCAGCAGCACAAGCGCGGTGAGTGCGGCCGCCAGATAGCGACCACTGTGCACCACCTCGTCGGCCGACATGAAAACACTCAGCGCCAGTACGCCGGCAATGCCGATGCAGTTACGAACCATCCGCAATCGGAAGAAATAAGTCATCCGCAGCTCAGCACTCGCCTTCAACTCAAAGGTATCGCTCTCGAGCCAGCTCTTGATGAAATAGGCATTCTTCGCATGCTTGATGATAAAGGCCAGTGCACCGAAGATGGAGGCCACCTGCATGGCACCCACCAAAAAGGCAATTGATGACTGGGCAATCTGGATGGCCACCATGGCGGCCACAATGAAAACGGCAGGCCCCAGAATGGCGGCCATATCAAAAAAGTCGATGGTGGTCTTTACGCTATCCCACGAAGGACGCGCCGGCACGCGGTAGAGCATTGAGCTGCAATAGATACCGGCAATGCCGAACACCACCGTACCTATTCCCAGCGCAATGCGCACCAGCGCACCGCCCAGCAGTCCGGGCTCGATGATATGCAGTGCTTCGGTCGCAAAAAGAAACACCGAATACGTCATGGCGACCCCCGCAAAAGCAGAAAGCCCGAGCACTTCGCGGGACAACCACGAAGTTTTCCAGTTTTTCAACGCGCGTCCCGCATAGACCGGCCGGCCCAGGTGCAACGTCGACGCGGCAAGCGACATGCCCACCACGCCCATCAAGGTCGGTGCAAGCCAGCCGATCACGTTGCCTATATCGGCGGCCTCAAAGAAAAAGGTTCGGACCAAATCCACCAGGAAGACCGCAATAAACCCACCGAAACCCAGCTGCGTCAACACCGTCATGATTATCAAAGGGGTATGGGGATGATCCGGCTTCACGAACGGCTGGTCCACCTTGGTGAAAGCATCCACATCCATGCCCTCGGGCAACGTAATCTTTGTGGAAGGAATCGTGATTCCCGGCGAAGGCATGTCCGGGCCAATCCCCGACTCCATGTGCTCTTCGAATATCTGTTCGACAGGAATCGTCTCGATTTCAATCGCCCCGACCGGGCACGCCTGCACGCAGGCTGGATCAAGACCATCGGCAAGCCGGTTCGAGCACATGTCGCACTTGGTGACAATGCGGCGATCCTCCTGTAGCACCGGCACACTGTATGGACAGTTCCACGTGCAGTAGCCGCAGCCAATGCAAACATCATCCTTATGAATCACAATGCCTTTATCGTTTATCTCATAGGCATCGACCGGGCACCCTTTCGCACACTCAGCATCAAGGCAGTGATTGCACGCACTCGATAAAAAATAGTTTTGCGTATCCGGAAAAGTTCCACTTTGAACCTCTCCGACCCGCCGCCACTGGGTATGGGCCGGCAACCCGTTTTGCTCGGCGCAAGCCACCTCGCAGGCATGGCATCCCACGCAGAGATCCATATGAAAATGGAAACGAGTCTGTGTCTCCCGGTTATCCGTCCGAAAGCCGACAATGTCCGGCTTCTCCACAGGGGTTCGCTTCTTCGGCTTTGCCGGTTCCGGCTCACCACATGGCTTCTTCGTGGCGCAGTCGCCCGAACCTCCGCAGCACCCGCCTGATGTTTCTGGTAAACTCATTCGATTCCCACTTTTCAAAGTCGTTGATAACAATCGAGCACGTAAGCACACACTGTACCAATACTTTTCGGCAAAAATGTGTATCCAAATGCTCCTGTAACCAAGCTATATACAAGTTGTTACAGATTACGAATTATAAAGATGAGACCATCGAAAACAGTATAGACGAAGGTCGCATACTACAATGATGTATTTTATGGTATGTTTTACT
>CAZWZW010000233.1:0-4803 GCA_964639125.1 uncultured Verrucomicrobiota bacterium
ATCAGTTCAAGGTTCATAAAAATAGCACGCCGCTGATCCGCCTGCAGGCCTATACCCGCGAAGGAGAGACGCTGCAAACCCTCTTTGGCAGCGACGCGGAGTGGCAGGGCCGCGAAGCGAACCGAAGCATCACCGGTCAATGGAAGTGGAACAACTTTGGCGGCGAAGCCGTTGACGGGCGGTTGGAGTCGTCGCAGTGGAAAGCGCTCAAATGCCCCACGGAAGGTTGGCGACCGGTGCGGGTTGTATCGCCGCCGCCGATTGAGGTGTCGGCCCGGACCTGTCCGCCTAACCGCATCGGTGCAATCTACAAAGCCGAGAAGGTGCGGTTGCTGAGCGAAGGGTTGTATGAGGTTGACTTCGGCCGCTGCCTTGCGGGCATGGTGCGGCTACGCTTTCCTGACGTTCCACGTGACCAGAAGATCACGATGCGTTTCTTTGATCTTCCCGCGGACTATGAAAGCAAGAAGGATCAAAGCTATAACCAACGGTCCACCTACATTGCGCGGGGTGACGGCACGGACGTTTTTGAGAACAAGTTTAACTATGCGGGTTTCCGCTATGTCACGATTGAGGGGCTGGATACTCCGCCCGCGCTGGAGGATCTCGAAGCGATGCTGGTGGAGACGGCGCTGGATCCGGTCGGTTCGTTCCGTTGCTCGAACGAACTTTTCAACCGGATTCATGAACTCAATGCCCATACGATACGCTGCCTGAACCTGGGCGGGTACCACGTCGATTGCCCGCAACGCGAGCGCAACGGCTATGGCGCGGACGGCCAGACCGCCATGCCGGCCTATCCGTATCTGTTTGATTCGGAGGCGTTCCTGCATAAGTGGCTGATGGACTGGCTCGATGTCTTCGAGCCCGAAACCGGACGGATACCGCACACGGCTCCGGTCCAGCACCGGTCCGAAAGTCCTGCCTGGGGCGGCATCGTGGGGCCGCTCGCCTGGCAACAGTATCTTTTTTATGGGGATCGGCGCGCGTTGGAACTGGCCTTTCCGGCGGTCGGGGCGAATCTGCAGCGGTTGCAGTCCTGGGTGCGCGATGGTGTGTTGTTGAAGGAGTTGGCGGCGCCCAAGTTTCATGGTGACTGGGTTGCGCCCGGACGCGGCATGAATGGCAAGAACCCGCCGACGGTGCGAATGAAGGAGCTTTTCAATACCGCCTATCTCATCTACCTCTGGCAGACCTATGCGGATATGGGGCGCGTTCTCGACGAGAACGAAGAGGTGGCGAAAGCCGAGGCGATCATTGCCTCGATGCAGGAAAGCTTCCACGGTAATTTTTTCAATGAGGAATCGGGCTACTACCTGATCCCGGAGCAGGCCTACCTGGCCATGCCGCTTTGGGTCGGGGCGGTGCCTGAGGATAAGCGCGACGAGATGCATGCACGGCTGATTGATCTCATCGAGAACAAGTGCAAGGGACATCTGGACACGGGGCTGCCGGCGACGACCTTCCTGCTCGACTATCTCGAAGAGAGCGACAGCCACGAAACAATCTATACGATCATGAACCAAAAGACCTATCCGAGCTGGGGCTATATGCTCGAGCAGGGTGCGACGACCATCTGGGAGCAGTGGGACGGATACTGGTCACAGATCCACTCCTGTTTTGCAGGGCCGGCAAGCTGGTTTTATACCGGGCTTGCGGGCATCCGCCCTGACCCAGCGCACCCGGGGTTTGAGCAATTTGATCTGAAGCCCGCCTTTGTGGAAGAGATCGATTTTGTCGAAGCAACATATGATTCGGTGCGCGGTCCGATCGGCAGTTCATGGCGACGTGACGGCGAACGCATGGAGTGGACGGTCATCATCCCGCCCAACAGCTCGGCTAGGGTGACTGTGCCGTGCTCCGACCCGAAGGCGATTCGACTCGACGGTGGGCCGCTGTCGCGGAAAACAGACGCGGTCAGGAACAGCAAAGGGGCCGCATTGCAGCGCTTCCATTTGCCGAGTGGAACCTGGAAGATAGATTGGAATCAATAAGGAGATAAATCACATGAATACACGACCTGAAACATTGTTCGCATTAGTATGCGCGGTTGCGCTTTTGCCCAGAGCACTTTTCGCGGAAGTAAAAACGCCGACGCACGCGCATGTCTCGTATGGGCCGGAGGAGCGACAATGGCTGAATCTCTATTTGCCGTCGGGTAGCAAACCCGCCCCGGTATTTATCTATGCCCACCACAACGCCGCTACGGCGGATGATGTTCAACGTTCCTGGGCTGATCCTTCTTTAGCGGCAGGAATTGCGATCGTGAGTTGGGAATCCATTGCAAAAGTCAAATCACCCCAACAGGGCATGACCTGTGTTGCGGATGCGGATGTAGTGTTCGATTGGATTAAGGACAATGCCGAGACCTACAATCTTGATGTCAACAACATCTTCATTGGCGGACAGTCGCGAGGCAGTGTTGTGAGTTGGCGATTAGCTCACAGCCAGAAAGCCGGCATTGTAGGCATTTATATGGGGCAGGCGCTGCCGGGGGAATCGTTTAACGAACGCGCCTTAGAGCCGATCACGAAAAACGCGCCCCCGATCTTTCTGGCCTACCGCAAAGAACCGGGATGCGTGGGAGATATTCACGATCCGGCACATGGCCTGAGGGTTGTGGAGCGCTATAAAGAATTGGGCATCGGGGATCGCGCTGAATTGGTGCACAGCCTGAATGGAACGGGCAATAATCAAGTCATGCAATTTCTTCCTGAATTCGTGCGTTCGGTCCTGAAGCCAAAGCGATGAGCAGATCATCCCACAACAAACGCAGGAGAATCATATGAACGCATTTCGAGCCATTAGAGAGCGCATATTAAACCGTATCCCGTTCTTCATCCTGTTGATGGGGATCTTAATTTGTACAAACGGTGTTTATGCCGTTCCAGCGGATCAAATTGACTGGGGGTGGCCAAATATAGAGCCGACCTTTCCGAATGAAGCCTATGGTCCGAGAACGGATGTGAATCCTGAGCTTACCGGAGACA
Source organism: uncultured Verrucomicrobiota bacterium (assembly GCA_964639125.1). Classification (GTDB taxonomy): domain Bacteria; phylum Verrucomicrobiota; class Kiritimatiellia; order Kiritimatiellales; family Pontiellaceae; genus Pontiella. Next base: position 2,991 of record CAZWZW010000233.1, read on the forward strand.
ATCACCTGTTTGATGTCTGGGTGCCCGACGGGGAGGGCCCCTTTCCGGTCATGATCTATGCCCATGGAGGTGGATTCGGATCAGGGGACAAGATCAAGGCGCTCGGTTCCATGCCGAAATTGGCAGAAGATAACATCGTTTTTATCAGTATCAATTATACCTTAAAACAGAGGCCCAAAAAATCGATCCGAGATGGGGTTGATGCGATTGAGTATATAAAAACCAATCACGAGAAGTACAAAATTGATCCTGAAAAGATTTTCCTGAGCGGGAACTCCGCCGGCGGCATCATGATGAGTCACATCATCTATAACCTGAAGATGCCGAATATTCTGGGCGTTTGGCATAGTGCGTATCACAAATCTCAAACGCAGGCCGTTGATCTCAGTGTGGAGAATCTCAGGGAGGTGGGGATTCCGATCGCAATATCTATGGGTCACTTGTATCCCGAAGATAAAGGCCATAGCGCACTTGCCGCCGTTACGCTGCTGGAAAAAAATGTGACTGCCGGAAATCCAGGACTGTGGATAGGTAAAACAGGCAGTTCTGTTAAACAGGTGTGGATCAACGGAAAATGGATTAAGAATATGAGTGAGGGTATTGATACCGGGGAACGTTATCCTACGATGGCCGAATGGATACATGCTGCCGTCGACGAGCAAGCTGGAAAGAAGAACAGGAAATAATTTTATGGTCAAAAGCAAAGCATTTTTGATGGCGCTCGTCCTTGCCAACGGCATGTTCTTTGCCGGGCCGATGCATGCTTGGTCGGAGACAACGACGCGTCCCAATGTTCTGCTGATTGCAGTTGATGACCTGAACGACTGGGTCGGTTGCATGGGCGGGCATCCCCAGGTGCAAACACCGAATATCGACCGGTTGGCCGAACGCGGCGTGTTGTTTTCGAATGCCCATTGTCAGTCGCCCGTCTGCAACCCGTCGCGGGCAAGCCTGATGACCGGGTTGTATCCGGAAACGACCGGCATCTATTTTCTCAACCCGCCCGCGTGGAAATCGCCCGTCGTCGACGAGGATGAAATCATGCCCCGGCGGTTTGAGCGCGAGGGCTATCATGTCGCCGCGGCCGGCAAGTTATTCCACAACAAAGGCAATGTGCGTTACTTCACGAACTATGCAGGAAACTTTGGCGGCTTTGGTCCGTTCCCGGATAAAAAGCTCAGTCCGTTTGTCGGGCCTAAGCTATGGGACTGGGGCGCGTTCCCGGAGCGGGATGAACAGATGCCCGACCATAAAATCGCAAGCTGGACCGGTGAACAATTGGAGCAGGAGTTCGACAAGCCCTTCTTCCTTGGAGTGGGATTCATGACGCCGCACGTTCCGCAATACGCGCCGAAAAAATGGATGGATCTTTATCCCCTGGATACACTCCGGCTTCCTGAAGTGATCGAAAACGATCTCGCCGATGTGCCGCAATATGGCATTAACCTCACGCGTCTGGAACATATTGCGCCCACACAGGAGTGGGTGGTTGAAAACGACCAGTGGAAGCTGCTGGTGCAGACCTACCTGGCCTGCGTTTCTTTTACGGATGAGCAGGTGGGGCGGGCGCTTGATACGTTGGATAAAAGCCCGTATGCCGACAATACCATTGTGGTGCTGTTCAGCGATCATGGTTTTCATCTGGGTGAAAAAGAGCGCTGGGCCAAGCGGAGCATCTGGCAGGACGGGGAAGGGATGCCGTTGATCATGGCCGGACCGGGAGTTGTAAAAGGACAGGTCTGCGACAAGCCGGTTCAACTGCTGGATATCTATCCGACACTGCTCGACCTCGCTGGTGGACAGGCCAATCCCA
>CAZWZW010000234.1:0-4785 GCA_964639125.1 uncultured Verrucomicrobiota bacterium
GCGGCCTTGATTGGAATCGGATTGGTATCAATAAACAAATCATCGAACAGCTGCGCATATTTGTCGTGCAGTCCTTGGGCCGTAGTATAATCACCACCCAGCGCGGCGGCAATCAGCGCACTCACTTCAGCCGGAATAATATTCGATGCCACAGAAATCACACCGCAGGCCCCTTCCTTGATCATCGGCAGAGCCAGCGAATCATCGCCGGACAGGATTTCAATGTCGCACAGTTTCTTGATTTCGGTAACGCGCTCAACCGAACCGGCCGCTTCCTTAATGGATACAATATCCGGATGCTGAGCCAGCTCCGCAACGACCTCCAGCGGAATATCGCGAGCGGAACGCCCTGGCACGTTATAGAGCACCACCGGCACGCCAATATCGGCAACGGAAGCAAAATGCTGCACCAGCCCGGAATTATTGGGCTTGTTGTAATACGGCGTCACCTGCAACGTACCATCAACTCCAAATTCCTTAACGGCCTCGGTCAACTCAACAGCCTCCGCAGTCGAATTGGCACCGGTGCCAGCCATAATTTTGCAGCGGCCCGCAGCCTTTTCGGTTACCGTCTTGATGACCTTCAAGTGCTCGTCCGTACGTAACGTCGGCGACTCCCCGGTCGTGCCGACCGGAACAATCCCGTCCACACCACCGGCAATTTGAAATTCAACCAGCTCTTCCAGTCCTTTAAAATCAACTGATCCATCCGTCGCGAATGGCGTAACCAGTGCTGTATATACCCCTGTAAAATACATTATTATTCTCCATCTTCGTAGACGGAGCATCCTGCTCCGTATAAATCCTACGCGTGTTGCATAATCTAACGAAGCTGGAAGCTCCGTCTACAATTTTATGCCTTAAAGGTCGTCAGACCTCCAAAATCCAGTGTAGCAAAATGATCCTCCACGGTTTCCGCTCGGCGGATCTGCACGACATCGCCATCTTCGCGCAGCAGCAACTCGGCGGAGCGCAGCTTGGCGTTATAGTTAAAGCCCATTGAATGACCGTGTGCTCCGGTATCGTGGATCACCACGAGGTCGCCAATATCCACCTGAGGGATAGCGCGGTCGATGGCAAACTTATCGTTGTTTTCGCAGAGCGACCCAGTGACATCGCAGACAAAATCGCATGGGGCATCTTCTTTGCCGGACACGGTAATATGATGATAGGCACCATACATGGCCGGGCGCATCAGGTTCACCATACACGCGTCTAGTCCGACAAACTGCTTATAGGTGTTTTTCTTGTGAAGCACGCGGCTGACCAAGTAGCCATAGGGCCCGGTCACCATGCGCCCGCACTCCATGCGCAGGTCGAGCGGCTTGAGCCCCTTGCCGATAATCAGCTCCTCGTAGAGCTTGTGAATACCTTCGCCGACCGCTTCAAGGTCCACGGCTTCATCTTCCGGCTTGTAGGGAATACCGATGCCACCACCAATGTTCACAAATTCAAACTCAACACCGAGCTCAGCAGTTAATTCGCCCACCAGCTCGAAAAGAAGATGTGCCGTTTCCACAAAGTAGGAACCCTCCAGTTCGTTCGAGGCCACCATCGTATGCAAACCAAAGCGCTTTACGCCCTTGTCGCGCAGGATGCGGTAGCCTTCAAATAACTGTTCGCGAGTAAAGCCATACTTCGCCTCTTCCGGATGGCCGATGATTGCATTTCCGCCCTTGAGTGGACCCGGGTTGTAGCGGCAGCAAACCAGCTCCGGCAAACCGACGTGATCTTCCAGATATTGGATATGTGAGATATCGTCAAGATTGATGATCGCTCCCAGGTCCCTAGCCTTCTGGTATTCATAGGCCGGGGTATCATTGGAAGTGAAGATAATATCCTCCCCGGCAACCCCAACACGCTCAGAAAGCAACAGCTCCGGATAGGACGAGCAGTCCGATCCGAAACCTTCCGCCTTCAGAATCTTCATCAAATACGGGTTTGGCGCCGCCTTCACGGCAAAATATTCCTTAAAGCCCGAATTCCAAGCAAAGGCCGCCTTCAGCCGGCGGGCGTTTTCGCGAATGGCTTTTTCATCATAGATATGGAACGGCGTCGGGAAACGCTCCGTCAGCGCCTCCAACTGCTCCCGATTCAACGGAATTTTCTTATCCGACATAACCTTCTCCTAAAAAATATGAGGCGGACTATACAGGAACACCCTGTATTTCCAACGTCTTGAAATATAAAATCAGGGTGCCGAACCGAATGTTATGCACTGACGATGAAACCACCCGACTTGTCGTCGCGTTGCAATTTTACGAGGTTTCTGCTCTGAGCGTCCTGAAGCAATTCGCCGAAGGAACGATATCCATAGTAGGATTCTGTAAAGCCGGGTTTACGGCGCTTGAGGGTCTGCTTGATCATAGAACCCCAGATTCGATCTTCCTCGCCGCGCTCCTGCAGTAAAGCCTCATAGGTCTCCACAACCAGTTCGCAGGCTTCCTGCTTTTTATCTGCAGGAGCCGGGGCCTCTTTCGCCTTCGAACTCCGAGCCGTTTTTTTCGCAGGAGCCTTTGAGGCTGCTGCTTTCTTGCGCGGCTTGGCCTGCTTTACCAAATCGTCGTAGTAGATAAATTCATCACAATTGGCAATCAGCAAATCCGATGTCGAGTTCTTTACTCCCACCCCGATTACCGCTTTGTTGTTTTCACGAAGCTTGCTGACCAGTGGAGAAAAATCAGAGTCGCCAGTGATGAGCACAAACGTATCGACATGTTCCTTCGTGTAGCACAGATCCAGCGCATCAACCACCATGCGGATATCGGCCGAGTTCTTGCCCGACATGCGCACGTGCGGAATTTCGATCAGCTCGAAGGAGGACTCGTGCATCGAGCCCTTGAACTCCTTGTAGCGCGCCCAGTCGCAGTAGGCCTTCTTCGCGACAATATTACCTTTCAACAAAAGACGTTCTAAAATTTTCCCCATATCAAACTTGGCGTAGTTGGCTTCCTTGGCCCCCAATGCCACGTTTTCAAAATCGCAGTAGACGGCCATAATCCGAGTTTCATTTTTAGCGTTCATGTGTCTCTCCTATTAAGCTCTTCCGCAAGCCTACTCCTGTCGCGCACTTGCACAACACAAAAGGGCCCTTCCCAGCGAGAAGAGCCCTTGTCTTATTACCCGCGTGGAACTACTTGTTATCCTTCGCCTTCATCGTTGCGCCCACGCGCAAGCGCAGCGCATTCAGCTTGATAAAGCCGGTCGCGTCGGACTGATCATAGCCACCCGCTTCGTCGAAGCTGACGAGCTCCGGGCTGTAAAGCGAGTACGGTGAGCGGCGGCCGCAAACATGTACACCGCCCTTGAAGAGCTTGAGTCGAACATCGCCAGTGGCCGTTTCCTGGCTCTGGCTGATGGCGGACTGAAGCATTTCACGCTCGGGAGCAAACCAATAACCGTTATAAATCAGCTCGGCATACTTCGGAATGAACGAATCCCGCAGGTGCATCACTTCGCGATCCATCGTAATGGATTCGAGTGCGCGGTGCGCGTGGTGCAGGATCGTGCCGCCGGGCGTTTCATATACCCCGCGGTCCTTCATTCCCGTGAATCGATTTTCGACAATGTCGATGCGGCCAACCGCGTGCTCGCACCCCAAAGCATTCAGTTTTTTCAACAAAGCGGCCGGGCTCAGTTTTTCACCATTGACCGCAACCGGAATTCCTTTTTCGAAACTGACTTCGATGGTTTCCGGCTCGTCAGCGGCCTGGCTGAGCGGCTTGGTCATACACCACATGTTTTCGTCGGGCTCATTCCACGGATCTTCCAGAATTCCGCCTTCAAAACTGATGTGCAGCATATTGCGATCCATGCTGTAAGGCTTGGATGCAGACACCGAGCACGGGATGCCTTTTTCTTCCAAATACTGGATCATGTCGGTGCGACCCTCGAACGGAAAGTCCTCGGGCATACGCCACGGCGCAATCACTTTCACATCGGGCATCAGCGCATACGCGGTCAGCTCGAAACGAACCTGATCGTTACCCTTGCCGGTGGCCCCGTGGCAGATGGCTTCCGCGCCTTCCGCCTTGGCAATATCGATCATGCGTTTTGCAATCAGTGGACGGGCGATGGAGGTACCGAGCAGGTAGGTTCCTTCGTAGATGGCGTTGGCCTGCATCATCGGGTAGATGTAGTCGGCGGCAAACTCTTCTTCGACGTTGTCGACGTAGCACTTGACCGCACCATGCTGAAGGGCCTTTTCCTCAAGACCGTCGAGTTCCTCTTCCTGGCCAACGTTGGCGCAGTAGCAGATCACTTCGGCGTCATATTTTTCCTGAAGCCAGGTCAGCAATACGGTGGTATCGAGTCCACCGGAATAAGCGAGTACAACTTTCATGATAGAATCCTTTCGTGCTTAAAACGGGATATCGTCTTCGTATTCATCAAAATCGGCCGGGACATCCTTATCCGCAACCGGAGGTTTGTCATCGGCGGCAGGAGCGGCTTCGCCGGCTTGAATTTTCCAGCCCTGCAGGTTATTGAAATAGCGCCCATTGTATTCGCGACCGCGGATGTCGAAGGTGACGGTAACTTCCTGTCCCACCTGCACGGTATCGAGCAGGCTCACCTTGTCCTGCACAAACTCCAGGTTGATTTCCTGAGGATACTTCCCATCTTCAACGACAACGACCATTTCGCGTTTCGTGAATCCACTGCCGAATGTCTGCGCATCCTGAATCAGTTTAATTTTTCCGGTTAAATCATATGCCATTTCATCATCTCCTTTATTTAAAAACTATTCGCCCATGCCACACTGGCAGGGATTTGGCGACTGCGCCG
>CAZWZW010000235.1:0-1817 GCA_964639125.1 uncultured Verrucomicrobiota bacterium
CTGCTGGATATCTATCCGACACTGCTCGACCTCGCTGGTGGACAGGCCAATCCCAAACACGAAGGCCATTCCCTGAAACCCCTGCTGGAGAACCCGTCCGCCGCATGGCCGCATACGGCGCGCAGCAGTTTTGGGCCTGAAAACGTGGCAATTATTTCAGAGCAGTACCGTTACATCCATTACAGCGACGGCAGCGAAGAACTCTATGATCGCCTGGCCGATCCGCATGAGTGGCATAATCTGGCCGGCAATCCGGATATGCAGCGTGTGCTGGAACAGCACCGAAAGGATCTCCCGACGGAATACCATGCGATTCTTGGTGCAAATGCGACCGGACACAAGGCTTACAAAGCTGCCGAGGCTGCCGCTGAACGAATCAACTAAAAGGACAGAAAATGAAAAAAGTGATGACCTTATCCATCGTGTTGCTTGGAGCGGTCGCTATTTGTATCAATGCGCATGCCGCTGATGAACGGCCCAATATAATCTTCCTGCTCAGTGATGATCAGGCGTGGACGGATTACGGCTTTATGGGCCATCCCGATATCCAGACGCCCCATCTCGACAAATTGTCCAAAGAGGGGCTGCTGTTCCGGCGGGGTTATCTGGCGGCGCCGGTCTGCCGTCCATCGCTGGCTTCCATGGTTACGGGTCTGCATCCGTTTGATCACGGGGTCACCGGAAATGATCTTTCGAAAGAGGCCGGCGGTCGGGCCAAGAACCGTCAGGAGCTCGATCAGCCGGTTCAGGATGGGTTCTACCAGCACCCCGGTCTTATTGAGACGCTCACCGCCAACGGCTATCTGGCCCATCAGTCCGGCAAATGGTGGGAAGGTTCTTGGAAAGACGGCGGCTTTACCCACGGCATGAAGATGGAGGGGCGGCACGGCAGCAAGGAGTCGCTGGCGATCGGTCGTGAAGGGCTCAAGCCGGTCACCGATTTTGTGGATATGGCGGTCGAACAGGGAAAACCGTTCTTTCTCTGGTATGGCGTATTTCTACCGCACACCCCGCACAATCCGCCAGCCCGTTTGCTGAATAAATATAAGAAAGAAGGACGGGAGCTGGACGTGGCGAAATATTATGCCATGTGCGAATGGCTCGATGAAACCTGCGGCGAGCTACTGGCGTATCTGGAGCAAAAAGGCGCGCTTGAAAACGCGCTGATTGTTTACATCAGTGACAATGGGTGGGCAGCCAAGAGTACCCGGGCGGATGATCCGAATCAGAAAAAATGGAACCAATATGCACTGCGGTCAAAAACGTCTCCCTATGAGAACGGCATCCGCACGCCGATCATACTGAGCTGGCCGGGCAGGATTGAGCCGAAGGACGATCCCAACTTTGCCCATTCCATTGATCTGTTCCCGACGATCGCCGCCGCTGCCGGTATAAAAGCACCGGAAGGATTACCGGGCATTAACCTGCTGGATGAAAAGGCGTGCAGTGAACGTAAGATTGTTTTTGGAAGTGTTCATGCTTCGCACAATATTACAGTCGGAAACCCGGACGATACGCTCCAATACCTTTGGGGCATCGAAGGCGATTGGAAACTGCTGGTGCGTTATCATGGCAAGGACACCACCAACTATAAGAATACCCACATCTGGGACACGGCTCCGGTGCGGCTCTACAATTTGAAAAACGACCCCCACGAAGAGAACGAACTCTCTGCCCAGTACCCCGCAGTTGTGGAGCGGTTGAGGTCAAAAATCGAAGCTTGGCACCCCGTGCAACCCTAAGGATTTACAACCATGAAACGACAATTGATTACACTTTTATGCCTGGTCGCCTGTGTCGCATTTGCTGAGCCGCGC
>CAZWZW010000235.1:1917-4780 GCA_964639125.1 uncultured Verrucomicrobiota bacterium
GAGCCGCGCAAGAATAGCACTTTTCCATATGACCAGGCCTGGGAGTATTGGTCCTACCCGATCGGCAACGGCTATATGGGGGCCAACGTCTTCGGTTACACGGATGTCGAAGACGAGCCCGAGCAACAGATCGATACGCCGTATTTGGTTCAGCTACTCAGCGAAACCGTCGCGATGGGGGGAAACCTCTTGCTGAACGTCAGCCCGAAACCCGACGGAACTATTCCGCAATGGCAGGTCGATAACTTGAAGAAAAGCGGAGGGTGGCTCGACCTCAATGGAGAGGCGGTTTACGGCAGCCGGGCCGGAATCCACAAAAACCACTACGCCGGATGCAGCACGCTTTCCAAAGATCGGAAAACGCTCTACCTCTTCGTGTCCGGTAAACCGATCAACGGGTTGATGCTCAAAGGGCTGCAGAACACACCGAAAAAAATCACGGTTTTAGGATCACCGGACATCAAGGTAACGATGAAAAATGCAGGAGGCGCCCCATGGAACAAGGTGCCGCCGACCCGCTTTCTGAATGTGCCCGATAACCTGGATGTTGGCCTTGGCCGCGTAATCAAAGTCGAACTGGATGAAGAGATTGATCTCTATACCGGGAAGTCGGGAAAAATATCTCAGAACTGAATTAAACGAGGAATAGTTACCTGATGAAAAATAGAGTTATTATATGCGTACTGTTGAGTGCTGCAGCGTTGGCAAATGCCGCGCACTACCACCCGCCGCATACGGATGGCATCGAACCCTATTATCAACAGAAAGATTTTGTTCAGTGGGTGGAGACGGTTCCGGCAGAGCTGCGCCCGACCCTTTTTGCGAAAGAGGGTGCAATGGATTGGTGGACGGATGCCCGGTTCGGCATCTTTGTGCATTGGGGACCGAGTTCGATGCTGAAATGTTCCATGAGTTGGGGGCGTATGGGGCCGCGCCCGCAGCATTCCTCCGATGGCACGGTGACCAAGGGTATCCCGCAGGAAATCTACGACAACCAATATAAAAAACTGGTTGCCGCCGATTTCAATGCCGATGAGTGGATCAAGCTGGTGAAGGATTCCGGCGCGAAATATTTTCTCTGGACCACCAAGCACCACGACGGCTTCTGTAATTTTGATACCAAGGTTACTGATTATAATATTATGAACACGCCATTTGGCCGCGACATCACCAGGGAGATCGTCGATGCTTGCCATAAGTATGGCATCAAGATCGGCTTCTACTATTCCCAGCCCGATTGGCACAATCCGCTCTACGCCGCCGGGAAGAATGAGCAGTATTGCAAGGAATTCCTCTTCCCGCAGATTCGCGAGCTGATGACCAACTACGGTAAGATCGATATCATGTGGTTCGATGGACTGGGTCGCAATGCCGATACCTGGAATGGTGCCGAACTATTGAAAATGATCCGAGAGCTTCAGCCCGATATCATCACCAATCATCGTTTTCACAATCCCGCTTATCATGCGGGCGATTTTGATGGACCGGAACGTTCGATCGGCCGTTTTCAAACCAACCGTCCGTGGGAAACCTGCACGGTGATTGGCGGGGGATGGGCGTGGATGGGCGATGCTCCGGCCATGCCGTTGCCGCAGGTAATTAGTCTGCTCGTGCGGTGCGCGGGGGGCGGTGGAAACCTTGCACTCGGTGTGGGACCCAATGGCGATGGTGCTTTCCTTCCCGATCATAAAAAGCGCCTGCTGGAAATGGGCGACTGGCTCGGTCAATATGGTGAGTCGATTTATGGCACGCACGGCGGCCCGTATATTCCCGGCCCGTGGGGCGCTGCCACCTCCAAGGGCGATACCGTCTACTTGCATGTGCTCGCCAACTGGTCGGGGAAACTTACCCTTCCTGACTTGCCGGCCAAAGTGTTGAATACCAATGTACTTACGGGAGGGACGGCCAAGGTGGTGCAGCGTGATGGTCAACTAAAGGTTGAAATGACGCCGGAGGATCTCAGCGCTATCAATACGGTCATTGCGCTCAAGCTGGATCGTCCGGTGGCGCAAATCGCACCGATCAAAACCATCGATCTTCCGCTGACCATCGGCGCAGTCGCAACTGCGTCCTCGGAAAAGAGTCCAAAGAACGTAGCCCGCTCGATTGTGGCCTCCGACCTGAAAGAGTTTTCTGAGGGCATCATGGTCAAGAGCGCCTGGAGTCCAGAACCCAAGGATAAGGCACCATGGATACAGGTCACCCTCGCCAATCCGGAAACGGTAAACCAGATCCAGGTTCGTGAAGGCAAGTTTGGTGCCGCAAGCCGGATTGAGGAATTTATGATCGAGGCCAAGGTGGACGGGCGGTGGGAAACCATCTTTTCCGGAACGCAGATCGGCGGCGACTTTGGACTCGTCCTGGATGAGCCTGTAACCAGTGATGTTTTTCGCCTGCGCGTCAACACGTGGAACGGTGGTTTGAATATCAACTCGTTCGAGCTGTTCTCCGGGAGATAGAAGATGGATTTGGATGCGAAGCTGAAGCTTCCTCTGCTTGAAATAATACGGAAACAAATTAAGGTGTATGGGCAGAGCACGCCCGAGAAAAAACAGAAAAACGGCGGTTACGCCTGATGGGCGCAACTCGATTGGCCGGAGAAGGGAGAATATGATGAGAAGAAGATATTTTTTACAGGCAACGATGGTTGCTGCGACTGCGACGGGTTTTGCCGCTCCGGTGAAAAGCCTGCATGGGGCGAGTGCGCCGAAGCCAAACATTATTTTGTTTTATGTGGATGACCTCGGCTGGATGGATCTGGCGTGCCAGGGGTCGAAGTTCTACGAGACCCCGAACATCGACCGGTTAGCGCGCGAGGGCGTGCGCTATACTCAGGGATATACCGCGCACCCGCGCTGCCTGC
>CAZWZW010000236.1:0-4767 GCA_964639125.1 uncultured Verrucomicrobiota bacterium
TTAGAATTGCGCCTCCACTCTTAAAACTCGGCATTTATTTTTTCGCGAACCCTTACGAAAGTCTCTGTCAATCTGGAACACATAAATAGACTTTTTACTCAAAGCCGACTTCGAAAAACGATCCTGTCTACCACGACCTTTTGTCTGTCCCACATGTATCCAGTTGGCCGCCTGATAGCATGTTCCTGAATACTGGCTCGTGTCCACGAAACTCTCCACCAGCCATGGTCGATAATTGTACTTTTGTTCAAAATCAACCGGCAGCGCAGCCATCGCTATGGCGCTCAGCTAAAACACTCAGCTGTACTTGGCTGGAGAAAGCTGTTGGTTAATCGTGTGTGGTGATGGTGTTTTTTGTTCTCATCGCAGATGAGTAATGGTTGGATTTTGTTTTTTCCGGGAATGTTACGGTTTTTGGGGGCCGTCTTGGGGCAGGGAAAGGACCTGGTGGAAGCCGTCGGAGGCGTGGCGGCTAAAGGGTTTGTAGGCGACGAGATCTAGATCGTAGAGGTTGCGTAGGGCCTGACGCAGAGCATATTCATCAATGCACATGGCGGCTTGAATGCGGTCCTTGCGATACCAGCTTATGCCTTGCGGGTTGGCGACGAGGCAAAGGAAGGTGTAGGTGGCGATTTCGTTAGGTGTCATCATTGTGAGCCGGCCTTGTTTGTGCAGTCGCGCGTCGAGCCAGCCGAAGCCGTGTTTTCCAATCTGACGCATGCGATTTGGTTTGGGCACGATGACCCTTGGGTCTGATTTTTGTTGTTTATGGGTGGTCACGCGTTGTCTCCTTTTTCGGTTGTTCTATTTGGGTCACTTATTGCCCAGTGTGGGCCGAATGCTGCTACAGCCCTTCATGTTGATCACGTGGCTGACTTCGGTGAGGCGGTCGATGAGAGCAGCGGTGAGGTGGTCGTTTTTTAAAAACTTACCCCATCCACTGAATCCCAAATTGGAGGTTATGAGCGTGGTCTTTTTCTTGTGTCTTTTGTGCATCAGGGTGAAAAACAGCCCGACCTGTACGGGTTCGACCTCTACGTATCCAATTTCGTCGATCATGAGGCAGTCGCAGGCGAGGTATTGTTTGAGGGTCTTTTGTTCGGAGTGGTCTGCCACGGATTGATATAGCTCCAAGAGGAGGTCTGCAAACATGACGTATCTGCCGGTATAGCCCCTGTCGATTGCGTGAATGAGGAAGCCGGTGGCGAGGCCGGTCTTGCCGCAGCCGGTGGGTCCGAGCCAGATGATGTTCTGGTTGGAGTTCATGTATTCGAAGGTGTCGTAGAGGGCGAGGATGCGCTTTTTGCTGAGCTTGGGTTGCCTTTTAAATGGAAAGGTCTCGATTGCGTAGCGTTCTGGAATTTTGGCCCTCTTGAGCCTGAGCTGATGGGCGTTGTGTAGTCTCAATTTATATTCCTCTTCGACGACGTGCCGAAGCAATCGGTCGTGGGAGAATCGTCGTTTAGCGGCCATCTTCAGGTATTGGTTCCAGTTGCCCATAAGTCCGTTAAGACGGAGGTATTTGAGCATCTTGGTGAGCTCTTCATCCATTGTTTTCCTCCTCTTCTTCGGATAGATTTTCATAAACCGAGAGGTCCGGTCGGTCGGTCAGGTATCCTTCCTGATAAGAATCCCGGTCTCGGAATCCTTCGTCCACCTCCACGAGGGGTAGATCTTCACCTCCGCTTTGCATGCATAAAAAGGCGATACGTTCGATGGTTTCGATGCTTGTTATCTTGTATTTATGAGCGCGCTCGATGCTCGCGATAAAAAGCTTCGGTGTCATCTTACGGCTTAAGTAAAAGAGCTTTCTTGTGAATCCATGACGTTTGATGCCCATGGGTTTGAGCGCGAAATCAAGATAGACATCGATCACCCTATCCATTGCCCTGAGACTCTTTTCCATTGCCTCGGTGGGCTTCTTGCGGTTCTTGGGTTTGTATCGCGGCTTGGGTTGTCCAGGAGGACTGAATTTCTCGTTCTTTACCCCGTCCCCCGGCAAGGGGTACTCGGCCGTGCATTCCCTTTTGTGGTAGATCTTCAAACTGTCGGCATATTCGATGACTTTGACATCATCCCGCCTGTTGCCCGGCACCCAGTAATAGTTACCGCCGAGGGCGGCAAATCCATATTGATCCGTAACCCGATCATGAACCAAGTACGGAGCAGGCAGATGGGGCGAGAGTTTGACAAGGTAAGACCGTTCGTATTCGAACGCCACGGACGGGATGACCCTGGTCTTGCCCAGTCGTTTGGTATACATGCGCTGGGTCGCCCAAGTGAATGCCTGCGCGTTCATATCTTCCAGGCTCTCGAAAGTGCGGCCCGGCAGGAAGTTTGTTTCCACCGTATGCAGCCCCTTCTCGTCACCGGCTTTGCGGTTGGGATGATTCCGCTCGTGACAGATAAACTCGAATCCGTACTGCCGGCCGAATGCCGTCATCTCGGGGACCATCACCGCGTTCTTCCCGATACCCCGAAGCCGCGCAAGATTCGTATTGTCGATGATGCACACAGGCGCGGAGTGTTCCCAAAACATCAACGCCTCGTGAAAGAAGCACTTCATCTTGAAGCGATTGAATGCGCGATAGAATTTGAGATACCTACGCTTCGAGTAACGCAGGTAAAGCAGACTGGCGATGACGCCCACCCACTGCTTTGCAATCTTCACACGATAGGGAGATGTATCGTGTTGCATCTCCTTGCCGGGTTGGTCCGGCACCTCGTCACATCTGCTCTCTTGAGGCTTGCTGATCCTCAGCTCCCGCAGCATCCGCGTCAATGTGGAGTACTTAATCTCGATGCCTTCCTCCTCCACCAATTTCTCATACACCCGTTGCGCGTAACCCTGGCAATCGGTGTACAGCCTCCGGAGCAGTTCCGGATCGATACGAATCTTGTCACTGCGAACGGCACTCGGCATCTGACCCTGCTGCTTGACGATCGCCTCTACCGCGCTGCGACTTACACTCATCAAACGTGCGATATCTCCAAAGCTCAGCCCCTCTTGGTGCATTAGAAAAATAGCCTTACGCTTTTCCGCTTCGATCATGAAGCCCCCTCAATGTCTGAAAAAATGCCGCGCTCCGGCTCAAGATCCCCGCCGTCAGCAGATTCGCCTGGGCATGAAAAGGCCGGCCTTTGAGCCGACGGTCCATGCTCTTGCCCATCACCCGCTGCATGTATTTCTGTACTATCTCAAGGTCCTTCAGCAGCACCCGCTCGAACTCATTGCACCCCTCAGAATCCTCGGGCACTTGTTTTAGCTGTTGCAACGGCACAGCTACATTACCCCTTAGAATCTCCTCCCGAAACGACTGGGGACCCCGGAAATATCCATGGGTCAGCTGCTCCACCTCCCGCACGCTCAGATTCTTCCCGCTCACCGCCACAACGAATTCCTCAATTTGCTCCTTGCTAACACTGTTCATGCGCATGAACTGACGCAACGTGTACATGTACGGGTACACCGGGAACGCTCCACTGAAGAGCTTCTCCCGCACCGCCTCGGTCATCTCTTTCATGAGACCGACCCGCATGCTCACCCACGACTTGCTCCTTGAAAGCTCCAACGCTATTTCTGCCACGCTCATTTCATGAAGATTCTTTAGATCTTCGATAAACCTCGCCTGCTCCAGAATGCCCAGCGCCTTGTTGTTGGAAATGCGCAAGAGACCCATGATGCCCATCGCCTCGTCCTGACCAATCGACACATACGGCACCATCTCGATTCGAAGCTTGCACGCGCTTCGATAACGCTTGAACCCATTAAGTAGTATGTGCTCCCCACTTGTATCCACGCCCTCAAGGGGCTCCTCGATCCCACGCTCGGCTATTGACGCCGTCAATTTCGCCTCCTGGACGCTACTGCGCATCCGGTACCCCTCGTACCGCAAATCCAATGTCGATATTTCCACCTCTCGTGACATCACACCTCCCTATGGCGGGGATTTATTCAAGTGCCACACAACATAATCCGTTCTTTTTACTCGGGCCATGCTGTGTTGTCTCACGGCCCTTTGCAGCATCTCCAAAACCTCCTCCAGGCTCACCCCCCGACCTTCGATCAGACTCACCGCCATCACCAAGTACAGCACCATGCCCCTATCGAATCCCAACCTGTCCTGAACCACGTCAGGCACCACCTCCGGCTCCGATGTCGATGCAGACCGACCTCGCTTGCTGTTTTGAAGTTGCTTTTTTATCTTCCCTTCTTCCGTCCGGTAGTAAGCCACACTCCGTTCGGTCGAGCGCTGCTTTCGGTATGCCTCCCTGCATCCAAAAGGACACCGCAGATCCCTGCGTCCGGCATTTCGCGGATCCGTGATAAAAAAGATCCCGCAATGCGCGCAGCGGGTTAGACATCGACGCAGATGGGGATGCCCCCGAAGAACCGACCGCAGGACTTGATAGTACTGAAGGACGAGCTCGCGAACCTCCCCCTCGCGGTACCAGCCCGGACTAAATTCAAATCCCTCCTGGATTTTTATTGCTAAAAACCCAGACTCTCGCTTAGGATATTAATGTTGTACACACCCTCGTCTTACCAAATCCCGCTTTTGTGGTAAAAAAGTAAGACGAAGATTTTTTTTCAGCGCAGTTGCCCCGAACAATCCCAACGTGCCATCGCCCCCAATGAATACCGACCGCTGTCCGGTGTTCGTTTTAACTGAGCAGCACTCCGCAAATCAGCTCACCATCCTGCCACAAGGATTGGTCACGTCGATTTAGCTGAGTAAAACCTGCTGATTTAGCTGAGCGCCATAG
>CAZWZW010000237.1:0-4749 GCA_964639125.1 uncultured Verrucomicrobiota bacterium
AACATTTTAAGAAATGTCGTATCCGCTTCGTTTATGTACTGGAGGGGCGAGATTGCTTCTTTTCGGCGCAATCACCTCTCCGCCCGGGCGCTCGGCGAGCGCCCCTCCATCGAGGTGGCTATGGTTTTGTTTTAAATGCTCTAGAAGATCGAACGGTCCACCGACTCGACATCCCTTGCCGAATAAGTGTTTTTGCCGTAATCGCGCGCGGAGCAGACGCCGAGCGCGTCCATATTCGCGGCAAGCGCCGCGTCAATACCAACAGCAGCATCTTCGACCACCAAACATTTTTCCGGAACAACCCCCAACATGTCGGCGGCCTTGATAAAGACCTCTGGATCAGGCTTTCCTCGTTCAATATTAGTCCCGTCGGAGATGGCCTCAAATATTTCATCCAGCTCGATTCGCTCTAAAATAAGCTTGGCATTCTTACTTGATGAGCCAATGGCAATCTTAATTCCCCTTGCTTTCAGGAAGTCGAGAAGGTCCTGCACGCCCGGGAAAATATGTTCCGGGCCCAAAGCGCTGAGCGACTCGCGGTAGCAATCATTCTTAAAGGTGGCCACTTTAACCTTCTCCTCGCAAGGATAAACCTTCTCCGAACGCTCCAGAATGATGGCCAAGCTATCCATTCGGGTAATTCCGCGCAGGCGTTCATTGGTCTCGCGGTCAAACGGAATACCTTCACGGTCCGACATTCGCTTCCATGCGCCGTAGTGGAGTTCATCCGTACTGAGAATAACCCCATCCAAATCAAATATGACTGCTTCGTATTTCATGCCTGTCCTTCGATCACTACACCATTGCGTAGTTCATCTGCTTTGTCGATCTCTCGGCAACTCGCGAATCGAGGAAGACATGATTTATCACACAACACTTCAAGCACTCAGTCATTTAAAGAAAGTGCCGGACCGGAAGATTTGGACCTATCTCCCCGGTTCAGCCCCCCCCCTATCACGGCAGATGTACATCTGTGTGATGGACCTGGATGGAAACATCCTGGTTCTGCTTCGTCTGTTTCTGGCTGGCGGATGCCTGCAAGGATGCGGGGATCAAGTTCATATTGGCTCAATGGGCATTGATGCCGTGGAGCATGAGCAGGCTGTGCGGGAAGGTGCGGAGGATTTCCTCGGTGTATTCGCGGACGGCTTTGACGCTACCGGGCAGCGTGTAGACGAGCATGCTGCCAATCATTCCCGCAACCGAGCGACTGAGCAGTGCACTGGGCAACCGCTCGCCGTGCTTCATGCGGATAAATTCCATGATGCCGGGAATTTCCCGATCGAGCATCGGAGCAACTACATCGGGTGTAATGTCGCGCGGGCCAAGCCCGGTCCCTCCGGTAGTGAAGAGCACATCGATCCCCTCTTCCTTCGCCCGCTCAATCTGCGGTTTCAATTGAGCAGCATCGTCGGGAATAAGCACCCGCTCGACAGCAATACGCCACTGGGAGGTTTTGAGCCCTTCCTCCAATAGTTTTTCGATTTCGGGCCCGCTGAGGTCTTCGTATTCACCAGCAAAAGCACGGTCACTCAGGGTGATGATTCGCACTTTGATGGAACGCGGAACATACTCAAATTCGTGATCGGGCTTGAGGACTCCACCTTTGATCACGCGACAAAAGATGCCTTCCTTCGGCATGATACAGCTTCCCGCCTCTTTCATGATTTCGCAGCCAAAGTGGCACTCCTTGCCAATCTGCGTGACTTCCAGCTCGATGGAATCGGAAACAAAGCGGTCGAGAATCTTGGCGTCGCGCAGTTCGACGCCCTCGGTCGTAATATTTTCGGCAAAGTCACCGGGATTGAGCATCCGCCCGGCCTTTTCAACAAAGCGTTCATAGCTTTCCATGCCCAGCAGGCTGACCTGGCGGTGCCAGCTTCCCGCATGTGAATCGCCTACCAGACCACAGTCATTGAGCTCGATTTCTGGAACCGGCGTCTTTTTTACACCTTTCTTTTCAGAAATGTTCAGCGATTTAACTGCTAATACCCTATTCATTCGATCTTCCATGTTAGATTAATTCTAAACCACAAAATGCACAGAAAACACAAATCCGGCTATCGGGTGTTTCTGCGTTTTTTGTGAATTCTGTGGTTAAACATCCTCTTTAATTTTATCAACCAAAACGATACCGCCGATCAGCATGGCCTTGTCGACGGCCTTGCACATGTCGTAGACCGTGAGCAGCGCAGTGCTCACGGCCGTGAGCGCTTCCATCTCGACACCGGTCTGCCCGGTGCAGATGACGGTGGCCTCGACGGCAATCCCTTCTTCTTCGGCAACCGCTCTGACATCGATCTTCGAGAGCAGCAGCGGGTGGCACAGCGGAATCAGGTCGCTGGTTTTCTTGGCGGACTGCACCCCGGCCAGCTCGGCGGTCAGCAGTACGTTGCCCTTCTTAATCTTGTTGTCGCTGATCAGCGCCAGCGTTTCCGGTTGAAGCTTGATGAAGCCGCGCGCAATCGCCTTACGTTTTTGCGGCGGCTTGCCACTGACGTCGACCATGCTTGGCCGGTTGTCATCGCCGATATGTGAAAGTTTTTGCATGGTTATCCTCCAAGAGTTGTAAATTCACGGTTGGCCCGGTGGCCGCTCTGCGGTTTGCCCTCCAGTGCGCAATGGATGGCGGTCTCGATACCCAGCTCGCGGACATCGTAGGAAAGGTCGCTGAAGAGGCAGGGGTAGAGCTTCCCGTCACTCGAAAGGCGCAGCCGATTGCAGGTCGAACATTTCCCGCCCTCGCCGCCTTCCACCTGCCAAAACGCTCCAGTCGCCAGATCCATCTTCCGGATAAACCGCACCTGCAAATCCCGCTCTGCCCCAAAGGTGGAAACGCCACGTGCGTCGGGCTCATCGGACGATTCCTGAATGACGCAGTTAAGCTTAATGGGATCGAACCCCACCGCCATGGCGGCATCAATCCCGGCAATGGCATCGGCCAACTGGCCGCAATGGGTCAACTCGCGGAACCGCTGCGGATCGACCGTATCCAGACTGATATTGAGCCGGTGCAGCCCGGCGTCGCGCAACGGCTGGGCAAACTGCCGTAAGGCGATAGCGTTGGTGGTCATGCCAAAGTCCTCCACCCCATCGATATTGGCAATCATTTCGACCAGCTCGACGATGCGCCGGCGTACCAGCGGTTCGCCCCCCGTAATGCGCACCTTGGTTACGCCCATGCCGACGGCCATGCGTGTGATCTCAGCAATTTCAGTAAACTTTAAAATGCGCGCGCGCGGAATAAGCTGGATCCCCTCCGCAGGCATGCAGTATTCGCAGCGCAGGTTGCAACGGTCTGTAACCGAAATGCGCAGATAGTTGATGCGCCGGTTAAATGAGTCGAACATTGACCATGCTCCCGGCTTCGAGATAATTTTCGCCTTTGGGCAGTTCAATCAGTCCGTCGGCATCGCATAGCGCGTGGATGTGGGCGGATCCATGGAAAGCAACGCGCTCGACACCGCCCTCGGCCAAGCGAACGGGAATGAAGGTTTGGCGGCGGCCGCAACGAATCTTCAGCTCGTGATTGAGCTTTAGCTTCACCGTGCGCACAGGAGCACAGTGGCCCATCGAGGCGAGCAGGTAGGGCTTAACGAGCAGCTCGGTGAGCACATAGGTGGATACCGGATTGCCCGGCATACCGAAGCAGACGCCTCCATTGTAGGTACTGAACATCAGCGGCTTGCCGGGCTTGATGTCGACCTTTTCGATCAGCAGTTCGTTGCAGTGTTTATGAAGCAGCTCGGGGACATAGTCGAAATCGCCGACGGAACTGCCGCCACAGAGCAGCACGATATCGTTTTCGGCCATGGCCTGAAGCAAAGCGGTCTCGATCTGCGCAGGGTCGTCGGGGATGATGCCCCGATAGCTACAGACGATCCCCATCTCCGCAAGCTGCGCACGCAGTTGATATCCGTTGGTCTCACGGATTTGCGCGGCATCCGGCTTCTCTCCCGGAGAAACCAGTTCACTGCCGGTCACGAGAATTTCAACCTTTGGAAGCGGCGCAACGACGGGCTGGGTACAACCCACGCCGGCGAGTACCGCAACGTGCGCGGCATCGAGGCGCGTACCGGCCGACAAGACGATGTCGCCGGATTTGACGTCCTCGCCTTTCCAGCAAATGTTGCCGGGAACTTTTTTTCCGGTGTAAAGGACACGGTCATCCGTCTGCATCTCTGCCTGCTCAACCATAAATACGCAGTCGGCACCCTCGGGAATCTGCGCGCCGGTCATAATCTTGGAGCACTGCCCGATCCCGACGGGGTGGACCGGGGGTGTTCCGGCAGCGATGGTTTCCACCACGTCCAGCGGTTGCGAAACATCCTCCTGTCGGCAGGCATAGCCGTCCATCGCGGATTTGTCGAACGGGGGGAAATCGATGTCAGCCGTAACATCCTGAGCCAGAACGCGCCCAAGGCAATGGGCGAGTTCTACCTGCTCGGTTCCGGTGTCGACCAGATGGCCGGCAACAATGTCTTCGGCCTCTTTAAAGGGAATCATGGCCATTCTTTGCTCCTTTCCAAATACGGGAGGCGTGTTCGTTTCCTTGCACACCCTATCGGCCCGGACGTCGTGGGGGCTTATTCCTTTAGACGCAGGGGCTCGGAGGTTTTTTTAATTAAATCTTCGAGGGTCTGTTTTCCTCTAAAACGGGCTCGCTGGCAACCAGAATTTTCAACATATCGGCGGCGGTAGATAGGATGAGAAGGCAGTTAAGAGAGGTGTCCGGCCTCCATACGAGCT
>CAZWZW010000238.1:0-4743 GCA_964639125.1 uncultured Verrucomicrobiota bacterium
TCTCCAGGTTTATACATCGATCAAACACATGATCCATCAGATCCTGCATCTGTATATCACAGCCCCATTATCGGCCCTCGCCGCGCACACCTTTAATGGAACCGTTTTTGATTGGATCATTAGAATCTTCCCTCTAGGGAGCCGACTGGTAGTCGGCGGTACGGCGTACCGCCCGCATCTTGCGGGCTCGGCAGGCAGGATGCCTGCGATACGTAGTGATTTTGCGCCATCTATTTAACTCCAAAGTAATGTTTATACCACGGGGCTTCGCGGCCGTAGGCATCCGGGAAGCCGGGGCGCTTTAACTCGTCGCGCCAGACGCCCAGTTTTTTCTCAAGGCGTTCGGCGACTTCAGGGTGCTCGGCGATTAAGTTTTCATGCTCATGCTGACCGCTTTCCATATTGAAAAGCATGCGGGTTCCGTTCCCCAGCGAAAGCAGCTTCCACTTTCCCTCACGGATGGCGGATTGTCCCCAGAAGCGCCAGTACAAGGCATCATGCGGCGTGCCTTTTTTCGCGTTTGTCAGGAAAGGAAGCAGGTCAATGCCGTCAATCGCGCCGGGTTTGGTTTTAACGCCTGCCGCCGCCAGCGCGGTCGCGCTCATATCGAGCGAAAGGACCGGCTTTTCGTAAACCATCGGCGAAATGGTTCCCGGCCAGGAAACAATATACGGCACATGGATTCCGGCATCGGAAAGCATGCCCTTTTCCCCGATCCAGGGGTCGTTCAGGGATCCGTCCCACTCCGGTCCTGGAATCCCCGTGATCGGATTGTCCGGCTTTGTGATTTTGTACGGAGCGCCGTTATCCGCCAGATAAAATACAAGGGTATCTTTTTCGAGGTCTTCCTTCTTGAGATAGTCCACAATCCGCCCCACGCCATCATCTACGGCCGAAATCATGGCCAGCGCATAACGGCGCCGCTCGGGCATTTTGCCGGGGAAACGATTCAGGTATTTCTGCGGTGCCTCCAGCGGAACGTGCGGTGCATAATAGGCAAGGTAGAGGAAAAACGGATTGTCATCCTTCTCCCGGCGTTTCAAAAACGCCATCGCGGCATCGGTCTGAACATTGACGCGGAAATCTTTGTTTACAATTAACTTCGGTGCGTTGGGAATATCGTTCCCCTCCAAATCGAAGTTGCACTGGTAGGTCGTCATCGGAGACCAGAAATATTCATCGAACCCTTTTTTGATCGGGGAATGCGGTAGACATTTTTCAAAGGGAATCGCAAACGCGCCCTCTTTTTCCAGACCTTCCGGGTAGTGGTCCTTCATCCATGCTTTTGCCAGATGGTGTGGCGTAAGGTGCCACTTGCCGACGATGCCCGTGGTATATCCCGCGTCACGCAGGCGCTCGGCGATAGTGGGTTCATCGGCGGGGATCGGAACATATTCATTGGAATCCACCCCGAACCGTTGCTGATACCGGGCCGTCATGATGCCTGCGCGCGACGGCGAACACTGTGGCGCTGTCACATAACCACTCGTCATGCGTGCCCCCGTTGCGGCGAGTCGATCCAGGTTAGGCGTTTTGACGTCGTCGACGATCCCGTTCGCCCCTAAATCCGCGTAGCCATGATCATCCGTCAGAATAATGATGACATTGGGCTGTTTCGCGCCATGAGCCATCGCGGAAATCAGTAATAATCCAAGAATCCATTTCTTCATTTTCATTTTCCTTATTTGTTTTTAGCCGAAGCGCTGTTCCACTCTTCTTCGGACACGACACCGTCTTTGTTCGCATCACGTTTCTTCAACGTCCCTTTTGGCTGATTTGGCTTGTAGGTATATTTGTTCGGATCTTTTTCCGCGCGGCCTTTAAACCAGACATCGATCTCTTCGAGCGTGGCCTGGCCGTCGCCATTTGTATCGATGGCCGAAAAACCACTGCTTTTCCCTCTGCGGGACTTGGGCGCCGGCGCAGGCGACGTTGCTGCTTGCTTCGCCGGTTGTTCTTTCCCTTTGGCGCCCGACATAAAGAGCTCGGGATGCGTCTCAGCGGTCGGATACTCGGCGTTGACGTTAACGAAGTGGTCAATCAACTTCTTCTTGAGCGTGGCATAAACTTCCGGGTACTGAGCCCGCAGGTCGTTCTGCTCTGCGGGATCCTTGCTGAGGTCGAATAGGTTCAGGTCGGCGCTCTCCAACGCGGCAACCAGGGCGGGCCAATCCGGAGAATATTCCCGCCCGACATCGCCCCAGAGTTTGTACTTTCCTTTCCGCAAACCGACGTTGCCCCACAACTCAAAGATCATCGTGCGTTCAGGGATCGCCTCTTTGCCTTTCGAAAGGATATTCGGCATCAGCGACATGCCGTGCATCGGATTCTTTCCGTTCATCTTCGGAAGCGGAATGCCGGCGGTGTCCAGCAAGGTGGCAAAGATGTCACAATTCATAACCTGGCCATCCGAAACCGTACCTTGCGGTATCCGCCCTTTCCAGTTCATCAGAAACGGCACACACAGCCCGCCTTGATAGGTGGTGGCTTTACCGCCGCTGAAGGGTCCATTGTTTCCGGGAAACCGGCCACCCGCCGTGTTTTCCGTCATCGTGCACCCGCCGTTGTCGCTGACAAAAACAACGAGCGTATTTTCCGCAATATCCAATTCGTCGAGCAAATCGACCAGCTTGCCGATGTTGTAATCCATATGTTCGAGCACGGCGACATAGTCGCTACGCAGGAAGCTAACCCCGCGATCGAGTGCCTTTTTCACCCATTCCTCGGGCGCGGAGGCCGGCTTAGATTTACTCGTACGAATTGGTCCGTGCACCGCATTATAAGCCAGATAGCAGAAGAATGGCTTCTCTTTCGCGGCATTCTCCCGAATAAAATCTTCCGACCACTGGGTAAACAATTCCGTCGTATGCCCTTCGGAATCGTCGGGCTTGCCATTGTGCAGAATCTTCGACTTATTTCCCTTAACCCAATACGTGTGTGACCCACCGAGGAAGACGCGGCTCTCATCGAACCCGCGGTCGTTGGGGACTTCGCCGGGATGCTGTCCCATGTGCCACTTGCCGAAAGCACCCGTGGCATAGCCGGCATCGGACAGATATTCCGAAAGCATTTTCACATCGCGCTTGATGCCGCGATACAGGGGCTCGCCCAGCTTCGTTTTCCCCGGGCCGCGCCACATGCCGTTCTCACTCGTGTACTGTCCCGTAAACATGCAGGCGCGGGACGGACCGCACAGCGGGACCGTGTGGTAATTCGAAAACCGCACCCCTCCATGCGCCAGCGCATCCAGCGTCGGCAACTGCACCTCGGTCTGATCCCAGTTCGACGGAAGGTCGCCCCAGCCGTGATCGTCCGAAACGATAAACAAAATGTTGGGCTGCGACTCGGATGCAACCGCTGAAACCTGCGCAACCGCGCCTATCATCAATCCTGCCAAAACTAAATACTTCATTGCTGAACTCCTTGTTTTCTTCAACTTTAATGATGCCACCAGTGCTATTCAAAACCGGCAATTCCCGAATACTTACTTTGCGGGTTTCTTTTTCTGTTTCCTTTTCTGTTTTCCTTTCGCGTTTCCTTTCGCTTGTTTTCTCGCAAGCTGTTCGTATGCCTCAGCCATTTGAATGGGGTTTGATGGAATTACGCCATTGCCCGTCTTCAGAATTTCCTTGAGCTGCCCCAGCGGCACATAAGGGCCAAACCTGCTTTTCTCCGAGTCAAAATTCGGGTTCGGCTTGGGCAGGTACTCCGGGTTGCAGTTGTCTTTCAGCCAGTTCGTCAGCTGAACGAGCATCGTGTAAGCCCGCTCGGGTTGTTGAGTGACCAGATTTTTCTCCTCAAACATATCCTCGGCAATGTTGTAAAGTTCCACTTTGCCTTGATAGTCATAGTGTAGCTTATAGTCCCCCTTGCGCAGGGTTGCCCAGGTCGCGAAATTGTGAAAGCCGCCGTAGCCCAACTTTCCGTAGAAGTGATAAAATTCGGTGCGTCCATAGCCCCCTTTACGGTTCTTCAAATCGCTGAAAAGCGGAACCAGCGATTCGCCGTCGGTGGTTTTATCGGCTTTAAAGTCGCTGTAATCCACGCCCGCCATCTCCATAATGGTTGGGTAAATATCGGCAATATCGGAGACCACATCGCACACCGTGCCAGACTCAGTTTTGCCAGGCCATCTTACGATCATGGGCACGCGGATGCCCCCTTCGTAAAGCATCGACTTGCCGCCCCGCAGCGGCGTGTTACGTGTAAATACGGGATGTCCTCCATTATCCGAAAGGAGGATAACGACGGTGTTGTCCGAGATTTTCAACTCATCGAGCTTATCCATAATCGCACCAATACTGCGGTCCATTCCCTTAATCAGTCCGGCATATCCCGGGTCTTTGTGCCCGATCAAACCGGGTGTCTTCGCCTTTTCTGTGAAATAGGCCAGATCGTCTTCGCGGGATTGAATTGGCCCATGGGCGGCGGGATGCGCCAGATAGAGGAAGAACGGCTTGCCGGAAGGTTTGCTTGCTCGGTCTTCCAGAAACAGGTTGACCCGTTGAGCCACATCGTCGCTGAGGTAGTCCTCTTGTGGATTCAACTTCGGGCCGGGCTGATCCCATTCCTTCGTCGCGGCGGCAAGAGCGCGAAAAGGCCTGTGGTACGACGAACCGCCGCCATCATAATAAGCGAGCACTTCTTGAAAGCCCTGATCCCGGGGGCGGAACCCTTCGTGATTGTGGCTGCCGATATGCCACTTGCCGATCATCGCGGTATGGTATCCAGTCAGCCCTTGCG
>CAZWZW010000239.1:0-4677 GCA_964639125.1 uncultured Verrucomicrobiota bacterium
GAAGCGGATGATCTTGAGACCGGGCTGATCAAATGCCACGGTCCCGATGGAAACGTCTTTGAGTCCGCCACCCCCGGCCTCGATTTTTCCGACCGGTTTCATCGGATATCCGGTGTCCGCTTGCGCCGCCTTGTTCACCACACCGTCAGCCAAAACGGTGCAGGACCCGCCTACTGAGAGAGTCGAAACCAGCGTGTAGGTTCCGGGCGTCTGAACATCCAGCACAAAGTCTAGGTAGCTGCCCGTTCCGGCGCGAAGCTCGGCACAAATCACCCACCCCCCTGATGCACCCGGAATCGGCTGCGGGAAATGGCAGCTGCCGCGGAGTTTGTAGTCGGACGACGTCTGGCGCGGGGTGTCCTCGGCCTCGATCCAGGCATCCGGTGTGAATTCCGGGTAGCGGAACGTCAGGTGCTTCGCCAGGCGTGCGATGACCGGCGCATATTCGGGGTCTCGGGCGAGATTGTTGAATTCGTGGGGATCGTCGGCAAGCTTGTACAGCTCGGTCTCGCCGGTGATCAGCCGGGTCATGCGGTAGTCGTTATCCAGGACCACGTCCCAGCGAATGCCGTCCGACTCGCTCGACATCACCACCGGCCTGTCCCACGCAGCGTCCGGGTCCTTGAGCAAGGGTACGAGGCTGTTACCGTCGATCTGTTGAGGAGGATTCGGGATCTTCAGCAAGTCGATCAACGTCGGGTAGAGATCCTGAAGCGAAACCGCCTTGTTGCATACGGCGCCCTTTTGCACTCCCGGTCCGGCGATGATCAGGTTGCTGTGGGCGGAGTCGTACCACGGCTTCATCTTCGACCAAGCTTCCTTTTCGCCCAGGTTGTACCCGTGATCGCTCCACAACAGGATGTAGCCGTTCCTTGCGTGCGGACTGGCATCCCACGCATCGAGAATCCGCCCCAGCTGCTCGTCGGCAAACGTTACACACGCCAGATAGGCCCGCACAAATTGCCTGTCATAGCCCTTCTCCGCCAGCATGTCGTTGTATCCCGGGCCGAATTTCGCCTCCAGATGAGCCAGCAACCTGAATCGCTCCGGCAGATCATCCAGATCGTCAGCGCGTCGTTCCGGGAACTGCACCTCATCAAGCGGATATCGATCGAAATACTTCTGTGGCACGACCCAGGGAACGTGCGGACGATAGATGCCGAGCGAAAGCAACAGCGGCCCGTCCACGCTGGTGAGCCTCTCAATTCCCCGGCTGACCGCGATGTAGTCCGGCATCTGGGCAGTCGGCACAGCCGCAATCCCCCAGTGCCCCGACGGATTCAGCTTGATCCCGCTGCCCTTAATCGCCGTGGGCTCCCTTTTCCTGCGCACGTATTCGTCAAACTCGGGAGCATCCCCGCCATGGAAGTTCTTCCCGATACCGATGCTTCGCCAACCGTTGCCGGACAGATGCTTGGGAAGCGTCACAGCGCCGGGAACGTAGAAGCGCCACGGATGCGTCCCATTGTCGTTGACAATATTGCCGGAACGAGCGGGGTGAATTCCGGAAAAAAGCGATGTCCGTGAAGGCAGGCATGTAGGCGATGTACAGATCGTATTGGAAAACACAACCCCGCGCTCAGCAAGCCGCTTGATATTCGGAGTGACCGCCTGCGGGTGCCCTTCAAGCACCTGGTTCCAGTCGTTCCAATCGTCCACGTTGACAAACAGAACGCTGGCCCGAGCGTCCTCTAGCATGCCGTCATCCCGGGCCGATGCCACGTGCGCTGAGACGAAAATCCAGAACGAGGCCACAGAAACGGCGGCGCGAGAAAGGGGCAGCATCGTTTTCGCATCCCATGTCATCTTGTTATTCTTCCCGAGTTTGATCTGGCCCTCAGCGTTGAAGTAAATGTGCGTTACTTTTCCAATAACTTGTCCTGGAAAAACTCAACCAGTGATTCGTATTTGGGTCTTGCACCGGGGTATTGCAAGTGGGCTTCAACGTCGAGGGCGTCCGCTTTTTCTTTGAGGGCGATTCCAAGGTTCACGTGATGAATGAGCCATCCGCGTACCCGTTTGGGGTCGCTTGGCAGTTTGGCGCTTGGCGACATCCCGTAGCTCATGAAAATCGGGGGATCGTCAGGAGATATGATCGATAGAGCGGAGCAGCTCTTCGCGATTTCGTTTGCTTCCTCCAAGGTTTTGGCGCCCCAGGTGGCAATACGGACCTTTTCCGGATCGCGTTCATTTCGCAAGGGTCTGGAGAGTGATTCCAGTTCTTGTTTGCCTCCCAACAGGGGGCCGATCCGGTTCCTCCAGAATTCGATGTCATTTGTGGTTTGCCCGCCTTGGGTTGCAACGCATGTCAGTCGGGTCGATTCCCTCTCGATCGGATTCTTGTTTGCGGGGTCTGCCATGTCGTCACTGAAGGCCAGCCACATGCAGATTTGCGCGCCTGCCGAACCGCCGAACGCGGCGATCCTGTCTTTATCGATCTTCCACTGTTCTGCTTTGGAGCGAATGAACTGCAGAGCCTGCTTTGCGTCGTTATGGGCCGCGGGCAAAGGGGCGGTTGTTACGTAACGGTAGTTGATCGCGGCAACAGATATTCCGGCCTTCAGCAGTTGAGAAAGTTCATTTGGATTCAGCTTTTCTTTACTGCCCGCCTTAAAACCTCCGCCATGAATGTATATGGCCAATGGAGTGGGTTTGGCCCGGTCGGCCAGCCAGATGTCGAAAACGTTCCGCTCGTGTTCACCGTATTTCACATTGACAAATGTCGGGGTTTTCCGCCCTTTCGTTTTGTCAGTCGCGGTGCCAGGTTTCTGTCCCCCGTTCTGCTTCGCTCTGGCGGCCGCGCGCCGAAGTAGAACTTGCTGTTCGCGGATGGAAAGAACACCGTCGCTATCCGCATCGGCTTGGGGATATCGTTTCAGAATCATCCGGGTCAGGGCCGATTCCTCCGACTTGGACAGTTTGCCGTCTCCGTCTTTGTCGGCTTGTGGGTTAAGTTCGAGGATTCTCTTTTCCAACGGATTGGCCGCCTCCGTTGGCGGCGCTACAAGGAGAGACACGACAAGGGAGGAGCCAAAGATAGCGGCGATGACTTTCTTCATTACTGAACCTTTCGTTTGTTGTGCTTACCAATTCTTCAGACCAATGGGCAATGTTGTAATCACTGGTCTGCGAATCTTCGTGGTCGGACGCACCCGGTTGACCCCAGGCATTCCGTCTATCGCTTACATGGCTCGCTCCTCTCTCGTTCGCGAACGCTGTATCCTTGCGGTTTGCAGCTGCATCCAGCGACTCTTCACCGACCAAATGGGCGATTGGGCCATGAGCGACTTTTCCTCCGCTGACCACCCGGTACCCCTCATTCTTGAAATGTTCATGCAGGTACGGGTAACTTCTCGGGGCGGATTTTGAGGTCGGTCCCTTCATCGGTTGCCATTCTTCTTCCGTTCTTCCCGCGGAACTCGTTTGGTTGTTTGGCCCTTCGATTTCTTTTTGTTTTTATTAAACACGGGGCTTCCTTCGTTCGGGAACCAGCGGTCGAATACCGCTTTCATTTCCGCCAACTCGGGTGTCCGTTCGGGGTCGGTCGTACAATGTGTTTTTTCATGCGGATCTTTTTTCAGGTCACGCAGCCGCACTTCGATGTTTCGGTCGATATCGTATTCGATGTACTTAAAACGGTCGTTCATCACCATCCGCCCGAACTGACTTTCCACTCCGACATCTTCGCGCCAGGGGATCTCTTTACCTTCGACCAGCGGACGCACACTCCGCCCACGCGGATCGCCGTGCGCGTTCGGCACTCCCGCATAATCGAGCACGGTCGGCAACAGATCCAACCCATTCAAAACCAGATGTTTATCGTCCACCATCCGTGCTGTTTGGTTTCCGCCTTTATCCATCACAATAAACGGGATACGGATGGATTGCTCGTTAAACGTACCTTTGGAGGAAAACCGATACGCCCCTTCATTATCACCATGGTCGCTCGAAAAGATGACGACCGTGTTCTCTTCCTGCTCCGTCTCTTTAAGCGCATCGAGCACCACGTTGATTTCAGCATCCACGATTTCCGTCAACCGCGCATACACCCAGCGGCTTAGTCGCCAATCGTTCTCCGTGAGGTTTTTCCTATTCTCAAGGAGGATCGATTTCATCGCCTGATACGCCTCCGGCTCATCCGGCTGCGGCTCAAAGTTGGGGAGTAACGGCGGACACTGCTCGCCCTCGTAAAACTTCGGAATGGTTGCCGCCTTGGCTTTTAACTCCTCAACCAACGCAAGTGTTTTCCCGAGGTCGGTTCGGAAAAAGTAACAGATGTCGTGCGGGTTGATGTAAGAGAGCACGAGATAGTAGGGTTTGTCGTGCTTGCGTTTAATAAACTCGACCGCATCTTCGGAGAGATCCATTTTGCGGCCTGTACTTATCACCTCAAAACCCAACACGTTCGGATAAAGTTCTTTGGGAAGATGTGTTTTGCCACCAAACGCGGTGTGGTAACCCGCTTTTTTCAATTGCGCCGAGATATTGGTCTCTTCGTAATTGTGCTTTTTATTAAATGTATTGACGTTCGAATTGCGTCGGATGCCGTGCGAATCGGGGAACCAGCCGGTCATCATCGAGGTACGCGCCGGCACACAAACCGGATTCGGCGTGTAGGCTTTTTCGAAACGCACCCCATTCGCCGCCAAATAATCCACTGCCGGCGTTTTCAGGTAT
>CAZWZW010000240.1:0-4660 GCA_964639125.1 uncultured Verrucomicrobiota bacterium
AGGGACTTTCACCCTCAAGCGAATGCGCCCTGCCGGGCGCACCAAACAAAAGGCGCGCTCTGCGAGCGCACCTACCTTTTAATCGATCGATATACGCAGCCGTATAAACCGGTTGGTTTCGGCGTCGGTCGAGATGCGGTTGGTGACCGATTCGAATCCAGTTTCGAGCTGACCCGTATCCACTTCAACGTAGCCGTTCGACGTCCAGGTGTCGGACACCAGATTCGTATTCAACTCCAGCCAGTAACCCAGCCCCCGCGCTGCCGCGTCGGTACGACGGCGATAGATATATTCCATCCAGTTGGTTCCTCCGATATCGACCATGTTAGCGATTGGACGCACAGCACCCGCATCGTCGTTAGTCGGATTGCCACCCAGCCCATATTCCATAAGCTGGTTCATGCCATCCGTGTCGGTATGGGCGGTATAGTTGGTATCCGAACCCGTCAGACCGTAGTCCGCCCACCAAGACGCATAAGGCGATAGCGCAGGAGTTGTGGCATCCGAGATCACGTCGGCAAAGGTACGCCCCAGCCGGATCTCATCGTAGCCCGGCCCCCGGTTGCTTTCCATGGTGAGCGTATTCAAGGTGGTCTCATCCACGGCCACTACCACGGTGACCGGTGTTCCGAGTGTAAGATTTGTCGTTACCGGATAGAGCGACAACCGGTCTTCGCCGGATGGCCCGACGTTAAACTCAATGAACCCGGCCAGAAGAACCGGAGAGCCCTGGCTGATGGCGAGGCCTGAGGCCGAATCCGTCCGCCCACCCGAGTGGTAAATGGAAGCGTATGCCATCGTATTGTCGGTGTTCATAAAACCGAATCCCGCACCGCCGGTGATCGTATCCGGCGGCCCCCCATTCTCCAGCAATGCGCCGGAACCGATGGCAAAACCTTCGTTGGAACGTGGGCGCCACAGCACACTGAACCATAGGTTCGTGGCGTCCAGGTCGGCAGAAAGCGTGCGCGAAAGGGATTCCGTTCCCCCCGTACTTGTGCGCAGCAACCGGTTGCTGGACACCGGCAAACTTCCCCAACTGTCGCCCGGTGACACAATTTCAAAATTCGGATTCGTTAAACCGTCCTGGCTGCTGACCCAGGCCGAGCTGAAGCCGGTACCCCCGTTGAGCCCGTGTATTTTGTTGCTGACCACATACGCAAACCCTTCATAAGCCAACCCCCCCCCGGCAACTGGAGCCGGCTCGACCGTGATGTTAAGTGTAGCCGTATCGAACCCGCCGTTTCCATCGGAGACCTGAACACTGAATATGTTCAGACCCTCGATGGCCGGCGTTCCGGAGAGCACACCATTGGTTGCCACGATCAGCCAGGACGAACCGGAAACCTTCGAGAAGGTCAGTGCGTCGCCATCCGCATCCGATGCATTGTTCGCGATCGTGCCGGAGTACGATACCCCCACAGTCGCATTGCTTCCCACCACGGAATCACTGCTGAATGCAGGCGGCGTATTTGTTCCCTCCAGCGGAACTGCAATAACATGGGGCGTTCCGGCAGATAACCGGTCGTACTGGTCGAACGCCCGAATCTTGTAGTAGTTGGTCTGTCCCGGCGTAACCGCTGTGTCGATATAACTTGTACCTGTGACCAAAGAAGAATTGACGAGATCATAGCCGTCATCCAAATAGACGGAGCGATAAATGTTGTAGCCGATCACATAGGGTTCGGCGCTGGCATCCCAACTTAGACTGACCTGCCCCGCCTGACCGATCGCGGTCAGGTTCGAGGGGGCGGCAGGAAGTGCCGGTAGCGCGACCTCGTATTCCACAATCAACACGGGGCGGTTGGAGACCGCGGTCGCATCCCTGCTGTCAATCGAACGGTTTCCGTTTCCAAGCCCTTTGATCAACCCGAAGGAAACCAGACCGGTGGAAGACACGGCGTCACCCACATAGAACGAACTCCAACCTGTTTTGATATCCTTGCTGTCCAGCAGTGTTCCATCAATCGTCGGACGGTTGTTCCATGTGAGCGTATATTCCCCCCACAAGGTATTGGTCATGGCATAAATACCGAGTCCGCCTACCGTTCCTCCATTGGGGTTATGCAACTTAAGTTCGGCAGAAACCACGGCACCGGTGACCGCAACGTCAAACTTCATGTATCCGTGTTTCTGGACAGAGCCATCGGTATAGCTGGCAAATCGAACCGCCCCGTCAGTACCGAAATTCTGAGATGCATAGGTTGCATTGTTGACATCATAATGCGCATACGTATCTGCAACCGGATAGAAACTCTTGAAAGCAGTGGGATTCTTGGTTCCCGGAGTAAAGCTCCATTCCGTCCCGACGACCGTTCCGGTTGGCGTCACTTCATCGATGCGCCAGTAGTAGGTCTGTCCATCGGCCAACAAACCCGGATCAAAGATGTTGTTCACCTGATTCGTCATGAAGACCAGACTGCTAGAGTTGGTGCCGAAATAGATGCTGTGCGAAGTGGCCTCGCGTCCGGCCAGCCACATCAGGTCGGCGTCCGTCTTGGCGGTTGTTGTTCCGTCCGGCGGAATCGGAATGCTCGCCTCCACCGATTGATAGCCGGGAATCCAATAATTGGTGCAGCCGAACTCGTAGGCCCCGATGTCGGGCGCACTTCCCATATACCCATCGGTGATGCCGGGCACGACCGATCCCTGGTCAATCAAATCAGACATGACCGTGGGGCGGAAATCCAGGTTTCCCGGATCGCGCAGCTGCTCGTCGGCGGTGTCCGCAGGATCGGGATGATCATATCCGTTCCAGTTATTGGTTTCGTATCCTACCAATGGAAGGAATCCGCTACTGCTCCCCGAAAGACTGTCGGTCAGGTTGTTATACGTATAGCTATTGGTATTGCCGGTACTGTTCAACACCTTGATCTGGTTATCGGTCGGGTCATGCGCAAAGATGGCTGTATTATTGTGGGTGGAATGGTAGTCGCCCTTGACCATCAGCGAGGCCGTGGCGTTCCACGAAACAAAGTGGTCGTTGGTGCCGTTGATGCCGGTGGAACCGTCCCATCGCCCGCCGCTCTTGAGGGCATCGTGATGCCAGCAATGGTCGCGACGCACCCCATCGGATCCACCCCCCGCCCCATTGCCCCCTTTGCACTGCCACGCCGTACCATCCGCCTGGAAATAGCCGAACCAATAGGCTCGCGAATACGACACATCGCAGTTGGAGTGCTTGGACATCACTTTCGATCCATTGGTATGAAACGTATTCCGTTTCTGGATACTTTCATGGTTGGAGTTCATATTGAGCATGAACGACGCCATACCCGAAAAACTAAAATGGTGGAACAGGTTGTTTTCCACCACGTTTTGGAAACCCTGATCCAAGTCAATCAACGCATCGGAATACTCGAAGATACAGTTTTTGATCGTGTGGTTTGAACCGTCGGTGAGCCGGGTCGTGCCCACGCCCAGCGGCTGCATGCGCGATTCACCATTAACCACATTATACGTATGCACACCGAGGACACGCGCAAACCAGGTCGGATAGGAAAAGCGGCAATCGTTGAACGTAAAGTAGGACTGATTCGGTGCGTTCACGGTACAAGCGAAGAAATCCACTCCCTCCACACGGATATGCGAGCAGCCCGTCATCGAGAGACCGTAGTCAACGGTCTTCCCGCGAATATCAAGCGAGTTTGGATCCTGTCCGTTCAGTGGCCAGAACCAAACCAGCCCCGTGTTCTTGTCGTACCACCACTCACCGGGGATATCCAATGCGTTCAGATGCTCGATCAGAAACGGGCCGGAACCTTTGTCGTGCGGATTCACGACCGGCTCGTGCGTCAGAATATTGCTGCCGGCGGTATGTGTGAGAATATTACGCGAAAATTGCGACTCCGAATGAAAGTTGAGTATAACGGATCCTCCTGCAAAGCTGAGATTTTCAGCTGCCAGATCGTGGACAATCGCATTATTGGTTAGATTGCCTCCCGCGTTCCATGAACTTGACATCTGTCCCCAGGTGCCCAGATCCCACCACGAACCGTCTACCGGACTATAGCCGTTGGACTTGAGTTGAACCGGATCGCACGGATGCCCCACGGTAACATTCGGCCAGCGCGCCACCACCTGCATGCGGTCATCCACAAACAGCTGCCAGATATCCTTCGGCGATGAAGTCACCCAGACCGAATGTCCGTTCAGATTGGTTGTCGTCCATGGTCCGTTGATCGGAATCGTTCCGTCGATGACCGGTTGCTCGTTGGCGTAGGCCTGAATAGATAAATCCGTGCGATTAGAGATCGCGACCGTTTCATGATAGCGCCCGCCGCGAACATGCAGCGTGTCCCCGGCTGACACGGTATCGAGGCCTTTTTGGATGGAGGCAAAGGCATTGCCGACCGATTGACCGCTCGCGCTATCGTTCCCGTTGGTCGCCACATAATAATTCGCAGCGTTTGATGATGCCGCGACCGATAATACAAGTGCAACCAGTACGTAATATACTACCTTCATCCACATTCCCTCTTTTCATTAAATAGACGTAACTCCTATAGAGGAAATGCCACTCACGCGGATCTTTTTGATCCTAATTTCATGTGAATGCTAAAAAAATGGCCGAAAGCCGCATTTGCAGACCTCCGGCCAATCTAATTAGAGCTTGTCCCAGCAGAGTTAGTTTTCAGATTGCGAAGTTTGCGAACTTTCA
>CAZWZW010000241.1:0-4658 GCA_964639125.1 uncultured Verrucomicrobiota bacterium
TGAATTTGACATGCCTTCTCATAAGAGACTGTAAATCAAACTGTCCGAAATTGGATAACGAAGAACCCCATGCCAGAATGAACCTTTTCTCCATCGACTAAACCAAAGGGAAGGAATATCGGCATGAGGTGAATTAGAAAATGCAGGTATAAATGTGAAGGAGAGAAGGATGCCTCTCCGATCGGTCACTCAGCCCCGCCAGACGGGCTGGTGCTGGCGAACTGGATGTCGTAAAGATATTTATATTTCCCGTTTTGCGCGAGCAATTCATCGTGGGTCCCGACCTCCACAATACGGCCTTTGTCCATCACGACAATCTTGTCGGCATGACGGATGGTTGACAACCGGTGCGCAATAACCAGAACGGTACGACCGCTCATCAACTCATCAAGCGCAGCTTGCACCAGCCGCTCGGACTCTGTATCCAGCGCACTCGTGGCTTCGTCGAGAATCAGGATCGGCGGGTTCTTTAGCAAAGCGCGGGCAATCGCCAGCCGCTGCGCCTGACCGCCGGAAATACGGGAACCGCGCTCTCCAATAATGGTATCGTAGCCATTGTCTAGGCCTTTGATAAATTCGTGAGCATTGGCACGGCGGGCAGCATCCACAATTGTATCATGCGTTGCGGCCGGATTTCCGTAGGCAATGTTTTCGGCCACGCTGAGGTTAAACAGGATGGTTTGCTGGGTAACGACACCCACCTGCTCGCGTAATGATTTCAACGTATAGTCGCGCACATCACGACCATTAATGGAAATTGCCCCGGTCGATACGTCATAAAAGCGAGGCACGAGGTTCACCAGCGTGGTCTTCCCCGCCCCCGAACTTCCAACAAACGCGACGCACTCGCCGGCAGCCACATCCAATGACACGTCGGACAATACCGAGTCCTGATCATAGGCAAACCCGACTTTATTCATCTGGATGGATTCGATTTGCGGCCACAATTCCACCGCATCAGAACGATCCTCAATCAGCACCTCCGTATCCAGCAGCTCAAAGATACGCGACGCCCCGACCAAGCTCTGTTTTACCCGAAGGTACAGCCTGCTGAGGGTTTTGGCCGGCTTGTACATGACAACCAGCGCAACGATGAATGAAAAAACCTGCGAGAGCTTCATGTCATTCTGAAACGCAAAAAGCAGTACCAGCATCATGCCTACCGCCGAGAAAATTTCCATCAGCGGTGTAATTGCCGCCTGTGCACGCGCAATGCGCATCAGCTTGGAGAAGAGCGTACGGGCATGACCGGAAAACTTCTGGACTTCGGCCTCTTCCATTCCGAACGCCTTGACGATCTGTGCCCCGGCGATCGACTCCTGTGCGGTCGACAGCAAATCAGACATTTTTTCCTGACCTAAGCGGGAAGCCTTGCGGACCCGTCGGCCGAAGATGGAAACCGGCACCAGACATACGGGGAAAACAACCAGTGTCATCAGCGTTAGGTGCCAATCAAAATTCCACAGCAAAACCACAATTGCACTGATCAGCACACACGGTTCGCGCAGCAGATCCCCGACCACATTGGAAACCAACTGCTGAATAAGGGCCGTATCACTGATCAGTCGGGTGATGAGATCCCCGCTCCGACTCTGCGAGAAAAACTGCATGGGCAAACGGTGGATATGTTCAAACATCTGATTGCGCAGATCCATCACCACCCGGGAGCCCACCCATTGAATATAGTATTTGCTTAAATAAAAACCCAGGCCACGCAGTACGGTAATAGCCAAAACCGCAACGGCCGCACCTGCCAGCAAACTTGGAGAAATCTCAGAAACACTCATTTCCTCAAACTTTTCCAGCACTTTCTGGATAGCGGGAATCACCGCCCCGGTAGAGCCACCAAAAAGTATGCTGAACAGAATTCCCAACGCCAACCGGCCGCCATAAGGTTTTGCAAATTGAAGCAGGCGGCGGTACATGCCCACCACGGAATCATCTTGTTTTACTGAGTCTTTCATAGGTCGCGCATAGTCCCCCAACGACACAAAAACAGAAAGAAAAAAGATTCGTGAACCCACCAACGGGAACGATCAGAAAAACGGTCTTCAGGGCTCAGCTCAAGAACTCAAAATCCGAATTGAAGACTTCCAACGCTTAAGCGCAAACTGCTACCTTCCCATCCATGCACATTGTCCAAATTCTACCGGAGCTGAATCAGGGGGGTGTTGAACGGGGAACGGTTGAGTTCAGTCGCGAGCTCGTCAAGCGTGGTCACACCTCAACGGTCATCTCCGCCGGAGGCTCCCTCGCCGAACAAATCGTTGCCGATGGCGGCCATCACATTCAACTGAACGTCTGCTCAAAAAACCCACTGACCTTCCTTTCACGCGCCCACAAACTACGAACCACAATCGTCAAACTCCAACCCGACATCCTGCACGCCCGCAGCCGAGTGCCTGCCTGGCTGGCATTTTATGCCAACAAAAAACTGAATATTCCATTCGTCACAACGGTTCACGGCTTCAACAGCATCAGTAGATACAGCGAAATCATGACCCGCGGCGAGCGCGTGATCTATGGCAGCACCTCCATCAAGGACTATATTCTTAAAAACTACAGCGTGGATAAATCCAAACTGCGCTACGTGCCGCGCGGCATCGATATGGAGTATTTCGACCCCGTAAAGGTGGATTCCGACTTTATCGACTCCTTTAAGCTCAAACATGAGCTGGCCAACCGCTACGTCATCGCCATCGTCGGGCGGGTCACGGAATGGAAGGGTCATGACTGCTTTATCCGGGCACTGGGACAGATTCAAAAGCAGCACCCGGAAGCGGTCGGGCTGGTTGCCGGTGGAGTCTGGCACGGGAAAGAAAATTATCTACGGGACCTGAAGCAGCTGGCGGATGAGGTCGGGGCAGATATTCGTTTCACGGGATCGCAATCATCTGTGCGGGAAATCTATGCGCTCAGCAACCTTGTTGTTTCCGCAGCCTCCACGAAGCCTGAAACTTTCGGGCGGGTGGCCGCCGAGGCCTTGGCCATGAACACACCAGTCATAGCCAGTGCGCACGGCGGATCGCTGGATATCCTGGTCGACGGAGTAAACGGGTTCTTTTTTGACCCCGGCAACGATACAGATCTGGCGAGGCGCATTTCGGGATCCTTCGGATTTGCTTTTTCCAACTTGCGCGAACATATTGACAACCACTTTAGCCTGAAGCACATGACCGAAGCAGAACTGGCCGTTTATTCGGAACTATTATGAACGAAGCCCAATCCATCCCACTCAGTTGCTACATCCGCACACTCAACGAAGCCCGGCGTATTGGCCCCGTGGTTGAAAAAGTCATCCAAACCGGTGCTGAAGTCATCATTGTCGACTCCGGTTCCTCGGATGACACCCGCGAAATTGCGCGCGCCGCCGGCGCAAAGGTGATCGAGAAAAAATGGGAGGGCAACGGCTTTCAAAAACGCAATGGCGAAGACGCCGCTTCCAATGACTGGCTTCTGGACCTCGATGCGGATGAAATCCTCAGTCTCGAACTACAGGAGGAAATCCACACGCTTTTTTCCGGCGATGAGCCGGAGCCGGGCATTTACAGCCTCAAGCTCGTCACCGTCCCCCCCGTGCCGAAGGGCGCGGTATGGACCCACTGCTGCCTGGCACGGCGCAATAAGCTTTACCACAAATCCATCGTACGCATGCCCGCCCACGCCGCGTGGGACCAGTTCAAGGTCCCGAAAGGTATTACGCCCCAAAAACTCAAGGGAACCCTGCTCCACTATTCCTTCGCTGACATCGAACAGCAGATGAACAAGATGAACCGCGTCAGCACCGTCCGAGCGAATGAAACCCATCTGAAGCCCAAGGGGATGCTGGCGCTGCGCATCCTGTTCGGATTTCCCTTCTACCTCTTTAAAAAATGGATCCTGCACAAAATGTACCGGGCAGGCGTATACGGCTTTGCCTGCGCGGCAGTGATTGCCTCGAACCGCTGGCTGAAGGATGTAAAGATGTACGAGCGGCACCTTGCGAAAAAAGGACGCAACGAGATATGAGCAACGGCCTCTCCAGCCTGCGAATCGTTCACGCCTGCAACTTCCACTACAACAAGAGCGGCGACAAGTTCGATACGATGGATCAGAAGGTGCACCTCGGATTCGGTGAGAACGGGCATTATATCTACCCCTTCCCGGTCCATGACATTGGCCGGCAGATGAGTTGGACGAGCAGCAAGCGGGCAGGTGCCGCCAAATCGAACCATTCACTCATAGAGACCTGCCGTAAAATCCATCCGGACATTCTGCTGCTGGGACACTCCCAATCCATCACCCGCGAAACGCTGGAAATCATACGCACTCACCAACCCCACATTAAAATTGCACAGTGGTTCTGCGACTGGTTCTACAGCGAACGCGCATTTAAATTTGAATTTATACATGAACGGCTCGATCTGCTCGACGCGTTCTTCGCCACTACGGCCGGCGACAAGCTCGAAAGCTTTAACCAAAAAGGGTGCCGCGCCGCGTTCATCCCGAATATGGTGCATCCGGCCATCGAAAAATACCGCGCATTCGCCAGTGCCGATCACGACTACGATATCGTCTTCATCGGCACCGACCGCAAGGATCCCGAACGACGGGAAACCCTGCTGGAGATCGAGACCAAGCTCGGCAAAAAATTCAAGCTGGGCATCTTTGGCTCGCTC
>CAZWZW010000242.1:0-4588 GCA_964639125.1 uncultured Verrucomicrobiota bacterium
TCTTTTCCTCCGCCCGGGCGCTCGGCGAGCGCCCCTCCAGCGAGGTGGCTATGGTTTTGTTTTAAATGCTTGAGTCCGTCCGGGTGGTTTTTTGCTAAAACGAGGGGACGGCGGCGAGGAGCTTGCGGGTGTATTCGTGCTGCGGGTTGTCGATCACATCGACGACATTGCCCATCTCGACAATTTCACCGCTAAACATGACCGCCACCCGGTCGCAGACATTGCGTACCACGGCGAGGTCGTGGCTGACACCGGCTCATCGGCCACGAGAAGATCGGGATTCAGGGCGAGTGCACGCGCAATGCAGATGCGCTGGCGCTGCCCCCCGGAAAATTCATGCGGATAGCGCCATGCCCATTTAGGGTCCAACCCCACGGAATCAAAAAGGTCGGAAACGCGTGCACGACGCTCAGCCGTATTTTTTCCAATGCGATGCGCTTCCAGCACGTCGATAATTGCATTGCCCACCTTTATGCGCGGGTTGAGCGATCCGTATGGATCCTGAAAAACCATCTGCACTTCCTGCCGATAGGTTTTCAGTTCCCGGCCCTTAAGCAGAGAAACATCGTCGCGCAACTCAACGCCTGTCGAAGTTTTCGGTTGCGCAGGTTTTGTTCGGGGTCATTGCTCTCCCCGACAACGGGATCTTCCCAGTTAAAACCCAGGTAGAAAACATCCATCGTGGGAGACGACACCAAATTGATGCCACGGGTCTCCAATGAGTCGTTCAACTCCTTATCCCCCGTGATGACTGCGTCCCAGTTGTCGCGCGAAATGGCCGAAACATCAAGCCGACCGGACAGAAACATCATCCATGCTGTGGTGGTATCGTCGACCACATACTGCACAACACGATCAGTAAAAGG
Source organism: uncultured Verrucomicrobiota bacterium (assembly GCA_964639125.1). Lineage (GTDB taxonomy): Bacteria > Verrucomicrobiota > Kiritimatiellia > Kiritimatiellales > Pontiellaceae > Pontiella. The sequence continues at coordinate 867 of CAZWZW010000242.1, forward strand.
GATCTGCTGGCCAGCATTTTTGAGCAGGCCGGCCTCTTCCTGCTCGGGCGTACCCACCGATGGATATTTTTCAACGCGCCCCGTTTCGGACCACTTCGGATTGCGTTCAAACTCGATACGCGAATTGCGCCTCCATTTCACCAGCCTATACGGCCCGGTTCCGACGGGATGGTTGACAAAGCCCCTGCCATAATACTCCACGCCTTCGTGCGGCACGGCAAAGGCATAGTGCATGGCTAGAATATAGAGCAGTTGCGGATAGGGCTCGGTGAGCGTGATCTTCAGGGTATATTTATCCGAAGCCTGCAGGCCTTCTACCGGTATGGTGTAGTCGGTCGGCTCAGGTTGTTTTGAAGCTTCGTGAAAAATACCGATGCCCTTGATGCGCCCGTTGAAGGCCCAAAAACCGGATGACGCGTTTTTAACATCAGCCACGCGCAACATGGAAAAGACAAAGTCGGAGGCTTCCAGCTCACGGCCTTTCCTCCCCGGAAAACAAGGGTCGTCCTGAAAATAGATCCCCTTGCGAATCTTAAAGGTATAGGTAAGCCCGTCTTCGGATATCTCGGGCATCGCTTCCGCCAGCAACGGCTTTACCGTATAGGGTCTCGCCAGATAGTCGTATTCCAGCAGGCCTTCATAAATCCGGGAAATTGCCATCGACGAGGAAACCTCGCCGGCTATTGCCGGGTCCAGACCACGAATGCGCGAAGTTTGCGAATAGGAAACAGTTTCCCCGTTACCGGACTTCGACTGCCATTGATCCCTGCCACACCCCGAAAACAGAAGACTCCCTGAAATGACCACGAAAAGGGCCATGGGGAGTCGTCGGAATGGAAGCTTAAACCTCATTCAAGGAATAAGGTTCAAGATTACATTTCTTCTTGAGGTTCCGCAGGTACTTCGGTGGTCGCCGGAGTAGCTAGACCCAGATCTTCGATGGGCAGGGTCTGTGCGGCGGGCTGTGCCTGCGGCGTCGTCACCTGATCCATCAGCGACTTATCTTTCCGGGCAAACAGATTTCCAAGAAGCAGCGAGTTGGCCATGAAGACAATGCCCAGAATGACGGTTGCTTTGGTCAGCACGTTCCCGGCACGCGCCCCGAAGAGCGACTCTCCAGCACCTGCGCCAAACGCCAGCCCGAGGCCTTCGCTTTTAGATTTCTGTAGCAGGATCATACCGATCAGCAAAAGACAGCAGAGCACTTCAACCACTACAAACAGAGCCTTAATAAAAATCATAACCCATCCTTTATTCTATTATTTCGCGGCATTAACAATGCCCGCGAACGAAGTCGCGTCCAGTGCAGCGCCACCAATCAAGCCGCCATCAATATCAGGCTGAGACAGCAGTTCTTCAGCATTTGCCGGCTTCATGCTTCCGCCGTATTGAATGCGTACGGCATTTGCAGCTTCTTCACCGACCATGTCCTTAACAATTCCGCGGATGAAGGCGTGTACTTCCTGCGCCTGTTCGGCAGTCGCGGTTTTTCCGGTTCCGATGGCCCAGACCGGCTCGTAGGCAATAACCAGTTCGGTGTAGGCATCGGCTGAAACATCTTTGAGCCCTTCACGCACCTGCACTTCGACCACCTGCTCGGTGTTTCCACCCTCGCGGTCTTCGAGTTTTTCACCCACGCACAGAATCGGTCGGAGGTTCTTTTCGAGCGCCTTGTGGACCTTTTTGTTAATCCAGAAATCAGTTTCCTTATAGTATTCGCGGCGTTCGCTGTGGCCGAGAATTACGTAGCGAACGAAAAGTTCTTTGAGCATGCCGTGGGAGATTTCGCCGGTGTAGGCGCCATCTTCTTCCGAGCTCATATTCTGTGAGCCAACGTTGATGAGCGATTCGGAAACCACATCGCTTACGGACTTCAGGGCAGTGAACGGCGGGCACAATACGACATCAACCTCTGTGCAGTCGCCAAGCTCAAGCTTGACCGCGTTGGCCAGCTCAACAGCTTCCTCGACGGTTTTGTTCATCTTCCAGTTACCAGCAATGATTTTCTTTCTCATCAAAAACTCCATTTAAATTATATGTACAGCCGGAATAAACCGATATCCCTCGGTAAAATAAGGGGGGAACTTAGCGGAAGCGTACCCTCCAAGCAAAGTCCAAAAACAAGAAAAAGGAACAATAATAGCCCGCAAAAGCGGCGATTAAAACTCCACTCCCTCCAGGATTTTCAGAACCTCTGCCGTGTTACGCTCTTCTGTGGCGTCGAACACGGAGCCTAGTTCAGTGGTGGATTGAGCCGTTTTCCACTGCCTGAAACGTTCAAGGGTGAGGCCTCGGCCAGACAAATAGAGGCCCACCGGACTGGATTTCATGTCGAAATCGGGCTCGTGAATCGCACGTTCGACAAACCCTTCAAACGGCCCGGCACTACCATGCACAAAATTGTCGCGGCCGGGATATTCCACAGGATGTGCCGCATACAGCTGTCCGCGAAAACTTTTCGGCTCAGCTCTGCTCGCATCGGTTACTCCCAGCACCTGCCTGCGGAAGTCCGCCCAAGAGACCGGTTTGGGGTCAAATTCGACAACATAGTAGTCGATCTCCGTTGCCGGATGATAAAAATTTTCCTCCATGGCAGGATAAAATGCGTTGATACAATAGCAATCCAGATCCTCGAGCCAGGCCATGATGACACCATCCTGCAGCTTCTGCGTCTTTTTTTCAGCAAACTGCTTGTTCCATAAAAGGAAAAGGTCGTTCGCGGTGATTCCCTTGTCGGCAAGAATTTGCGGATTTCCCTGAATGCGACCGGCATCCACTTCACTCGCCCAGATCCTGCCAAATCCCGCCTTAAACCGGGATTTGGCGTCATCCGAAAGCTCAAGTTCACCGGGCGTGGTGATATACGAAGCGCGGCTGTAGACCAGGTAGTGCTCCCTGATGATTTCCCGTTCGGCAAGCTCTCCCCCCCCCACCCGTCTTGAGTTTATGATTCGAAAACCCCGCTGCTCAAAAAAAGTACGAGCCAAGGCATCCAATTCTACAGGGGTCAGTGAAAGGTTCAAATGATGAAGCGGCTTGGTAAACAAAACAGCCTGATTGAGTATTGTATTCACGGATTCCTCCAACATCTAAATTCCTTGTTAATCAGCTAACCGACACAAACCTTCCACCCTCTATGCATGTTCATGTGTGCCGATATGTTTTTCGCAATAGCAATTTCCACAGGTTGAACAATAGCGAAAATGAAGGGTTGGATCACTCTTGTCCGTCGCGCCGCACTCGGCGCAGATGTGCAGGGGTTGCGCTTCGGCAACAGCGCGTTCAGTTTCGAACGCCTTGCGTCGCTGCCCTGCTTTCAGGTTGTTAAAAATATCCTTCCCGAAAAAGAGCAGATAGTTTGCAAAAGCCGCCACCACGCACATGCGGCTTCCCGGATCGGCCGTCAACAGCGTCAGCATATAGATCCCTACCGTCAACCAGCCCAGCCACTTGACCTTTACCGGAAGGATAAAGAATAGGCGAAACTCAAAGTTGGGAAACAATGTCGCGAATGCAAGGAAGACCGCTCCGAGAAAATAATAGTTGGAAATAATTGCCGCCGGCACAACAAATGCGGCGGCCACGGTGAACAGATACCCGCAAAGGATAAACAGGTTAAAGCGAAATGCGCCCCACTCCCGCTCCAATGCCGAGCCCATCAGGTAAATAATATAAAATGCAAAGAAGAGCCAGAGCGGGCTCAGCGTTTTCGGGATCATCAT
>CAZWZW010000243.1:0-4539 GCA_964639125.1 uncultured Verrucomicrobiota bacterium
CTGCCCCTCCACCATAAAAAAACCAGAAGAACCTTTTTCTAACACAAACAAAAGCACTCAGGATTTCTATGGAAATGAAACTATGGATAAAAAGCCCAACGCCTCACGGATCCCGGCCAGTGCACTGTCATTTTTAAATATTAGGGGTTCAATGCTACGCGTATTCCTTCATGATTTTCAAAACATAGAGGTAGCGCCATGGAGAACAAATATATCGTTCGTCTTACTGATGAGGAATGCAATGTACTCAAGTCCGTGCTAAAAAAGCTCAAGGGCTCCTCGCAAAAAGTGCGCAGGGCGCAAGTGCTGCTCGCGGCCGATGCCGATGGCTCAAACTGGACCGACCAGAAAATCGCGGATGAATACTCCTGCCGGACGAAAAACCGTGGAGAACGTTTCTTTCTGTCTATAAAGAGCGGAGGCTCGCATCCCCTTAAAAAAGGATGGCGGAGGAAGGGAGATTCGAACTCCCGAGACATTGCTGCCCACACGATTTCGAATCGCGCGCCTTCAACCACTCAGCCATTCCTCCGGAATCGCGTTGATGGAACAGGGTGTGCTCCATCTGCGAAAGAGCAAAGAAGGTAATTATTTACTCTGAAATGGGCAAGCCCTTTTCTGTCGCAGATTCACCGGAAGAAACGACCTGAGACAGTGTTGGCGGAAGTGTTTCCACCGCAGACTCGGTTTCCTTCTGGCGTTTGAGGAATTCCTTGGCCAAGCTGCGGTACGCTGCTGCGCCAACGCAATTGGGATCATATTGCGTGATTGGCTTCCCAAAGCTGGGGGCCTCGCTGAGACGCACATTCCGAGGAATGAGGGTTTCGAAGACCCGGTCACCAAAATGTTTTACGACTTCCTGCACAACCTGTTGCGAAAGATTGGTGCTGACATTGTACATGGTCATCAGAATGCCGCTGATGTGCAAATGTGGGTTTCCGGCATCACGAATCTGGTTCACAATGTCGACCATCACACCAAGCCCTTCGAGGGCAAGATATTCGCATTGGATCGGAATAATGACCTCATCGGCCATGTTGAGCGCATTCATAAACAGGATGCCCAGCGAAGGGGGGCAATCGAGCACGATATAGTCGTATATGCCGCTGGCGATGATCGGCTCCATCGCTTCTTTAAGACGGTGGAGATAGTCGTCCTCCCGAGCGATGGCAATTTCTGCACCGGCAAGATCAAGCTCGGACGGAATAATATCGAGATTCTTAATGCCGGTTTCTTTGACCAGACTCGGGGCCTCGGCCTCGCGAAGCAACGCCGGGAAAACGCTCGAACCAAAACCTTTTTCCAAGCCCAGACCGCTGGTGGCATTGGCCTGTGGGTCGAGGTCGACGAGCAATGTCTTTTTACGTTTTTCCGCCAGACAGGCCGAAAAATTGATTGCGGTAGTGGTTTTTCCCACCCCACCCTTCTGGTTCGCCAAAGCAACAACTTTTGTTTCCATAATGTTCGCGTCCGTTTGCGTTTATTCGCGGTGTAAAAAATGAAGTGCTAAAGTAGCTCATAGGCGAGAACGCTTAAACCAAAAATTGCGGCGGTTTCAGTCCGCAGGATTCGATCCCCGAAGGAAACAGGCGTTGCGCCCGCGGAAACGGCGGCTTTAACCTCTTCCGAGGTAAAATCGCCTTCCGGCCCAATCAACAGCGCCACCTTCCTTTTGCCGGTCATTTCGAGTTCGCGAAAGGGCTTTGCCCCGTCGAAGAGCGAACCGATCAAGACGAGGTCATAATCAGCAAGTTCCGGAAGCATGGCACCGAACGGTTCCAATGGGTGGAGTTTCGGGAGCCAGCGGACTTCGCTTTGCTGAGCAGCATTGAGCACAATCCTTTGCCAGCGGGCCATCTTTTTGTCGTTGGGGCGGAATTCGGTATGCTGTGTAAGCAGTGGATAGATATTCGAAGCCCCCAGCTCGACGGCCTTTTGCAACACCAGATCCCATCGATCCGGTTTCGGCAGTGCCTGAAACAAATCGATCTGTACAGCGGGCCGGGGGAATGCAGAGCGCTTAAAAACTTTTGCCTCAACAACCGACTTGCTAACGGATTCAACGATGGATTCTGCAACGTTCCCCTGCCCATCAAACAGAATCAGCTCCTGCCCGGGCTGAACCCGCAGAACCCGGGCGAGATGATGCGACTCCTCCGAAGAGAGCACAACCCGGTCTTTCTTCAGTTCCGTTGCATCGACTAGCGAATTAATTCTCATTCAACCCAACCTGAACCACAAGAACCGCAAAAATCACAAAACCGACAGTCGATTCCTTTTTGCGTATCTTGTGCATTTTGTGGTTAACGACTTACTCCTCTTCGAGCTTGCGTTTGCGCTCGTAGAACTTCTGCGCAACCTTGTTCACTTGGATAGTTTCTTCAAAATGGTTATCGTGAAGCTGATCACAAAGCTGCTGCATGGCTTTCTTTTCCTTACCGGAAAGCCGGGTGGGCACCTCGATTTTAACCATCACATTTTGATCGCCCTTACCGTGGCCATGGGCACTATCGGAAACGCCCTGCCCCCGCAGACGGAAAATCTTCCCACTTTCTGTCCCCGCCGGAATCTTTAGCTTGGCCCCGCCATGGATGGTCGGAACTTCGATCTCGCCGCCCAGCATGGCAATGTTGAATGGCACGGGAACCTCGCAGTAGATATCCAGATCACTTCGCTTGAAGAATTCATGGTCACGTACATGAAAAACAATAAACAGATCCCCGGCAGGTCCGCCACGCTGGCCGGATTCCCCTTTGCCGGGAAGACGCTGCCGCGAACCGGAATCGACACCCGACGGAATGCGCAGTTTAATCTTCTGGCGATTCTTCACACTCCCCACGCCGTTGCAGTCGCGGCAAGGTGTATCGAGTGTTTCACCCGCGCCACCGCAGGCCGGACAGGTCTGGGAAAACTGAATAAATCCCCCCCCCGCGGTAACTTGGCCGCGCCCACCGCAAGTCGGGCAGGTTTTCTTTGAGGTTCCCGGCTCGGCACCACTACCGGAACAACGGCCGCAGCTTTCGCTGACCGGCAGCGTAAGCGTGCGGTGCGATCCCAAAACCGCTTCTTCAAAATCGACGTCCAGATCATAGCGAAGGTCGGATCCCCGTGCAGGACCATTGTTGCGCCGGCGTCCACCGCCGCCACCAAACAAATCGTTGATATTGAAACCGCCACCAAAAACCTGCTCGAAAATATCCGAGGCATCATGGAAGCCGCCGCCAAAGCCACCGCCGAAGCCGCCGCCACCGGGAGCAAAGGCCTGATGACCAAACTGGTCATAACGTGCTTTTTTATCGGAATCGCTCAAGACCTCGTAGGCTTCCGAGGCCTCCTTGAAACTATCCTCTGCCGCCTTGTCGCCCGGATTCCGGTCGGGATGGTGTTTCATGGCCACCTTGCGGTAGGCCTTCTTGATTTCATCCGCCGAAGCGTTCTGGGGAACCCCCAGGATGTCGTAATAGTCGCGTTTCTCGGCCATGAATCAACCCTCTCCTTCGTTGGTCTTGGCAGGGCCGCTTGAGACGACCACCTGTGCAGCACGCAATAACTTATCGCCAAACAGATAGCCCCGGCGAACCTGATTGGAGCAGACTTCGGCCGGATATTCATCCGAAGGCATATGCGTCAGCGCTTCATGCTTGTGCGGGTCAAATTCTTCGCCGACGGCCTCAATGGCCTCCAGCTTAAACTTATTCAATACGTTCTGAAACTGGTCGTATACCATCTTAAAGCCATCGACAACGGCCTGGTCGGCATCGTGCTGTTCCGCCGTCTGCAATCCCATTTCATAGTGATCAAGTACCGGCAAAATCTCCAGAAGCAGATCCTCATTGGCGCGCTGGTAGAGTTCAACGCGTTCACGCTGCGTACGGTTACGGAAGTTGGCAAAGTCCGCCTGCAGGCGCACAAACTGATCGCGCAGCGACTCCTCTTCCTCTTCAACCCCCGGAGCGGCGTCTTCTTCAATGATTTCGGTATCGGGAAGCTCCTCTGCCTCGGCGGCAACCTGATCCGCCAACTCCTCAGCCGCAACGGTTGCTTCGTCATTCACATTTTTCTCGTCGGTTTTCTTCTTACCCATGTTTAAATCCTTTTATTTCCAGAGGCTGAAAAAATACGCTAAACCGCCGCGGTGTCAATAGGTAGATGAAAAAGCTTCCTGCGGAAAACTCCGCAGGAAGCCGGTTCATTCAAGACTAAACGTCTCTTTATTTATCCGCGTCTCAACGGATGGTTAGAACAGCTGTTCCTTTTCGAGCCGGAGGTTGTCGATCACCACCTCATCGGTGCCCGGCGAAGCGGAGCTGTTGCGCCGCATACGGAAACGCAACTCGAAATGATCATACTCCGGTCGCCTGCGCAAGGTGAAGGTGCGCGTTCCGTCCGTGCCTTTAACGACAAAAAGGGTCAAAAAGGGGCTCTTCGAATATTTTTATGGTGAACGGTGTTTTTTCGACCGGATAACAGGATTATCTGGATAATTTTGGTTCTTCTTGTTTTTTTGTGGTGAAACCCTGCTGCGGGATGGCTTTTGAT
>CAZWZW010000244.1:0-4529 GCA_964639125.1 uncultured Verrucomicrobiota bacterium
AATTCATATCTACGTTTAACACGCTCAAGTTAGACAGCTCATGCATAAAAAACCGCTCACCCTTTTCAAAAAATCCCCCGCACGAATGCGGGTTTTCAAAAACAGCATCGGATAACCGACACTGTTGATGTGGAGATTTCACTGGAGAATTACCCGGTAGAAGGCTTTGGCTTCCATGGTATCGTTGGTCACGTTAATCATGCCGACACCAGTAACGCCTTCAACCACATTACTCCATGTTCCCGCAGTCAGATTCGTCGTATATTGAAGAGCATAAGTCCCGCCTTCTTCACCGATCCAATTAATGATCATATTTCCGCCGTCAAAGCTGGAGGAGATGTCACCAACCGTTGTAGGAGGAGCGATGACCACGGTAATGTTCAACGTGGCCGTATCGCTGCCGCCGGTGGCGGCAACCTGAACCGTAAAGGGGTATAGGCCCACGTCGCCCGCGCCCGGAGTTCCGGAAAGAGTTCCGTTGGTTGCCACGCTCAACCAGTCCGGGCCGGATACCTTCGAGAAGGTCATCGGATCGGATTCCGGGTCGGAAGCGTCGGTCGCGATGGATCCGTTGTAGGCTACGCTTTCATCGGCGTTGACTTTGCTGAACGGATCAGCGGTAAAGGCCGGCGGTTGGTTTGGAGCCTGGGATGCATATTCCACGATCAGTTCCGGCGCAAAGGCGCTTTCACGGCTGTGAAGTCCCCGGTTTGAATCCTTCGGCCCCCGGATAAGGCCTATTGTATAGGTACCGTTGTTCGTGATCAGGCCGGTCACGTCCAGCTCTACCCAGACTCCTGCATCAATGGTGTCGGTGCTATCGAGCACCGCACCGTCAATGGTCGGCGCATTGTTCCAGGTTATGCCGGTTTCAGACCAGCTGTTGTTCGAAACTCCTTGCACGGCCACCCCGCCGGTAATTTTGTCAACTGCATGCAGTTTCAACTTTGCCGAGACAATGGTGTTCGACACACTTACATCAAACTTCAGGTAGCCGTGGCGCGTGATTGAGCCGGTTTCAATGGTGCGTAACTCAAGCTTGGTATCGGTACCAAAGTTTTGACCTGAACTCGTATTTTCAGCGTAGGAATCAGCCACCGGATTCAGCGTAACGATTTCCGTGGGGATGACCTCAGCCACCGTGAAACTCCATTCCTCGCCCGTGATGGTACCGGCTGGAGTAATAGTATCCACGCGCCAGTAATAGGTCTGCTGTTCGGTCAAGGCTCCCGGATTAAAGATATTGTTCGACTGATTACCCTGGAATGTCAGATTTCCGGATTGCGTTCCGAAGTAGACATCATACGAAAGGGCATCTTTACCCAGGCGCCACATCAGATCGGCATCTGATTTTGCCGTTGCCGATGCATTTGGCGGAACCGGATGCGAGGCTTCCGGCAGGCGGCGCCCCGGAATGAAATAGCTTGTATCATCAAACTCATAGGCTCCGATATCCGGACCTGCACCGTTATAGGTGTCGGTAAATCCAGCAATCACGTCGCCTTGATCGATCAGCTCAACCGCATCGGCCCGCGGACGGAAATCAAGATTGTCCGGATCACGCAACAGATCGCGCATATCCTTGATTTCCGCCTGCGCGTTATAGTTGGCACTGGCGGTTCCGGGAATCGGCCAATCGGTAAGTGCATCCGCTGCATTGTTGTAGGTTTCAGTATTGGCATTTCCACCCTTTTCAATGGGCACATTCAAGCCCCCGCTAACATTGACGGCTACATTGTTCATGACATGGTGGAAATCACCCTTCAGGCGGAAACCTTTATTTCCGCTCTGTCGCGATATATTCCGGAAGACGGTACCGTCATTTCCTCCGTTTGGTGTGCCATCAAACCGCATGCCATAACGATCGTTGTCGATAAACCAGTTATACTGGATGAGCGAGCCGTTGACCGAGGTGGGTCCAATCTGAAGCGACGATCCATCCGTCTGCAACAGTCCGCATCGGGTATGGTAGTTCCACTCTGCCGTAAGCGGATAAGTAAGCGGATCAACCATGTGCATACGGCAGCTTTCCGAATCGCCGGAGGTATCAATGGTGTTGAATCTATAGACGGTGCCGTTGCCTTGATTGCCGTTCAGCGTGTATCCTTCGTTCAGGCAACCATAGTCCACCATGTAGAAAAAATTGTTCTCGATGGTCATAAAGTGGCCGTTTTTATAGTAGATGGCCGGGCCGTCGACATACCGGAATTCGCAGTTGTAGACCGTGCAGTTCTGGTTCGGATCTCCACCGGTTCCCCCAAGCATAAGCCCTCCTTCCGGCCCTTCGATGCTACCGAGAGCGCGTTTTGAGAAACTCGGATATTCAAAGGTGCAGTTTTGAACCACGATGGATTTGGAGCGCGAAAAACTGGCGGTGGTTCCCAGAAACTTCAGGCCATCCAGCGTGATAAAGGTTGTGCTTTGGTCGCCCGTGAAAAAAAAGTCCTGATTCTTGGCCATAATGGTGCGGCCATTGGGGTTCTGGCCATCATCCGCCCAGAGGTACAGGGTTTTTGAAGATTCATCGAATGCCCATTCCTTTGCGGAGTCGAGCATCACCAGTTCGGCGGCATTCAGGCCACCCTCCAGAAAATAGCGTGCTCTCTTGCTTGTGCTATAGGTTGCAGCGAGATCGTAATTAAATGTATCGCTACCTGCTGTGTGATTCTGCACCAATCGCGCATACGTGGTCCAGTTGCGCAGGTTCATGACCGCGACGCAATCGTCGAATGATACGCTGGCAGCAGCCAAGGTGTCGGCATGCCCGTCATTGGGATCGTCGACCATCGTTCCATTGACGCCTGCCGACGCTTCCACGCGACGGCTTTCCACACGCTTCCACAATAGATCGGACCAAGCTTCCACATTCGGAAAACGAGCCAGCGTCTGGGGCTGCTCATCCACCCACAACTGCCAGACATCTTCTGCCAATGTAGTCTTGTAGATATTGCCGCTGTGCTGCGTCCAGCCGGATGTAATCGCAATACGCCCATCCAGCGTCACCGTTTCCCCGTTATAGTTCTTGAGAGTAATCGGATTCCCGCTGGAACCATTTATTCCGGCCATACTGACCGTTTCGTGGTAACTTCCGCCCCGGATGTAACATGTGTCGCCGGCGCTCATCACACCAACCGCATGTTGTATTGTGGCGAAGGGTTGAGCCAGAGAACCTGAAGCGGAATCGCTCCCATTCGTGGCCACATAATAATCTACTGCGAACGAATGGGCTGCCAGAAGCAGCCCGACGGAAACCGACCGGAGTACATATTTCATCTGATTTTCCCTCTTTTCTTTTAGAGCATCAAACAGAGCTCATTATATGTATTCAGTTGGCACGAAGGGATCTAAACAGGACTTCCCTATTTATTACAGTACCCAAAGCTCCCGGGCATACCGCAATCTCAAAATGAAAAAAGCCCCGGCGAACCGGGGCTTTCGAGGATCCTGTTCGAATAGGACCTACAGTTGTTCGAGCTGGAGACGGATGAACTTTTCGTTTTCCGTCGTTGGGATCAGGTTGGTGACCGACTCATAGTTCGCATCATAGTCACCGACAGACTGCGACGCCACCGCTGCATCATTGGTCATCGGGATAAAGACCAGATTAACGGTGTCTTTCAGCTTATAGTCGATACCCAGGTTCGTACCCTTGCGGCGCAGGTGAACATACTTCACATAGTTCGTGCCGCCGATATTCACCAGTTCCGAGGTGGGATCAACTCCGAGGCTTCCACCGTCATTCGGATCGCCATTCAAGCCGAATTCCCAAAGGTTAACCTTACCGTCTGAATCTGTATCCACCCCCATGGAAGGTGGCAGTAGCAGGTTTCCAGCTTCCCAGAACTGGTAGCCGGAGATGTTCGAGGCATCCGAAACCAACAGCTTCACGACATTCACAAGTGAAATTTCGAAGTTCACCGCAAACCAGCCGATCGCATCAACCGCAGTGAGCGAAACCGGGGCATAAGCCTGTCCGTCGACGCTCATGTAGCTGGTGGATACCCCTTCCACGGCCGGAGTGAGCACCGTCCAGTTCTCGGCACCCAGATCTTCGACAAGCAGTGTTCCCGCGCCAGTAATGGCCGTTTCACTGACATACCAAACCCCGCCCTGCCGCACCGCGGCACGCATTGCAGGAGCATTGGTGGTCAGATCCGCAGCCGAAAGCTTACTGTCTTGCACCTCAAAGGTGTAAGGCGCACTGGTAAGATCGAGCGTTCCTGCGATATCCAATTCATCCTGCTGGACATAGAAGAGTGCCGCGCAGTTGGTGGACAGACCATTTACCTGTTCAACCCTCAGGCCCTGCCCATTACTTGTGTTGGCCAGAAGACGAGCCCGGCGGTATGCCATCGGAGCTGATTGCCACTGCCAAATACCACGCAGGGTGTTTTCCTGGTATTCGCCTGCTACCGAAGTATCCTTCACTAGGAATGCAGTCGTCTCAGCATTACGGGTCCTGATAATTCCGGCGTCGGTTCCTAAAGGATTATTATTCCCTGTCCCGTCGAAGAAGTCGGCACCTGAAC
>CAZWZW010000245.1:0-1388 GCA_964639125.1 uncultured Verrucomicrobiota bacterium
AAAAAGATAAAAGTATGAATTTGAAAACATCACTAATGGCAGGCGCTCTTCTGGTTTGCTGCTGTATCAACGCCAGCGCGCAAGAGAAGGCGCCAATGAATGTGGTATTTATCCTGGCCGATGACCTGGGCTGGGCCGATACCACCCTGTACGGCCATACCAAGCTCTATCCGACTCCGAACATTGAGCGTCTGGCCAAGCGGGGGATGACGTTCAATCGAGCGTACTCCAATAGTCCGCTGTGTTCACCCACGCGCGCCAGCCTGCTCACCGGACAGACCCCGGCACGACACGGATCAACGCGACCTCAGCACCACACGCCAGTGGCACGTCTCAAAGCCGTTGTCGATGCAAGTGCGCCCCCCGGAGTCAAAGCCAGGAGCGTGTCGTCGGTGACCCGGCTCGATACCAACTTCCCGACGCTGGGAAAACTCTTCAAAGCCAAGGGCTATCAGACGGCTCATTTTGGCAAATGGCATCTGGGGAAGGATCCGTATGTCCCTCTGAATCATGGCTTCGACGTGAGTCTCCCTCATGCGGCCGGCTCAGGTCCCGCCGGTGGCTATATTGCGCCCTGGAATTATAAAGAGCTCAAAGCCAATCAACCCAAAGAACACATCGAGGATCGCATGGCGCAGGAGGCGATTCAATGGTTCGGCTCGCTGCAAAGCGAGCGCCCCTTCTTTATGAATTATTGGCAGTTCTCGGTGCATGCACCGTTTGACGCGAAGGAGGAGCTGATCGAGATGTACCGCAAGAAGATCGACCCCAAGGACGCACAGCGCTCCGCAATCTATGCGGCGATGGTTCACTCGCTTGATGATGCGGTGGGGTCCCTAATCGACATGGTGGATGCCGCCGGCATCGCGGATAATACCATTATTGTTTTCTACTCGGACAATGGCGGGCATATGTATGCAAAGCTCCCTGACGCGCCATCGGCGACCAGTAACCGTCCCCTGCGCGGAGGGAAAGGAACCATTTATGAAGGTGGAATCCGGGTTCCCGCCGTTGTGGTTTGGCCGGGGGTCACGGCACCAGGCAGCCGGAGTGACGAGCCGATTCAGGCTTCAGATTTCTATCCGACCTTTGCGCGACAACTGGGGCTCGATGTGCCCGCTGATCATGTGGTGGATGGCATCGACATCCTGCCTGTTCTGAAGGGCGGCAAACTGGACAGAGACGCCATCTTCACCTACTTCCCCTATGCTCCACATGTGCCGGACTGGCTTCCCGACTCGGTCTGCGTCCATGCCGGCGATTGGAAGTTAATCCGCCTATTCCATGAGGGTGAAGAGGGTCAACATGCCTATCGCCTGTATAACCTGGCAGAGGACATCGGAGAAACCACTGACCTGTCGAGCCAGTATCCGGAGAAGGTGGCCACA
>CAZWZW010000245.1:1488-4497 GCA_964639125.1 uncultured Verrucomicrobiota bacterium
AAAAAGAAATGAACAAGGGAAATAAGATGAAGCGATTAGGTTTAATTTTTGCGGCTGTGAACACAAGGAGACCCATTGGTATGAAAAATAGAACGATTAGAACGATCATAACGATGACGATGACCCTGTTCATGGGGACGTTGCTGCAGGCACAGCCCCTTGAAGAATCCTTCAAGTCGCCGCCGGACTCAGCAAAGCCTTACACCTGGTGGCATTGGCAAAACGGTAATATCTCCAAAGCAGGCATCACCAAAGACCTGGAATCGATGAAGGCAGTGGGCATTGCCGGTTTTCAGTTGTTTGATTTGAATTGGCAGACGCCGGCCGGGGCCATCGTACACAACACGCCGGAATTTCATGAGATGGTGAAGTTTGCCTTCTCCGAGTCGGATCGCCTGGGGCTGGAAGCAGGTATTCACAATTGTTCCGGCTGGGCGAATTCCGGTGGGCCATGGATTACCCCGGACAAGTCCATGAAAATGGTGGTGTGGAGTGAAGCGCAGGTCAATCCGTCCAACGCGCAACCCGTGGTGTTGTCCAAAGGGGATTTTCGCGGAAAGATAACGCCTAAACGGATGAAGATTGACTATTATAAAGACATAGCCGTGCTGGCATTCCCCACGCCGAAGAATGCGGAATACCGTATTGAGAATTGGCTGATGAAAGGGCTCTATGATTGGGCATCGAAAGCCGACCTCTTCGTGCCCGAACTGAAAAGCGCTCCGGCAAGCGCCGTGATTAAGGCGGATCAAGTCATGGATGTGACCCACCGGATGAAGGCGGACGGTACGCTGGATTGGACCCCTGAAAAAGGCGAGTGGACGGTGTTGCGTTTCGGGTACAGATCCATCGGTTCGCTCAACAAAACCGCGGCAAACGGTGGCCAGGGCCTGGAAGTCGACAAGCTTAGCCGGGATGCGGTCGAATTCCACTGGAACACCTTTGTTGAAAAATTGATTCAGGATGCGGCAGGCACCTCCTCGTTAACGGATATCCTCATCGACAGCTATGAGGTCGGAATGCAGAACTGGACAGAACGCTTTGCAGAGGAATTCCATCAACGGCGTGGGTATGACCTACTGCCGATGATGGTGGCGCTGACCGGACGGGTTCTCGAGAATACGGAAACCACGGAACGGGTTTTCTGGGATCTGCGGGTGACGGTTTCGGAATTGATGCATGAAAACTATTTCGGAACTTTTGCAGAAAAATGCCGTGAGCAAGGATTCAAGGTTGCCGTTGAGCCCTATGGAACCGGCACGTTTGATGCGGCGAAAATGACCCTGATGGCGGATGTGCCCATGACGGAGTTCTGGCAGAATAACCCGGATCGGACCCTTTGGGTCTGGACTTCGCAGATTGTCTCTTCCGGTGCACATCTTTCAGGCAATCCGATCGTCGGCGCTGAGGCATTCACCGCCATGAGCGGGGATTGGAAGGCCCATCCCGGGGGGCTGAAGAAAGATGGCGATCTCGCCTTTATCCGTGGCGTTAACCGGTATTACTTCCACTCGTTTTCCCATCAGCCCTTTCACGATTCGGTTCAGCCCGGCATGGTGTTCGGACGGTTTGGCGGTAACTTTCACCGCAACAATACCTGGTTCCTTAAGTCCCGCGACTGGATGGATTATATTGCCCGCTGTCAGTTCCTGATGCAGTCGGGCACCTATCAGGCCGATGTGCTTGCTCTCTACGGAGATGAGCGAGGATTTATCAGCTTTTTAGGGGGAAAAGAACAGCCAGACATGAACGAAATCCCCGGCCTCAGTTTTGATCTCGGCGGCATGGCCTCGCTGGACGACCTTTCGGTGGATGACGAGGGCGTGATCCGGGTCACCCATAAAGGAAAACGCTTGGATACAGGCTATCAACTCCTACTGTTCAAGCGCGCGGACTTGATGCTTCCTGAACGGGTGGCCAAGATCGGAAAGCTCGCCGACCAGGGGGCGAAAATCTTTGCTCCGAAGCCGTTGCGCTCACCGTCCTACTCGAATCATGAACAGGCGGATGCAGAGCTGGCCGCGTTGGTGAAGAAATATTGGGACAGCGGCCTGATCCAACCACCCGAAGCCTTTGATGCTGCGGTCGCGAAACTGACCAAAGACTGCGAGCTGCCCGAGTCGGTGTTCTTCAACCACCATCGTATCGGAGCGGATGATTTCTATTTCCTCTCCAACCAGAAAGAGGAAGCCCGCGCGGTAACCGCGACCTTCCGCATCAGCGGCAAGCAGCCCGAGCTCTGGGATCCACTGACCGGGAACACTCAGGACGCACGGAATTGGAAGGCGCTCGACGATGGACGGACTGAAGTGCGCTTTGATATGCCCGCCACTGGCTCGCTGTTTGTGGTATTCCGCGAGTCGACCTCCTCAAAAGGGAAGACCTCTGCGCCACTTAAATCCAAGGAATTGATGGCCTTGAATACCGACTGGTCCGTCGCGTTCGATCCCCACTGGGGACCTGCAGCACCGGTCAAATTCGACACGCTGAGTCCGTGGAATGAACATGCGGACGAAGCGATCAAATATTTTTCCGGCAGTGCGGTGTATCGCAAAAGCTTCACGCTTCCAGAGATTCGCAAAGGGGCATCGCTGAAGCTCGACCTCGGTCAGGTCGATGTGATGGCGCGGGTGAAGCTCAACGGCAAGTATCTGGGATTGCTGTGGTGTCCGCCGTTCGAGGTGGATATCAGCACGGCGGCAAAGCCGGGGAATAACCAGCTGGAGATCGAGGTCACGAATCTTTGGATCAACCGCATGATTGGCGATGCGGCGTTTCCGTATGATAAGAAAATCTATAACCAGATTCGTGACGGCCAGCCGCTTCCTGCCAGTAGTCAGCGCAAGACCTTCCAGTTCCATGTTAAGAACGTGCACCCGAAAAAGAACGATGCCTTACGCCCCTCCGGCCTGATCGGTCCGGTGCGCATTCACGAAGAAATTGAAAAATAATGGGTATTCAGGAAATGAAAAAGTTATTGATAAAGACTCTCGTTGTGTCGGTGCTGGT
>CAZWZW010000246.1:0-4484 GCA_964639125.1 uncultured Verrucomicrobiota bacterium
TTATGGATTGATACCACAACATATGGGGGTTAGTCCAGTGAAGGGGATACCCACAATTATGAATAAGAGATGCATAATGATATTCATTGCGCTAATGGCTAGCGTAGCCGTCTCTATGGCGGACTTTTCATGGAGATTCGACCAGAGCACGAATACCGTAACCGGAGCTCCTGATGAGGACTCGATCGCGTGGTCGCTCAATACCACGGCCGGCACAGTTGGAACTTCCACTTCAAGCGATGACGCCGGTTTTAACGACTGGGTTGCCCTGTCTGGATCCGGTACAGCGAACGATACCTTTTCGATGAGCATGGAGGCCGGCTTCGGCTTTGATCCCAGCTCGCCGAGCTACAGTACGACGGATTATTCAGGAACACAAAATGGGCCGACAAACAATACCTTCAGGTTCAGGTTCAACGCAGGCGTCTCTCAGGGTGTGTCTCCCCTGGGGCAAGGTGTGGGATTCAGCGGTGCACAGTCGGGTATCGTAGATTCTGAGATTATTCACTTTACCATCAGTGGTTTAGATGCCGGGCAGAGTTTTGTTCTGAAGTCGTTCGAGGTTAGGGATAATAATGGGGATCGTATTGATTTGTATTATGGTGCCGGCCTTACCATGGTCGATACGACAACCTTCACTACGGACGTAAGCAGCCTCAACATTATTCTGGGTAACGGGGACCAATTTGGTTTCGGTTACGATCGGGACACCGGAAACCGCTCCGCCTTTAAAGGGATGACTTTCGATGTTGTTCCCGAACCGGGGAGCATTAGCTTGATTGCTGCAGCGTGTGCCGGGCTTCTTTTGGCGCGCAAAAAAAAGCGAAAGTTTTAGAATTCAGTCTGGTAAACCTCAGTCAAAGGCCGCTTCGTGCGGTCTTTCTTTATTTCCGGGAATGGCCGACGGATGGGAATTTCAGACCCTTGGAAACGTCCATTTGTTGACTATCCACGTTGAAGTCCAGAGGGAATATTAAATGAAGCGTCGCAACTTTATAAAGTGCATGACGGCTGCGGTGGGAGCCGCCAGTGCAGCGGGGGCCTACCAATTGACCGTGCTGGGCAGGAAACAAGCTGTCCGACCCAACATTATTTATATCATTTCCGACGACCAGGGATGGGGCGACGTCGGCTACAACGGCCACCCGACGCTGAAAACCCCCGAGCTTGATGCCATGGCGGCGGAATCGCTACGTTGCGATCGCTTCTATGCCGCGGCGTCGGTCTGCAGCCCGACCCGTGCCACGGTGCTGACCGGGCGCAGCAACTGGCGCATGAACATTACTTCGCCACTCAATCCCGGTGAAGCCGCGATTCCGCACAGCAACAAGACCCTGGCGGAATATCTCCAGCCGCTTGGGTATTATACTGCGCACGTTGGAAAATGGCATGTCGGCGGTTTTGATGCGGCGACGGCGGGAAGTTATTACCGTCCGCCGTGGGATGCCGGATTCGACCATTGCCATTCCACCTACAACGTCGTAAATACCGGGGACCCTTATAACAACCTGCTTTCGCAGTACGACGCCGCCGTCGCCGCGAACGATACGAATGCCATTGCCGAGGCGGAAGCTACGTTAAAAAGCGATATGTATTGGATCTACCCACCGCCTGAAGGAAAAACGCCGGCGGCCAATGGGGCTTACAATATTTCATTCGAGGAAGCGCGTACGAACACGTTACTGCGCAGCGGGAACGATGCCGCCACCACCGGCCAGAAAACCATCGATTTTATCCGCGAAGCCAAACAGCAGGGTAAGCCGTTTTTTATCTATTGCTGTTTCCACAGCGTGCACACCCCGCTTTCCGTCATTCCGGACTATGTGGACATGTATTCCGGCATCGACAGCGACTACCTCAAATATTTCACCAGCATGACGGCCATGGATGATCAGATCGGACGAATAAGGGACGAGCTGAGGGCGCAGGGCATCGCCGACAACACGATCGTGGTATTTTCCAGCGACAATGGACCCAATAAAAAAAGCGCACCCAAGGTCTATGTGCCGTCAGAACAGGGCGGACGCTTTTATTACACCCGCGTCGGATCTCCCGGTGGCTATCGCGGCTATAAGCGTGATGAACACGAAGGGGGTCTCCGCGTGCCCGGCATCATCGAATGGCCGTCGGTAATCACGGCCCCTCGAATTACCAAATATCCTGTTGTGACCTATGACTTTGTTCCGGCTATATTGGAGCTGCTTGGAATCGAACCGGAGCTTCCAATGGATGGAGATGGGGAGAAGCTGCTGAAGCTGATGCGGAATCAGATTGCTGAAAATCCGGATGGCTCATTGGTGAATCCCACCGATGAGCGCAAGCCGATGGGCTTTAAGGATTCCAAGGACGACACCTGGATGACCCATACCCACAAGCTGGTGCGCACCGACTGGACGGATACGCCCGGAGGGGCTTTCACGTGGGAGCTTTATGATATGATCAACGACGAGTTTGAAGAAACCGATCTCTCCGCGACCAACCCCGAATTGCTCAACTCCATGATTGCCGATTGGACCGCCTGGGCGGCCGATGTTCAAAACGACATTGATCAGTTATAGGGCGCGTCTGAAACCGCCGTGGTTTCCTGATAAAATACGTTAGTTGAGAGAATTCAGCCCCCCCAAAGGCGTCTTTTAAGCAAAAGAGAGGACTGGATGATGCGGGAAATAACAATAGCACTCTCGGCACTGTTGTGCTGTGTATTGCATTCGTTTGCAACCAATTATTATGTGGCGACCGACGGAAGCGACTCTAATAGTGGGCTTTCCATCGGCTCTCCATTCCTCACCATTCAGCAGGCCGCGGATACGGTCGGTTCCGGCGATACCGTCTTTATACGCGATGGGAAATATCACGAAGCCATCACCATCGATGGTTTGACGGGCTCAGCGGGCAGCCCGATTACCTTCCAAAACTACAACGATGAAGACGTGGTGATTGCTGGAACCATTCCCGTCACCAACAGCTGGGCGCAGTGGAGCCAGAACTCCAACGTTTGGAAAACCACGGTGGCGGAGGATATCTGGCAGTTGTTTGTCGATGGAAAGGCGATGACCGCCGCGCGCTGGCCGAATGTCCAGACAGACTGGATGGAACCGGATACTGGCGATGGGCACAACCCGACCCCGTTCAGCTATTGGGATCAGGAAACCACGTGGGCAAAGATAACGGACAACTCCTCGTGGGGGCATCTCGAAAACGATGACCTTAAATTTGACCTGAGTGCATTGAACAAGAGTTTTGAGGGCGGCATCCTTGTGGGCTTCCGCTGTCTCGCGACGGGGAACGACATCTTTAATGCACTCATCACGAACCATGTGGCCGGCACTGCCGATTTCTACCACACCGTTGATCCGTACGGCCCCGATGCCAACGAGTCGCAACCGGCCGATGGTGCGCGCTATTATATCGAGGGGCACATTAACTGCCTCGATGCGCCGGGCGAATGGTTCTACGACAAGAATACCGGCGAACTCTATGTCTGGTTCCACGACAGCGGTTCTCCAGTCGGACATTATATTGAAGGGAAAAATAAGGATTTTGCGCTGACGGTCAAAAACTCAGAGTTTCTGGACTTCCGCGGCATCACACTGTTTGGTGGCGCCTTCAAGCTGGACGAGACCTATGATACCGCATTCGAAGACTGCAATTTTCTCTATAGTTCCTATCTCAAGAAAATGCTCGGCATCTATCAGGGCGGGGGCGTGCAGGACAGCTATTCCGCGCCGTTCAACCACACCCTCGGTGGCCGCGATCCCGCTAACCTGGCCTGGCGCAACTGCGAGTTTTTCGGCTACGAAGGGATCGGCCTCTATATTCGTACGTTCGGGAGCAATCTGGTCGAAAACTGCTGGTTCCATAACGGCCAGTTTGGCCGAACGCTTTTTGGTGCTGTTTCCGATAAGAAAGGATCGGGAACCACGCTGCGCCGCAATACCTTCAATACGCTGGGTCTGGGCAATGCCACAAAGAACGGGCCCAATGGTCTGCTCGAATACAATTTGGCCTACAATTTTATGTTCGATGGCGACTTTTCCGTCTACCAGATTCCTCAGCCCACCCAGCCGACCACGGTCGTGCGGTATAACTGGGCCATCAACGGGGCGGGGCGTAATGGCGTGCGTTTCGATGGCGACTATGCCAACACCAACTGTCTGGTGCATCACACGGTGTCGATGAACAACAACCGCGGTTTCCGCATCAAGGGCGACCAGCATCGGGTTTACAACATCACCGCCCTCGCCAACGGTCCGAAAAGCGACATCAACCTTGCCCTTGAAAAATTTTACGGCTATGTCCATCCCGACCACGTAAACGATGATCCGCTCGATCTGCAATATGTCACCAACAGCCCGCTGCCGGGATGGCCGGCCGCGCCCGGCCGTCGCGGCTATCTTCCTTATCACCGCAACGAAAATTCCATTGTGCTCAACATTGATCGCGATGTTATCGATCACTGGCCGCTACCATGGTGCGTGATCACG
>CAZWZW010000247.1:0-4477 GCA_964639125.1 uncultured Verrucomicrobiota bacterium
TGATCACTCTGTTTCATTGCCATCGGCGTTTTCATAGAACTTTTTACAGAACCCTGCCAACGGCTCAAGGTTTTCAGGTTTTTCCCCGGTACCATTTGCAGGAACCCCGTCATCCGCAGCATAGCTTCCGCATTGGCATTCACTGCTCGAACACCACTGACTTTCCTTCAACCGGCCCTCGAGCACGGACAGGCTCTTGCGCACCAGAACATCCTTCGCTTTGAGCTCATCCATTCTTTCAAACTGAATCGGCTTTGGCCGCAATCCCAGAGCCATGCTAAGGCCTACAATGGTGTCGACCGTAAAATTCCGGGGCTTCTCCTTGTCGAGCAACCCTGTCAAATATTGGCGCTTACGTCCCCATTTTTTGGCCAACTGATTCTTGTTCAGCCCTTGATTCTCCATGGCGCAGAGAATCTCGTTCACAAATACCGACTTAATTATTCCGGCTATGTGACCGGGATCGCGGTTCAAAGCCTGGTTTGCTTCGGCAACTTCGCGAATGGTGTCTTCCGTCAGAACCGGGGTATTATCCAACAGTTCCTGAATTTCCGGAGGGAGTTTTTCTTCTGCATTCATCTCAACGTTCCCTTTCCTTTTCGTACAACTCTTTCAATGTCGAACCGATAGCAAAAGCCTTATCCTGGCTTCCCTTGTTTTTCCAATAATCGTTCGTACAGATAATCAGGTTTCCGTCCTTTTCATCATAGAAGAACATTAACCGGGCATGTAGCTTGTCCGCCCTGAACTCATAAATTTTCCCATGTGCGGGATTGCTGGACTTCTTAACCTTTTTCTCATCCTTCGTCCGTTCTACCTGTGCAACATATTCGATGACCTTCTTGATCTTCTTGTAGTCTTTCGGCTCTTCCGTCAGCCATTTCTTCAACGCTTCGAACGCTGGTGATTTCCCGTCGACCACCAAAGCTTTCACCGCCCACTTGGCGGTGCCTGAAATATCGAGGCCGGGAATATCTTTTAGAGTCGTTCGCATGTCAATATATATATTTACACTTTATTTTCAAGCCTATTTTCACGCCACGAGTCCTACGCTGAGCTCTTCAACCAAGTGCATCCATCCCGGCACCGAAGATCTGGTGCATACGACCAAGGCCCACCGTACGTATCGAATTGATGCGGTCACGAGCCATCTGTGCTGGATTCTGATTAGCCATGTTCTTCCAGCTTTTTAGAAAAACTTGAAAATTCATATCGAAAAAGCCAACAGGAACCAACAAAAAAGAAGAGATAGACTTAATCCACACAAGCTCGATCGACCCACCTCAGAGCCTCGCGCTAGAATATTCTGGTCAAACACCATTCCACTCTTTATTTCGAGGACAAAATCAGGTTTTCTACTGACATGGGATACAATAGAAGAAAAACAACCTGCGGCCTAATTATTTTACTTTCCGGTGCTTTCTGCTCGGGCTTGCCCTTTGCCGCATCTCCCCGGACCCTGCCAAAGGGACTCATGCTCAACCTTGATTTCCAAGGCATCGAGAGTGGCCTTATCCCAAACAAGACACTCTATCCGCTTTATGTTCCGCTTGGCGCGTTATCCTTCGAAACCGTCAACCATCGCAATATACTCGCCGTCCAATACGGACAGGGCCTGGATATCCCGCACAGCTCCCTGCTGAACCCCGATGGAAGCGAGTGGATTGTGTCGACACGGATCTTTGCGCTATCCGACGGCATCGTTCTTTCGCAAACCGACGGAAAAACCGGATACGTTATCTATATTAATGACGGCGTGGTACAAGCGGCCATCAACACCGGCGGGGCCACCTTCAAACTCAAGGAATCGGAAAAGACCGGCATAACCGACTGCCTAAAGAACTGGACGTCCATTGAGCTACGAATCAAGCCGGAACGGGCAATGATGCTCATCAACCGAAAGTGGGCAGCAATGACCTCGCTCGACCTCCCATATAGCGGGACGGCGCAGCGGATCCGGCTGGGAACCCATCGCACGCTGCCCGCCCCTCTCAAATTCAGTAAAGACGCAACGCCCGATGGGTTTATCGGCGCGATCAGCTCGCTGAAGATCCACCGGCAGTAGACATGATCCGCCGCATCTAAAATGGAACAAAATTCGTGCGCGGTGTAATTTTTTCCACCGTCTTTGCCAGCAGCTTGGCACACAACTCAAGATCCTTAAGGCTGATCAATTCGCAAGGGCTGTGCATATAGCGCAGCGGAATACTAACCAGCCCGGAAACCACACCGGCCCGGTTGAGCTGAATGGCATTGGCATCGGTTCCCGTACCGCGCGGTTCGGCATTGATTTGATATGGAATTTTTTCAGTCTTGGCCGTCTTAACCAGCAGGTCGAACAACTTGGAGTTAATATTGGGGCCCCGCGTGAGAACAGGCCCCTTGCCCAGCTCGATCAGGTTTTCGCGTTTCATGGCCTCACCCATATTCGGGTGGTCGGTCGCAAAGGTTACATCCACCGCAATGCCGATATCCGGATCAATGCCGTAGGCCGCAGTGGTTGCACCGCGCAGCCCAATCTCCTCCTGCACGGTGGCAACGGCATGGATTTCCGCCTTGGGACTCATTCTGGCGAGCTGCCGGGCCGCCTCAAGTACGACAAAAGCGCCGGCGCGGTCATCAAAGGCGCGACCGGCCGCAAGCCCGTTGGCCATCTCTTCAAAACCATAGGCCACCACGAGAGGGTCGCCAATTTCGACCATCTTTTCGGCGTCCTTTTTGTCCTTTGCACCAATGTCGATCCAAAGGTCTTTCACTTCAGAAACCTTCTTGCGCTGTTCCGGTGTTTGCATGTGGATAGCCACCTTGCCAACCACACCGCGCACCACCCCCTTTTTCGTCATGATTTGAACGCGCTGCCCCTGTGCAATCTGAGGATCCCATCCGCCCAGCGCCTGCATCCAGAGAAATCCCTTGTCGTCGATATAGGAAATCTGAAAGCCGATTTCATCGTAATGCCCGGCAAACATGATGCACGGCGAACCGCCGGGGTTCACAATGGCGTGCGAGTTGCCGTGCGTGTCCGTCCATACCTTTGCGGCAAATTTTTCGGCCTCCGTTTTCCATACCTTGGCCACGGGTGCCTCATAACCCGACGGGCTGATGCTGTTGATCAAATCGGCTAAAAACTGTTGGGTCTGCTTGGTCATATTGCTCCTTATCTATCAATTGCTCTTATCCGTAGAATACTTTACGCATTATATCAACACGATCAAAAGCTGAAAGCTCTTCTTCCGTTTTAGCCTGCCTCTTTTTTCCCGAGGCAAAAAGCTCGGGGGCATTCGCGAGCAGCTGCTTTTTCCAATCCGAGATCTGATTCGGATGAATCTGATATTCCGATGCCTACTCGTTGAGCGTCTTTATGCCCTTGATGGCTTCAATGGCCACCTTGGCCTTGAACTTGTCCGTAAACGTTCTTCGTTTTCTTCCCATTTCCATGCGTCCTTTCGCACCATTTCAAGGACGCAGATTCCACTTAAGCCAGTGGTCCTAAAATCGGGATCAACCGCACTCCACTCGCCCATGCAGCTAAAGCGAAGCGCAAATAATTTTCGAAGAAAATAGTGCCCGTAGGAACGGTTCAATAAAAACGGCACAAGTTGAGACCTGGTTGGTTGGTTCAATCGATAGTGGAAGTTGGAAAAACTGAATGATTGGATAAGGGGATTTTTTGTCTTTACTCAGAAGGACTTAATGGTGGTTCGCAATTTATTCGTAGTGACTCCACATCCGGATGACCTTGACGGTATGGATGTCTTCCAATACTTGATAAACAAGCCTGTGCTGGATGTTTATTCTTCTTGAATATGCACCCGATAAATCTCCAACTAATTTTTCATAGGATGGGGAATTCTGATATGGATTCTCTTTCAAGACATCCAAGAGCTTTTGTGCCTGTGGCTTTAAGCCGGAGCGGGATATTTTTTTTGCATCTCGCTTAGCTTGATTGGTGTAAACAATATTCCAACTCACCAATCTAACTCCGAATCGCAATTTTCAACAGGTTCAGACAATCCTACTTTTATTGATTCACCCATGCCCGGAATAGATGAAAGATACAGGGTTTCCTGGACTGCTTTCCAATCTGATTCAGCAATCAGTACCGCAGTATGCCTTTTCCCAGTGATTTGAATCGGTTCATGGGATTCAGAAACATCGTCTAATAATGTGTAAAGCTGCTTTCTGGCTTCTGTGGCTGTTAATGTAGTCATATTCCCTCCTTGGTACGTAATAACGTACGCTTAAGACGAGGGAGTGTCAATTTCTATTCTGAACTTTAAACGTGACTTTCTAAAGGGGTCTAAAGGGGCCGATGAATTTTAGAATGCATTCCTTCTCCCTCTCCCAATCATCGCCGGGATAATCATAAAATTTCATCGCCCGACTCACGGTGGTGAAGTGCCCCATCGCCAATTGTTCACTTACCCACACCGGACAAACAAATGTGCGAGGGGTCAGTGCGAGGGGTCACCCATTA
>CAZWZW010000248.1:0-4472 GCA_964639125.1 uncultured Verrucomicrobiota bacterium
ACCGGAGCACTGCCCACGTCGCTTTGTGTCTGTGTTGTTGTGGGCCGCGGGGGGGGGGGGATGTCGGGGGGGGGGGGGGGTGTGGGGGGGGGGGGGCGGTTTGGGGGGGGGTTGTTGGGGGGGGGGCGGCTCCAGCGGGGGCTGGTAGCTAGGAAACTGGAAACCTGAAATTTGAAACTTGAATTAATGAAAGCGAAGTAAAGCATCTGACGCATTACGAGAGGGAACACTATGACACCTGAAAAGCTCGTGGAAGAACTCAAACAGGCCTGCCCGAAAGGGTTGAAGTCGGTGATTCTCTATGGATCGGCCGCAGCAGGCGATCATGCCGGGAAGCAATCCGACTATAACGTGCTCGTGGTGACGGAAGAGCTCGGTATCGATACGCTTAACGCCATCTCAAAAACTGCATCGGCGTGGGCAAAGGCGGGCAATCCGGCACCGCTGCTCTTTACCGAGGAGCGATTGGCAAAGGCCACCGACGTTTTTCCGGTCGAGCTGCTCGACATCCGCGAGTGCCATAAGGTGCTGCACGGGGAGGATTTGGTGCAGGAGCTGGAAATCGATACCAAAAACTTGCGGCTGGAAATTGAGCATGAGCTGCGCGGCAAGCTAATCCGCCTGCGGCAGAGCTATCTATTGACTCGGGGGAAACCCAAGGCTGTGGCGGATCTGATGACCCAGTCGCTTTCAACCTTCCTCGTGCTGTTTCGAGCTTCCTTACGCCTTTTCGAAGACGCGGTGCCGCAGAAAAAAATGGAGGCGCTGGAAAAACTCTCAACGCATTTGGAGTTCGATGTGTCCGTATTCCAAACCGTTCAAAACCTGAAGGACGGAACGAGCCGGGCGAAGGATGTTCCCGTTGAGGGGCTGTTCAACAACTATTTGAAAACCATAGAGTGCGTCATCGATGCCGTTGACGCCTATATTCACAAAGGAGAATAGAAATGAAAAAAGGATGTCTGATTTCTGTTGTCGCCGTCGTGCTGTTTGTATTGCTGATCGGCGGCTGTGTCGGCGGGAAATACAATGGATTTGTGCGGCAGGATGAAAATGTAAACCGAGCCTGGGGAAATGTGGAGACCGTGTTGCAGCGCCGCTATGATCTGATCCCGAATGTCGTCAACACCGTTAAAGGGTTTGCCAGTCATGAAAAAGAGCTGCTCACCGAAGTCACTCGCCTGCGCAGTCAGTGGGGGGCTGCCAAGGCCTCCGGAAACACGGCCCAAAGCGTTAAAACTGCGGGCATGCTCGAAAGCGCGCTGGGTCGTTTAATGGTGGTGGTTGAAAAATATCCGGACTTGAAAGCCAATCAAAACTTCCTTGCCTTGCAGGAAGAGCTGTCGGGCACGGAAAACCGGATTTCTGTTGAGCGCCGCCGCTATAACGACGCTGTTGCCTCCTACAACCAAAGCATCCGGAACTTTCCGGGAAACCTGTTGGCCAACGTCATGGGCTTCGAACGCAAAGAGGCGTTTGAGTCTACCCCCGAAGCGGCCACCGCTCCGGTTGTGGAATTCTAAAGATCGGCTCTACCTGCTCGGAATGTTCGTAAAAAAAGGCGGCGCCGATCTGTGATGAGATAATTAAGAAAGGCATGGCGTATCGTTCGAAGCGTGGCTTGGTGGCCTTGACTGTTTCCAAGTTCGATGAGCTCATGAAATGGGCCATGCTGGAATTTGTGCCCCAACCGGTGGGCGGGATGTGAGGAGCAAACTTTGCTTGAACTGCCTCCCTGCGAACTGCACTATTTGCCGATTATTTATTAAGGATTTGTTGCGTATATGAAAATTAAACCTACTCCAAGTTACAGCATTCTGGTGCGGTTTCAGATCCCGCGTGAGCCGGGTATGATTGGCCGGATCAGCCAGGCCATCGGCGAAGCGGGTGGCATTATTGACACGATTGAGGTCATTTCCCGCAAAGAAAAGGTTTCCACCCGTGAAATGGTTATTGAAGCAAGCAGTTGCGACCACCAGCAGGAAATTATCCGGGCCATCGAAAACGTCGACAATGTCTATCTGACCAAGGTTGAGGATCTTACGCTAAAATATCATCTTGGCGGAAAACTCGAAACCGGCTGTAAGTTATCCCTCGCCAAGCGCGAGGTTTTGGCGATTGCCTACACGCCCGGCGTAGCGCGTGTTTGTATGGCAATTAATGAAAACAAGGCGGTCGCCAACAACCTGACCATCAAACGCAATACCGTTGCTGTGATTTCCGACGGGTCGGCGGTGCTCGGCCTTGGCGACATTGGCCCCGAAGCGGCAATGCCGGTTATGGAAGGCAAGTGCCAGCTGTTTAAGGATTTCGGCGGCGTCGATGCATTTCCCATTTGTCTCGATACCCAGGATCCTGAGGAAATCATCCGGACCGTCAAGCTGCTGGGGCCCACCTTCGGCGGCATCAACCTTGAGGATATTTCCTCGCCGCGCTGCTTCGAAATCGAAGAGCGCCTCAAGGCGGAAATGGATATTCCGGTTTTCCACGACGACCAGCACGGAACGGCCGTTGTCCTGCTCGCGGCGCTGTTCAACGCCATCAGGATTGTAGACAAAAAAATGGAAGATCTGAAGGTTGTAATCTGCGGGATCGGTGCTGCGGGAACCGCCTGTGCCAATATTCTGATGGAAGCCGGTGTGAAGAATATTATCGGATACGATATCGATGGCGCCATCTACCAAGGGCGCCCCGACGACAACGAACACCTGCGGGTCTTTGCCGAAGCAACCAATCCAAACATGGAAAAGGGACCGCTAAGCGAAGGCATTAAAGGGGCTGATCTGTTTATTGGCCTTTCCGCTCCGGGTGTGCTCAAGCGGGAGGATGTGAAAAACATGGCCAACGACCCGATCATCTTTGCCATGGCCAATCCGACGCCGGAAATCATGCCGGAAGAGGCTCGGCCCTATGCCCGCATCATGGCCACCGGTCGCTCGGACTATCCGAACCAGATCAACAATGTGCTCTGCTTCCCCGGAATCTTCAAGGGGGCGCTGCGCTGCAACGCATCGGGTATCAGCGAGGAAATGAAAATTGCGGCTGCACGCGCGATCGCGAATCTGGTTCCATCCAGCGAGCTGAGCGAGCAGTACATTATTCCGTCTGTTTTCAACGAAGATGTTGCCGGGGTTGTGGCTCAGGAAGTCGAACGCGTGGCTAGAGAGTCCGGCCTTGCACGTGCAAGGGTCGACGACAAAACCCTTTATAAAATTGAACTGTAGGAGTTGGATATGACATTGAAGTGGATCGCCATCATCTTGGGCGCATTAACAACTGCAGGCGGCCTGATCGGTATTTTCCGACCGGAACTGATCAAGCGGTTTGTTCGGCTGTTTCCCCGTAGCGTAGTGCCGGCCTGGGTACTCGCCGCTCTGTGTTGCTGGCTGGGCGCCAGAGAGGCCTACGGAATGAATATGGGCTTTCTGGATGCCTATAAGAAATACATCTTCTTCATTGCCCCCGGTGTTTTTGTCGCCAGCCTGGTCTACATGAAGGAGCTTCTTGCTCCCCGCGCACTCGGCGGTTTTCTGCTGCTTATTGCCGTGCCGATCCTCCAGATTGCGCGGTGGCACGAGTCGGGACTCCGGCTGGTTGTTGTTGTGGCGGTTTATCTCTGGATCATCTACGGCATCGTGTTGCTAATGTCGCCGTGGTACTTCCGAAAAATCCATAATCCGTTCATGGGAAACGAGTCGCTCTTCAAGGCAACCGCCTTGGGTAAAACGACCTTCGGCATCGTGCTCCTGCTCCTTGGCATTTTTGTCTACTAATCCGGCATAATCAACGATCCGCCAATCAATCACGGTGAACGCGGGATCATTGCCCGGTTTCCCGAGCACCTTCCTTTGGATCGCCCGGGCGTGGAGGCCGTCATTTCCCGTCTGCGGAAACGGGCTTCCTCCAAGGGCCTATAACCGGATATCCCCAAGTATTCCAGACTTAGGAATGGCACTGACGATGCTAAAGATTTGCCCTTGACCAAGGGGGCCATTTGGCTCAGTCTTTACCGATTTGATTTATAGTCATTTTATAAGAAGGAAGCTGTAATATGTTGAACCGTGCAATGGGAATGTTCTCCAGCGATATTGGAATCGATCTGGGAACTGCGAATACCTTGGTGTATGCGCGAGATCGCGGCATTGTGATTCGCGAACCATCCGTCGTGGCGGTACAGGCCGGCACGAATCGGGTTCTTGCGGT
The DNA here is from genome assembly GCA_964639125.1 of uncultured Verrucomicrobiota bacterium. Classification (GTDB taxonomy): domain Bacteria; phylum Verrucomicrobiota; class Kiritimatiellia; order Kiritimatiellales; family Pontiellaceae; genus Pontiella. The sequence goes on from CAZWZW010000248.1 coordinate 4,204, forward strand.
GGGGGACGAGGCAAAACGCATGCTCGGCAGAACCCCAGGCAATATTGTGGCTATCCGCCCTCTGAAAAGTGGGGTAATCGCAGATTTTGAGGTTACCGAGGCGATGCTCCGCTATTTTATTCAGAAGGTGCACAGCAGAAAGAGAATGGTACGGCCCCGGGTGGTGATTGCCGTCCCGAGTGGTATCACAGAAGTGGAAAAGCGCGCGGTTAAGGATTCCGCAATGCATGCGGGCGCGCGCGATGTATTTTTAATTGAAGAGCCGATGG
>CAZWZW010000249.1:0-4434 GCA_964639125.1 uncultured Verrucomicrobiota bacterium
TAAGTACCCGTCATTTAGATGCAATTGGATTTGACATCGCCCGATTTATTGGTAGTTTAGCCTTCTTTTTAGAACGAAAAGGGAATTTTCAAATGAAACGCACATATAATCCTTCGAAATTGAAACGCGCCCGCAAATGTGGATTTCGCAAACGGAATTCAACTGCCGATGGTCGAGCTATTCTCAAGCGCCGTCGCCAGAAGGGCCGTAAGCGTCTGACCGCTGTTTAATCAAGGAAAACCAGAATATGCCGGAGCCCCGCCAAAGGGTATCGGACCGTTCCGCCGACTCAAGCCCGCCTTCCAGCGGGCTTGATCGTCGTTTATCAGCAAAGCAGCGCATGGTTAAGTCCGCCCTGTTTGCGGAAACATTCGCCCAACAAAAGCGATGGGTCGGTCGCTACATGGTTCTTTGGACCCGCAGCGGCGAGGAAGCCTCGCTACGACTCGGCGTGATTACCAGCAAGAAAGTCAGCCTGCGCGCCCACCACCGCAATCGTGCCCGCAGACGACTCCGCGAAGCCTTCCGCAACATCCGCCCCTATCTCGTGGGCAATGCTGATGTATTATTGATCGGCCGCCGCGCTATTCTCCAAGCCCAATGGCCGGACATTATTCGCGAGATGCTCAAACTCGCACAACGCGCGAACCTGATCACCCCCGAAAACATTGAAAAGGCAAAGCGGGATCTTATCCCGCAATAACCCGACCGAAAAAGCATGGCCACAGGCAATCCATCCCTACCGGCAAAGGCGGTTGTTTTACTGATCCGCGGCTACCAGAAGATCATTAGCCCGTGGCTGGGCCAGCGGTGCCGCTTCAGTCCGACGTGCTCGCAATATTGCATTGATGCGCTTCGGCAACATGGTATGGTCTACGGTCTTTGGCTCGGAATGAAGCGAATTTTTAAATGCCATCCGTTCCATCCGGGCGGACACGATCCCGTTCCCGGACAAAAGAATTGAATCCAAGAGAGATACTATGAACAAAAAAGATTTGATACCCGTTATTCTACTGGCCCTGTTGATTCCTGTGTGGATCATGATTGACCGCACGTTCCTCGCCCCGAAATTCCCGGCTCCGGCTCCGACCGAACAAAGCATTGAACAAGCACCGGTTGCAGAGAGTCAAGAAACCGACTCGCTGGCCAGCGCTCCTACCGCTGCCGCCAAAGCCGCGGAAGCGGTGGCCGAACCGCCTGCGGATGAAGTGCTCGCAACGTTGCAAAACGACAAAGTAAAACTGGAGCTCACTTCGCTGGGCGGCGGCATTAAATCTGCCACACTGCTGGAATATCCCGAATTGAATGAAAAAGACAGCCGGCCGGTGGTGCTCGATTTTTCCGATGCCCCCGCCCTCGCCTATGAAGGACTCACCGGGATCGGATCCAGGAAATCGCTGAACATCCGCACCGCGGACGACAATCAATCTGTCGTCTTCTCCAAGCAACTGAAAAATGGAATCGTCTTTGAGCGCACACTTACGCTTGATGACGCCTATCTGGTAAAAATCAGCGACCAATTCATTAATTCCAATACCCAACCATGGACCCTGCCCGGCCATCGCATCCTGACGGGTCGGATGAGAAACCCAGTCAATATGAAAGCCACGAGAGGCGTCAGCATTCTTGGCGTCGATTCCTACACCCCTGCCGGCGGCATCAACTATTGGGGGCGCCAGCTGAACAGGCTATACGGCAAAGCCAAGCCCCTTTCAATCGACACGGTGCCGACCGATATGAACGACGTTGAGGTGGACTGGGTTTCTGCCAAAAACAAATTCTTTACCCAAATCCTCCGCCCGGACGAACCCATTGCCACTATGGCCATCCTTTCTTCGCGCAAAGCGGAAGGCAAAAGGGTTATCCCGAATGATATCGCTGCCGCGCTCGTCTTTAAACCGTCCAAGGTTTCAGCCAAAAGCAGCACGAGCATCGACTACAGTTTTTATATCGGCCCAAAAAAATATTCCACCCTTCAGGCGACAGGAAACCACATGGAGGGGGTAATGGAATTCGAGACCACCGGCATGTGGTCGTTCATGAACTGGCTGATGGAACCTGCACGCAGGTTCATGTTATTCATGCTGAACAAATTTCATAGCATACTTCCGAGCTACGGCATTGCCATCATCCTGCTGACCCTCTTGATCCGGATCCTGTTCTGGCCGCTCACGCACAAAAGCACGGACAGCATGAAACGCATGCAGGAGATCCAGCCGGAAATTAAAGCGCTACAGGAAAAATACAAAAAAGATCCTCAGCGCCTTCAGCAGGAAACCATGAAGCTCTACAAGGAAAAGAAGGTCAACCCGATGGGTGGATGCCTGCCCATGTTTGTCCAGATTCCCGTATTCATTGCGCTCTTTACAGTGCTTCGCAACGCCATTGAACTGCGCTTTTCCAGCTTCCTGTGGATTGCCGACCTGAGTACGTCCGAAAACTTGTTTGCGGGTCATGTCCCGTTTGTCGGGTCGCTCAACATTCTTCCGCTCGTCATGTCTGCTTCAATGATCTGGCAGCAAAAACTGACCCCGACGGCAGCCACGACGCCGGAGCAACAGCAACAGCAGAAGATGATGATGTTTATGATGCCGATCATGATGCTGTTTTTCTTCTACAGCATGCCCTCCGGCCTGGTCCTCTACTGGACGACCAGCAACCTGCTGATGATTGGCCAGACCAGCCTTCGCAACATGAAAAAGAAGAAGGTCGAAGCGTAAGCTTCGGCAGTTACCGGTTACTGGTTATCAGCAAATCGAAAAGGCGCGGATGATTGAATCACCGCGCCTTTATTGTTACTTCTCCGAATACGCCCTCTTAACTGAGCGCCAGCACATCTAATGCTGCTTCCGCAGATGGGAAGGAAGGATGCGAAGCTGATCGCGGTATTTTGCCACGGTACGACGGGCAATCTTGATGCCCTGCTCGTCGAGCAATGTTACGAGCTTGGCGTCTGAAAAAGGTTTTCTCTTATCTTCATCTCGAACAATTTCAGCCAACGCCGCCTTCACACTCTCATTGGAGATGGCTTCGCCGCTGGCGGTCATTACGCCGGGTTTGAAGAAATACTTCATGCTGAGCAGCCCGCGTGGTGTCTGCATGTATTTGCCGGTGGTTGCACGACTGATGGTCGTTTCATGCACCTCAAGCAATGCGGCCACCGTTTTCATGTTCAACGGTTTTAGTTTAGACACCCCATGGTCAAAATAGTCGCGCTGAATCCGGACAATCTCCACCGCGATGCGATAGATGGTATCCATTCGTTGATCAATGCTTTGGATAAACTGTTTGGACTTCGTTATCTTTTCGCGGATATAGGTCTTTACTTCTTTGGAGGTCTTCGGATCCTTGAGCATCTGCAGATATTTTTGACTGATGAATAACTTGGGATACGGCTTGCGGTTCTGCGTGATGACATATTCACCATTCTTTTTCTCAACAACAATTTCGGGCGTTACATATTCGATTCGCTCTTCACTGAAGTTGCGGCCCGGCTTGGGATCCAGCTTGGCTATCGCTTTGGCCAGTTCCTTCACCCGATCCACCGTCAGCCCCATGCCTCGGGAAATTTCTTCATATTTGTGACGGCCAAGAAAATCAAGATGATCGGCCACCAACTGGTATTCCTGCGTACTCTCTTTGCCTGCGCGCTTCAGCTGAAGCAATAGGCACTCTCGCAGGTCACGCGCGCCGACTCCGGGCGGATCAAACTCATGAATCGTATCCAGAATTTTATCCAGCGTTTCGGCCGGAAAATTCGGAAGAGCCAACAAGTCGTCAACGTCCAGCTGCAGATAACCATCGTCATCAATATTACCAATAACGATCTCGGCAATCTTTCGCTCATATTGATTTAGACTGGAAAGGGTAAGCTGCTCTAATAGCTGATCATGCAGCGATGTGGATTCTGAAAGCGAATCCATCATATATTGGTACTTTTCGTCCGCATCGGAGCTCGCCACCTGACGCTGCTCATATTGGCGGTCGTCCCACTCCTCGCCCAAGGCAGCCAGTTTTTCCAGCTCGTTATCGAACTCTTCTCGTTCGGCATCTTTTGTGCCCTGTTCGATTTCGATCTGTTCGTCAGGCTGCTCCTGAGTCGCCTCTAAGGTAGGGTTTTCCGAGAGCTCCTGCTGGATCATCTGCTGAAGATCGAGCAAGGGCATCTGAAGAATTTCCAACGACTGGAAAAGATGCGGTGCAAGCACCTGATGCATCTTCATTTCCTGGCTTAATATGAGTCCTTGATGTGCCATAATTAAAATCTACACCCCCTGTAGCATTTTTCAAGCCAAGTTTGACGGCCATGGGAAAAAATCGCAATTACAAGCCCCTCGCTTGTTGGGGAAAACCGCATACTCACCCTAATAATTCATTGCGGGTATCCCCTTCACTGGACTAACCCCCATATGTTGTGGTATCAATCCATAAATG
>CAZWZW010000250.1:0-4393 GCA_964639125.1 uncultured Verrucomicrobiota bacterium
TCGAAATCGACAACGCCATAACGCTCGGGATCGCGTACCCGATAAGCGAAGACGGAAGCGCCATCAACCCTTGAGGCAACCCCATTCAGGGATGTGGCGAGACCGTGCCCATAAAAGATGTTGTCTCCCAGAATGAGCGCGACACGATCATTGCCAACAAACTCGCGACCAATAATAAAGGCCTGGGCTAAACCACCCGGACTGGGCTGCTCCGCATAGCTGAGTTCTAAGCCCCAATCGTGCCCATCCCCTAGCAACCGTTCGAACTGAGGTAAGTCTCTTGGCGTTGAAATAATAAGGATTTCCCTAATTCTCGCCAACATCAGTGTAGATAAAGGATAATAAATCATTGGCTTGTCATAGACTGGAATCAACTGTTTGCTGATAGCCAAAGTCAAAGGGTGCAAGCGTGTACCGGAACCACCGGCTAGTATAATTCCTTTCATATTTAGTAATATCCGTCAGAAGTATCAGAAGTGCTACGCAAATGTACGTCCTAAGGTTCGTATATAATGTTTATCCAGAATCTGTCATATTTCAAACACGGAAACAACATGCACCGCTTGCACTAGGCAGTATTTTTCCACATCTTGTTTTCTCAACAAGGCATTATCGATGCATGATGATATTAACATCTAGCAGGTGGGCTAACGTAGTAATTGAAGATGATGGCCGCAATAAGGTACCTCATGTTTATCTTCTTATCGGAATCAATCGCTTATCCAACGTCCGCCAGATATCGCCTATTGAAGAAAGCCGCGCCTTTTGAATCTGTTGCCGCTTGCGCCACATCTTCGGTAATCCCAACAAGGCATCCCACTTGGCTTTCAGAACCACTCCACCCTGACCGTGCAACGCAAACCACACGGGACTCATCAGATTCAAAACTACATGCAAAGGCAGCAATAACCAAAACAAAAAGCCAGGCATGTCTTTCACAAACATCCACACCAAATTACGATGCCCGTGGTAAACGGCGAAAACACTATGTTGTCCACCCGTGGTTCCTGAGCCGACATGATGCGCCACAGACACGGGCACATAGAGACAACGGTATCCAGCAAGCCTCAAACGAAAACCGAGATCGACATCTTCCGCATAACAAAAAAAATCTTCATCAAAACCACCCACTTCGAGCAGTGCGCTACGCCGATAAAGGGCCGCTGCCGCGCAAGGTGAAAATATCTCGCACTCACAATCCCCCATAGTCGACACAGCAGCACCGTGCGCCATGCGCCACACGATGCCGCTGATATGATAGGCATCGCCAGCCCCATCCAGCAAAGTCGAATCAGTTGCATTGATTAATTTGCTGCCGAACACAGCGAAATCAGGGTTGGATTCTGCTGCTACCAACAGTGTTTCCAGCCAGCGCGGCGTGGCAAACGCATCGGGATTGATGAGCGCGAGCCATTCCGACTCTATAGATGCTGCGTCTATCGCCAGATTATTGCCGTGAGCAAAACCCGTGTTCTGCTCAAGCGCAATCAATCGTATCTCCGGATACCGCCGCGCGATCTCGATCGATCCATCGGTACTTGCGTTGTCCAGAAGAATGATCTCGTGCGGCTTCACCGTCTGCGCAAGCAATGCAGTCAAGCAACGTTCAAGGAACCGCTCACCGTTCCAATTGACGATGACCACACTGACACTAGAGCAGGGTTCCTGGCTCGGATTCTTCATGTACTCCGCACTCATTTACCTGCGTTCCCAGTCAACAACAAAATGCCCTCCCGCAAAAAGTGAATCTTGTGCGTTGCGACTTTAGACAAGATCGCTCCGTCAGCATCCGCGAGATAGTGACACCTTACACCGACCCCAGCCTCGCTGGCCGCTTGCATGTCCGAATCTTTGTCACCGATCATGATCGAATGTCCCAAATCTAGCCCATGCTTTTCCGCAGCACGCAGCAACATCCCTGGATTAGGCTTGCGATCAAACGAATCCTTTTTGTAGTCGCCAACTCCATACTGCGGATGAAAAGGACAATAGAAGACATCAGAGATCGGGGCATCTTCCTCCTTGAAACGGTTGCACATCCATTCCGTGAGCGAAAAAAAATCCTCTTCCGAATAATAGCCGCGACCTATCCCTGCCTGATTGGTCACCACCATGAGCAGATACCCTGATTGCGTCGCCGCGCGGCAGAGATCAAAAATACCGTCAACGAAATGAAAATTTTCTACGCTCGACGTGTAACCCGAATCATGGTTGATGACCCCGTCACGATCCAGAAATAGCACCCGCATTCCGGGCACAGCTATAGCCTCGCTAGTTCTTTCTGCGCAAGTACATAATCATCAGGAACGCCGATATCGATGAAACGACCATGTGTTACGAAGCCATCAAACCATATGTTTTGCATATACAGTGCGAAAAACTCTGTCTCCAGGGAAAAATTCTCTCCCAAAGGAAAGTCATCTAAAATATGTTTCGGAAATACGTAGCAACCGGCATTGATCAGCCCTGGCCCCGGAGTACCTTTCTCAAGAAAGCCAAGTATCCGGCTATCGCGCATCTCCACCCGGCCAAAACGTGCAGTATCTGGCACCTCGCGCAAGACAATCGTCGGGTGGTGGTTCGCCCGCCATAAACAATCGAGCTCATCGACTTCAACATCGAGATAGGTATCGCCATTGAAGACGAAGACGGGATCAGCGACACAGCGTGCCAATGCGGCACGAATAGCCCCGCCTGTTCCCAAAGGCTGCGACTCCACCTCGTATACCAGTTCAATTCCTAGGTAACATTCACCGAAGTGATCAATGATATTACTGGACATGAAACCCAGAGAAAGCACAACCCGAGTGAAACCCTTTTGGGCCAGCGTCGCAAGCAATATTTCAAGGAACGGTCGACCGGCGACAGGTGCCATTGGCTTGGGTAAATCCGGCACCAGCTCACGCAAGCGTGTTCCGAACCCACCGGCAAGGATGATCGCCTCCCGCATCAATCGTTCGCCTTGAACATGGCAATCTCCACTAGGCCGCACAGAATATGCCCCAACACCAAATGCCCTTCCTGTATCTTAGGGGTATCGGCACTGGGCACCTCCAACAGATGTTCGCAGAGTTCTCGCATTGGCCCGCCATGATTGCCTGTCAAGCCAATACAAACCAGCCCCCTAGAACGGGCTTCCTCAAGCGCCAGCAATACATTGGGCGACTTGCCCGAAGTGGAATAACCGATAAACACATCGCCTTTTTGCCCATGTGTCTGCACTTGGCGGGCGAACAGCTTTTCAAAGCCATAGTCATTGCCGACGGCGGTCAGAATGGAGGTATCGGTTGTCAAAGCAACCGCCGGTAGCCCAGGACGATCGATGTCAAAGCGGCTGACGAACTCGCCTGCAATATGCTGAGCATCTGCCGCACTTCCCCCGTTGCCGGCAAGAAGAATCTTGCCTCCCTCGCGAAGACACTGGATACAGGCCGTAGCAGTTTGCTCCAGCTTGGCCTGCAAAGAGACATCTGCCGACATGCCAAACATGACCTGCTGCGCTTCGACGATTTTCTCATAGATATAACTTCGCATCATTGGTACATCCCTGTTACGTCATCGTCCTGCCAGCATCCGCCATTCATGCTCGCCATGCCTGCGTTCCATGCTTGGTGAAGTGACAGTTACTTACTTGCCCCTCAAACCTGCTTAAGGCACGGATCACGTCCATACGCTTTTCTGTGGGAACGAAGAAAAGCATGAACCCGCCGCCGCCCGCCCCGGAAACCTTACCCGCCAAGGCGCCCGCCTTCATGGCGGCTTCGTAAATTTCATCAATGTGTAGGTTCGATACTGTTTTGGCCGAACGTTTCTTGTCTTCCCATCCCGAGCGCATGGACTCGACCAAACCCGCAAAGTCGCCACGCAACAGGCACTCTTTCATCACCAATGCTTCACGCTTGATCCCATGCATGGCATCCAGAGCATCCACTGAACCCGATTTCACATTACCACTTTGGTCGGCAATAATTCGGGCGGACTCGCGAGACACGCCGGTGAAGAACAAAACCAACGAGGCCTCCAACTCGCAGATAATCCAGTTCTTAATTCGCAGTGGATTGACTATGGCACGGCCCTCAGCATAAAACTCCATGAAATTGAAGCCACCAAATGTCGCGGAATACTGATCCTGTCGCCCTCCTTGTAAAGCACAATCCACGCGCTCTATTCGGTATGCCAATTTGGCAATGGTGTAATCATCGAGTGGCAGATTCAGCAATTCAGCAAAGGCACGAATCATCACAACCACCAACGTTGAAGACGACCCCAGACCGGATCCGGCAGGCGCGTCACAAAAAGTGCTCAACTCCATCGGGATCGGTTTACCACCGTTGAAGTGCTGCACCATATGGTTGTATACGGCCTTGTGCAGATCGAGCTTGCCATTGAGGAC
>CAZWZW010000251.1:0-4367 GCA_964639125.1 uncultured Verrucomicrobiota bacterium
GGTGGAATCGGCGGCCAGCCACTTCAATTTTTCAGGTTTCTATGGGATGACTGTGGATTTAAATAACATTGCCTCAGACTCTATTGCCGGAGGCATCAACAATTATTCTGAATCTATCGGTGCGAACATTTCCGGCACTGCTTGGATTCCCGCTGGTGGCTATGCCAACATTCGCCTGAAAATCCTTACCGGGAATACTGCTGCAAGTTCCCAATTGGATAATTTCTCCGTCACAATGGACGCCATACCAGAGCCGGCCACGTTCGGATTGGTCGGAATCTTCGGTGGTGCTGTGTTTGGCATCCGCCGGTTCTTCATAAAGTAAGTAGATCGCTCGCAGGTGATACGGCCCCGGCGAAAACCGGGGCTTTCTTTTAACTCGGGAAAAGGGATAATGTTGAGTTGATGAAAGCAATGGGCTTTTCCATCCTGTCTTTGGGCATGACCTTTGTTTCCGCGCAGGCGGCTGTCATTTTTACCGAGGATTTTTCGGCGGTGCTGAATCCTTCCAATGTGGTGAGTTCCCTTCCATTGAACGAGTGGCATATGGACGGTTCATCCGTATGGCAGGGGGAAGGATGGCCCGGAACCTCGGCGGAGGCTTCGGTAAGTATTATCGATGGCTCCAACCTGCTGACTGCGCTACAGCTCGGCTGGAAGGCGGACAATGTCGAGGTGCGGCACATTCTTTCCAATGGCTGGAACTTCCGAAAGGACTACACGCTTTCCGGCGAATGGGAAAAGCTCGAAGACAGCGGCGATAACCACGTTGGCTTCCTCGTCTACCTTTCCGAATTCGCCCCGACCGGTTTCGTGCAGCATGTCAAGCACCTGCACGTCGATCCCGGCAATCCGGCCATCGGCACCACCAACAGCTTCACCCTTTCCGTTTCCGCGCTGGAACTGATCGATGTGCATGTGAATCCATCGAACCATATTGGCATTACCTTCGTGCACAGCGAGGACGCGGATCCGGAGCATGAAAAAATGGCCCCCACCGAATGGGCGGTCAAGAACGACATGTTTGCAGTCGACAACCTCGTGCTGACGGAATCCTATGCCGACTCGCCGGGCCTGGCCGGTGTCATCATGCAGCCGGTATATATTTCCGCTTCGGGCAATAACTCGAACAGCGGGCTCAGCCCAGCCACACCATGGAAAAACTTCACGGCCGTCAATGCGGCAACCTTCGGCCCTGGCGCGCAGATCCTGTTCAAGCGCGGCGATACCTTTATCGGCAAACTGGAACTGAACGGCAACGGTGTTGCCGGTAACCCGATCCTGATCTCCGCCTACGATTCCGGCGACAAGCCCCTGTTGCAAGGAGCGTGGGACAGCCGCGAGGTGATCCTCCTGACCGACAACGAAGGGATCGAAATCCGCAATCTGCGGTTATCCAACTTCAACGACAATCCGGCCAACGTGCTGCAAAACCGCCACGGCATCAATATGGTGACGCCCGAGGATGCTGGCGACATGCGGTACTACCGCTTCATCGATCTCGACTTTTTAACGGTCTATGGCGCTTCAACCAACAACCACGAGTGCCACGGCATTTACGCAACGACGGGTGATAACGACGATACGGCCGTCCCGACGCGCTGGAACGACATATTGATCGAGGGATGCACCTTTACCGATATCGATGGGCGCGGGGCGCGGTTTCTCGACAAATGCTTGGACATCACCGATGTGCGCATCCGCGGCGCCACGAATTATTACCCAACCGTCGGATTTGTTTTCCAGAACAACCAGGGCACCAACTGCTACCGCAACCTGCTCATGATCCGCGGCACGAAGGGCGCGTTGATCCAATACAACACGATGGACACCACGGTGCATGGTAGCGCCTTCTGGCCGTTCGGTACCGAAGATACCCTGGTTCAGTTCAACGTCTTCAAGCACCTGCGGAATCCCGATGCCGACTGCTATGTCTGCCACTTCGACTACAACTGCGTCGGCACCGTCATGCAGTACAACTTTGGCTACGACGTACAGGGTGGCCTGATTCAGTTGCTGGTGAATTCCGCGGGCGTAAGCAATTTCCAGGAGCAGGCCGTTGCGCGCTACAACATCGGCATCGATTGCGGTTGGCGCAACGCGGCCAATGGCGCGGGTATCTTCCTGACGGGGCATGTGGACGGCGCTCAGGTCTACAACAACACCAGCATCACCACCGGCCTGCATTCCTCCTACAAGGCGCTTTCGTTCAATAACTGGGGCGGGGGATGGCCGCGCAACAACGAGATATTTAACAACGTCTTCTTTGCCACCAATTCACCCTCCGGCTTCAACCGCGAAGACAAGATGATCGTTAGCGGCAACGTCGTCAGCCACAACCTCTACCACGGCAACATATCGGCCAGCACCGCCGACGCCAATCCAATCACTGGCGATCCTATGTTTGCCAACCCGGCTGGACTCACGGCCGAAGACTTCAGGGTCATGTTCGGCTCCGCCGCCATCTCCAACGGATTGCTGATGGCTGGCAACGGAGGCGGGGACATTTTCGGCTACGCTGTTTCCTCGAGCGAACTGCCGACGCTTGGCTTCCACGAATACCAATCCGATCCCGTCATCGATTCCGACGGCGACGGCATGTTCGACCAGTGGGAATCCGGCTACGGCCTTCATCCCGGCAGCGCCGCGGACGCCACTGCAGATCCCGATTTCGACCGGCTCGCAAATCTGGGTGAATTTGCCCTGGGCGGCGACCCGACCAATGGTCTTGATGTCGGCCATGTACCAGTCGCCGAAATCATCGATGTCGGCAGCACCAACATTCTGGTCTATGTCTATCCACGCCGAACCGACTGGGCAGTCATCGGACTCGACTACGACCTTGGCGTGACCACCAACCTGGTGGCCGGTTCGTGGACAAATGGGGCGCACTGGATCGACGGCGTTGGCGCAGAAGCCTATGGTGCAGGATTCGATGCCGTCACTAACCACCTTTTACTCGACAACGCGTTTGAACAGCGCTTCATCCGGTTGGAGATCGACAAGTTATGAGAGCAGAAATGAACAGGCGAACCATGATCGGGATGTCGATGTGCGCCTTGGCCGGTTGCGCAGCGGTTGAAGAACAGAGCAAGTCCCGCAAGAAGGGCTTTGGAATCGGTGTCACGAAAAACGCGGACTGGAGCAACCGGCTGCAGGCGCTGGATGTTAAGTGGTTCTACACATGGGGTTCGGATATGGCGGAGCATATTCCCGCCGGGATTGAATTCGTGCCCATGGTCTGGGACAGGAAGAAATGTACCGATGAGGTCATCAAGCGGCTCGTTGGGGAAGGGCATGACACGCTGTTGGGATTCAACGAACCCGACCATGGCCGCCAGGCCAATCTGTCGGTGGAGGAGGCGCTGAAGCTGTGGCCTCGGTTAATGGATTCGGGGATGCGGCTCGGCAGTCCCGGCGCCGTGCATCCCAGTGGCGAGTGGATGACCGCTTTCATGGAGCAGGCTACCCACCGAGGCTATCGAGTCGATTTCATCTGCGTTCATTCCTACATGGGCGACAACCCGAAGCATTTCCTCAAGTGGCTGGAAAAAATCCACAAGCTCTACAAGCGCCCGCTTTGGATTACCGAATTTGCCGTGGCCGACTGGAAGGCCAAGGGCGATAAGCCCAACCGGTACTCACCTGAAGACGTCTTCAAGTTCATGGAAGCCGTATTGCCGAAATTAGAAAAACTCGATTATGTTGAGCGTTATGCGTGGTTTTCCTCACCGAAGCCCAAACCCGCTGTCAAACCCTCTGTGCTTTTTAACCCGGATGGAACGTTAAACCAGTTGGGGAGACTCTATGCTTCTTTTTAGGAACGGTCGACGAATGAAGGTAAGTGCCCTGTTTCTCGCGGCAGTCTTGTCTGCTTCCACAGCCGATCAGCTGCCGTTTCGCGATGCGTCGTTGCCTGTCGAGGAGCGCGTCGAGGATCTGCTCGGCCGCATGAGGCTCGATGAAAAGGTTGCGCAGCTCAATCAATCAATGATCGGCCGGAACGACAATCCGAACAACATTGAAACCCAGAAGCAAAAGTTTAATCCGCTGACCGGTTCCTACATCTACTTTCAGGCCGATGTGGAAAAGCGCAACGAATACCAGCGTCGGGCGGTCGAGAAAACCCGGCTCGGCATTCCGATCGTCTTTGCCTATGACGTGATCCACGGCTTCCGCACGGTCTATCCCATTTCGCTGGGCCAGGCCTGCTCGTGGAATCCCGACCTTGTTGAGCAAGCCTGCCGTGTGGCCGCGCAGGAGGCATCGTCGTCCGGGTTGGACTGGACGTTTTCGCCCATGATTGACGTGACGCATGATCCGCGCTGGGGGCGTGTGTCGGAAGGCTATGGTGAAGACCCGCTGGC
>CAZWZW010000252.1:0-4315 GCA_964639125.1 uncultured Verrucomicrobiota bacterium
GGCCCGGAACCCGAAACATTGCACGCCCCCACACCCCCACACAGAATCAGACCAATGATCGTTTTCATTCTCATGTTTAGCCTCCTGCATTGCTGCATCCGATCACACAAACCGTCCCAGGAATTAGGAGCACGGCCCCTTCCTGCCTCTTGCGCTCTTCAAAAGCGTAACCAAGCACCAGAAGTCCGTCTACAAAAAAGCCGCCCAGGAAAGGGCGGCTTTCATGAGCACCCGACTAGTTGCTCCGGCGAGGCGGACGGCCTCCACCGCCTTGGCGGCGCTGACCGCCTCCATGGCGCGGACGCCTACCTTGCGGTCCGTCACGGCGCGGTGGGCGACGTTTGCGCGGCGGAGCCGGTGGAAGCTCTTCGAGCAGCTCTTCCGGCGCCATCGTGCATTTGAGCTCCATACCGAGCAGCTCCTCGATTTTCGGAAGCTCAAACGATTCCATCTCGCAGGCAAAGGTGATCGACTTGCCGGTAGAACCGGCGCGGCCGGTGCGGCCAATACGGTGCACGTAATCATCCGGGTTTTCAGGAATATTAAAATTTACCACATGGCTGACGCCATCCACATGGATTCCGCGACCCGCAACGTCGGTCGCCACGAGTACCTTAACCTTGCCCGACTTGAAATCTTCCAGAATGCGCATGCGCTTCTTCTGGGTGACCGCGCCTGAGAGCATTTCGCATTTGATGCTGTAGCGCTCCAGTTCGTCGGCCAGCCGCTCGGTCTGATCGCGGCGATTGGCAAAGATGATGATCCGGTCGGGACTATCGTTCTTGATGATGTTGTAGAGCAGCGGAAACTTTTCTTTGTCGGTCACGATGAAGACCTTCTGGTCGACGGTATCGACGGCTACTTGCTCGGGCTCGATATCGACCCGCTCGGGATCGACCATCCATGCCGAGGCAAGGCGCATCACTTCATCGGTCAACGTGGCGCTAAAAAGCACCGTCTGGCGGTTTTCCTTTGCCGGCGTTTTGTAGATGATGCGGCGCACATCCGGGATGAATCCCATATCGAGCATGCGGTCGGCCTCATCGATCACCATAATTTCGGTAAAGCGCAGATTGACCACATTCTTATTTGAAAAGTCGAGCAGACGACCGGGCGTTGCAACGACAATATCAACTTCGTCATCTTCGAGCTGACGCTGCTGCTTGTTATAGTCCATGCCCCCATAGAGCACGACCGTACGCAGTCCGGTAAAGCGATTGAGCCCTTCGGAATCCTGCCCAATTTGCATCGCCAGCTCGCGGGTCGGCGCAATAATCAGCGCGCGCGGATTCCCGATTTCCTGCTTCTTCAACGGATTATTCAAGCAGTGGTTAATGATCGAAATCAAAAATGCGGCAGTCTTGCCGGTTCCGGTCTGGGCTCGCCCGGCCATGTCCTTACCCTTAAGTGTTCCGGGTAGAATCTCTCCCTGAATCGGTGTGGCATACTGCCATCCCAGCGCATGGATGCTGCGCATAAGGCGAGGATGAAGACCCAAATCATGGAAACGAATCTTACCTTCTGCGGGCTCCACGCTGAACTCAGAAGCATCCCATGGCGTTTCTTCCGCTCTTGGGGTTGGTGGTTGCTTGGGGAGCGGCTGGTGCTGGTTTTCAGAACGAGGCTTACGCGCGCTCTGCGGACGGGACTTGCGATCGCCTTCCGGGCGGGGTTTCCGGGTCTTTTCCCGCTGAGGTTTTTTCAAGCCATGTTTCTCTGCCCAACGCTGACGAAGCCGTTGTTCATAGGCCACCCGACGATCTTCTTCCTCCGGGCGGAAATCTTTCATCCGCTCCTGCTCTTCCGCACTCAGGACAAAAGGTTTATGTTCCACCGCGGGCTTGTGATCGCCCTTCGGGGTTTTCTTTCGCTGCTGGCCCTGACCGCCCGGCCTCTGCTGCTTCGGCTGGGGGTTTTTCTTTTTCCCGCCGCCGGGCCGCCACTCTTCCTGCTGTGGTTTCGGTGTTTTTTTTGTCTTAAACGAGGACTTTGGTTTTTGTTTCGGGGCTTCTTGTTTCTTTGGCTCGTCCTTTTTGCCAAAAACGGAAGCGATTTTTTTGAGTAAGCTCAATGTTTATTCCTTTCGCACCCGAAAGGGACCGAAAGAATGGATTTTGGATGGATGCATTTCTGCATTAGTAAAAATTGATTGTTTTCAGCCTCCTACAGCCGATGTTAATAGTCCAGGTTTCCAAAAATCCATTCTTCCATCACCCCTTGGATGATGCTGTTAATATTTCCTGTATCCACTCGCAGGCCATGCACTGAACGATTCCATTGTTCACGGTCTCATCAAACGCGGTCTGCTGCTCAGTTTTTCCCACGGGTCCAACAAGGACGGCCATGGGAACGGGCTCGGAGGTATGCCCTTTAAGGGCTACCGGCGTACGATGGTCGGTGCACAGCAGCAGTGTATAGGGCTCGCCCGCGTCTTCCAACCCTTGGAAAACCGGCGCGACTACCCGCGAATCGAACGCTTCGATCGCCTGCGTCTTCAGCTGTGCGTCACCCATGTGCCCGCATTCATCCGGGGCTTCGATATGGATAAAGACAAAATCGTCCTTCTCCAAAATCGCGAACCCCGCGTCTATTTTGCCCTGGTAATTTGTATCCAGGAAGCCGGTTGCACCCTCAACATCGGGTGCTTTCAAACCGGCCAGTTTTGCGAGTCCCTTCAGCAGGTCAACAGCGGAGACTACGCCGCCGTTTAGGTGGTAGAGGGATTGATATGACTCCAGCTGCATGGCATTTCCCTGCCCCCACAGCCAGATTTGCGTTGCGGGCTTTTTCCCTTCCGCAATACGCTTTTGGTTAACCGGATGATCCGCAAAAACCGCTTTCGAACATTCCATCAGTTCACGGACTTCATCCTGCCGATCCCCGACCGGCAAGTTTCCTCCTACCGGGTTGTCGGTAATTTCATGCGGCGGCGCGCATGCGCACGCCGTCGGACCACCATCCCAAACCAGCAGATGGCGGTACTGCACGCCGGGATGGAAGGTCAGCCCTTCGCGGCCCAGCTTTTCCTGGAGCGACTTAATTAAAGCCTGCCCCTCTTCCGTGGTAATATGCCCGGCGGAATAATCATCCATCACCCCGTCGACGACCGTCACCAGATTGCAGCGAAAGGCCACATCCGACGGAGCCATCGGGATTTCCGCCCCGGCCGCTTCAATCGGTGCCCGACCGGTATAGTTGCGGGCCGCATCGTATCCAAGCAAAGCCATGTTGGCCACATCGCTGCCCGGTGCCATGCTGTCCGGCACAGTTTGCACCATGCGCACTTCCCCGGCAGCGCTGATTTTTTTTATTGTTGGAATGTCTGCCGCCTGCAACGGGGTCTTCCCGCCCAGCGACGCAACCGGATAGTCGCCCATCCCGTCACCAACCAAAACCACGTACTTCATCGATTAAAACTCCTGATATTGCGCGGGAATTTCCCTGATAAGTCCGAAAAAGGCAACTTTTAAGCGCATCTAATTCGTGCTTTGCCTGAGAAACGCTTCATGCGCTTCGGGAAAGGTAGCTCATATGAAACACGCTGGCTAAAATGCTATGGCAAATATTGCCGCGGAAGAGGCAGGTATAAAGTCAACGGCTTTGGTGGCGGCATACGAACTTGTGCCACATGCCAAGGATCGGGGAAGGTCGCCAAAGGTAAAGAAAAAGTCAATTGCTCTAAATGCAAGGGAACTGGTGACTGCATTTATTGCAGCTTAAAGAAGTAATACTTTAAGTATTGTCGTGATGATCGTGTGATTTGGTGATGTTGCCGAAAAAAGCGGAGATGGCACAGGAACGGGCGGCGGAACTCCACCGCTTCCTCCACATCAGACTCAACGTCCTTTTCGGCTTTTAAAAACGCACCAGAAATCCAAGCTTAATGATGGGCAGAAAAATTTACTACTTTTTGCGGGGAAATCCCCTACACATATTCTTTTGATAAAATTTTGATTGCGGTGTTCCGGTCAGATAGACGAACATCGCGCATATTTTTGTGGTTTAAATTAGGGGAAACTTATGAGAACAGGAATTGTTGCGGCATGCGCTGCATTGCTGCTGGTAGGGGTATCACAAGCGACGACCACGTCGCTGGATTCAGGAACCGTGGTTGATACCATCACTTCACTTGACCAGGTCGAACAAGTCGTCAGGGATACGCAGTGGCAGTTTTGGCAACTGGTCCCTCCGGCAACGGACGATCCGTTCTACCTTCATTCAGAACGTATTGTTCGGACTGTTGATTGGGACAGCAAGGAGTGGCCTAAACGTTTTCTGAAACAGATGTACGCCGAGATGGGAACGGTTGGATCGT
>CAZWZW010000253.1:0-4315 GCA_964639125.1 uncultured Verrucomicrobiota bacterium
TTTGCAACCTATTTCGTCTCATGTCCACATCTTCTTATGTTTTAGCTTTCGCCTTCGCGGGCGTCATAGCCCGGGCCGGGCGCGTTCTGAACCTGCTCGGAGATCAGGTTCCACCAAATCTGTCAAATGCGACAAACAAACCCGAAAAGGCTCTAAATCGCACATTTCCAAGGTTTGGAAATCTCCACCTTAGGACCCCGCGTTTTTTCCACTGTTTGGAAGCAGGCTGAGCCTGCTCCCACCTGTTTTTTCCAAGGTCTGGAACAATTGTTGGCTGCCGGAACTTCCGGCTTCCAAGGGTTGGAAAAAGGCGGGTTGTTTTTTCCAAACATTGGAAAAGCGATGATCGGTGCGGAGTCATAATTTTATCCATGCGGGTGAAGGGTGTGCAGTTCATAAACTTTGCTACGGATCTCATCGAGATCGCCGTAAATCAGCCAGTAGCGATAGATCAGGATGTGGTTGTAATCCATCTTGGCCGCACCGACCGGTGATATGTGCATGGTCGGTCCGCTGGTCGGCCCGCCCGGCGGATTGCCGGCAGCCCCGTAACTCCAATACACGGTCTCGATCGGGCTGTAGAGCCCGACGCCGATGTCCGTGGCCGGATCAACCATGCCCATCCACTGTTCGGTCGGGTCGGTGCGATGCCATGGCGGCCCGGGCACATAGCTCAGTTCGCTGACGGTGCCGCTGGTCCAGGGAACACTGTTCGTGTAGGAAACCACCTTCGACAGGTTCCGAATAAAATAGACGGCCGGAAGCTCCTGATGCCTGTTCCTTGCAGCCCCCCAGATATCACCTTCATCGCGGTCTACAATCAGGCGGCAGGTCACGCGCAGAACATTCGACATGCCCGGCTCAAACTCGTTCCACTGATCCATATAGCACTGCGCCTTCTCGCCGGTGGTCATGTCCCACAGTAGCGGCACGGTGCGGGTGAATACACCGCCGCCGAATTCCGCCGCCCCGACATCAAGAACCTCAGAGGCGTTGCCCGATGCATCCCCACCCTGAATTGGATTCCACGGCCAGGGACTCCAAGCGGGGCTCTGCCCCTCCGCCGTGCGGTCCAGGTTCTGCCCGGCATAATAACTCTGCTGAATCAGGCGGCCCTGGTCGTGGATGTTAATGAGATTCTCACCGTCCGGACCGGAAAAATGGGTAAACGAACAGCCGTTGGCAAAGGCCGACTCAAGCCGCAACGTTCCGTTATCGAGAATTCCATTTTCGCCCGCTCCCGTTTCCGCAGCAGGTTCTCCATCTGGAAAAGAAACGGGAGCATCCATGAAACCACGGACGCGCGTGCGGCAAAACACCTGCTTAGAATCATCCGGCAGGTTCCATGCGAGCGGCTGATCTGCCGTCAGATGAAAGACCGATCCGGTTTCGCTCCAGCCTCCCGCGGTCAGGTTGGTCGAAACCTCCAGAGCATAGGAACGATCCGCCTTACCATCCGTGCCTACCATAGGCATCGAAAACGTAATAAGAGGAGATTCCGAGGCATTGCTTATGGACGTACCGGCAATGATTTCTTCGATATCCCCTGCTCCGTCGCCGTCCGAATCAAAGCCGGCTTCAACCGCCGCATACGGATCCCATCCAAGATCCGTTTCCAGCGCATCCGAAATCCCGTTGCCATCGCTGTCCGGATCTTCAAAATTGGCCAGGCCATCGCCGTCCGGGTCGCCGGTTCCTTCGACGGCATCACGGAGGCCGTCACGGTCATAATCGCCATCCGAACTGCGGATCCAGTCGATCTCGAACGGAACTCCGGACGGGAAGTCGGTATCCAGCCGCAGGCGCGTAATCACATGCCCCTTCCATTCCGGAGCGGAGGTGAGATCAAAATAAATGGTCTGCGGCGCTCCGCCGTTTGCCGGCACCGACTGACTGAGAAGCCTCGTACTCTTAAACGAGTCGGCACCGGACCGACCCCAATAGAATTTCAGGCTACCCGTCTGCGAAGTGCTGAGCCGCACGGCCAGCCCGTCGAACAGTCCGGACTGAAGGGTTGTTGCGGTGCGGATCATTTGCGGGTCCGAGCCGTTAACGGCGGCAGTTACCACTCCGTTGGTGTGGGATTGAATATTCAGGCCCGCAGTCGTCCAGCCTTCAAGATCGCCGGCGGTTTCAAAATCAAAATGCATGGCCCCCGGCGGGTTGTCGATCGAACGCATCCAGGCATCGGTGATGCCATCGTTGTTGCGGTCGGGATCCTCCAGATTGAGAAGGCCGTCGCCGTCGTCATCACTACCGCCCTCAACATGGTCGCGCCAGCCGTCGTTATCGTAGTCCCACGACAGCACACGGATCCAGTCGATGTCGAAAGTCGCGCCCGCTCCACCGGGCGGATCGAGTCGCAGCCGGGTAATGGTCTGCTCGTCCCACTCTTCATGACCGCTGCAGGAAAAAAAGATCGTCTGGAATTCACCGGTGCCGGTGTAACTCACAGAAATACGCCTTGCGGCTGCATAGCCGTCCGCTCCGGACCGTCCCCAGAACAGATCCATCCCGCCGGCAACCGAAGACCTCATACGAACCAGCAATCCGCTCGATGCACTGCCGGGAAAGGAAAAACCGGCTTTATAAACCTGTGGATCGCCAGCTGTCACCGAGCCGGAAAGCAGGCCTGAAGCCGCATGGATCGAGGCGTTGTTTACCGTCCACCCTTCCGTATTGCCGGCAGTGTCGAACTCAAACCCCTGCCGGAAATTCAGAGTGCCGTTTGCGGCAAACGCGTAAAGGAAACAGACTGCCAGTATTGTCTTCATCATAATGGCTTAGGGTTGCACAGCTTCCAGTTTATAGAAAACAGATTGTTTCGTCGTTCCTGCTGAATCAGTATAGCTGTTTTGAGGATAGAGCATTCCACCCTGCAGCAGCGTAAACCCGTCACACAGATTCGTTGTGCTGTACAGGTTGTATTCCCGATCTGTAAGCACATCCCAATGAAGCATGGAGCTTGAGAAGTCTGCAACCAGCCTCGGCGGCTGATCGGAATCGACGGATAACGATATCGATTGGAGCGAATCGATAAACCCGAATTCGGCCAGCTTTTCATCCATCAGCAGGAAGGTTCCCAGCATGGTGGAACCGTTTGGATTCAAAGCCGGATCCGGCTCATCGGGAGCCGTGTAAACGGGATGCGGATACCATGCGGCCAGCGTGATGCGCTCAGGGGCAGCCCCGGTGGCCAGATATTGATCCAGCCCGGAAATCACATCGGAGCGCCACAGCTCATCGCTGGTCGCTCCTCCCCGCTGACTGGTAAGGTACAGCCCCGCTTTCCAGTCCATGGCATGACGGACAAAGTGCTCGGCATCGACCATCTCTTCATAGGTGCGCGATCCGGTAATCGCAAAATCGATCGGGAAATCCTGCTCAATAAAATCGAGCGTGAGCCCCTCTGCCGCCAGCGCATTTTTCAATGCGATATAATGGCTTTTATATTCCCATCCTTTTGCCGGCAGAGCATCAATCACTCCATATTCCAAGTCAGGGAAGTGAGGCTTTACCTGCTTGATATATTCCACGATATCGAGGATGCGCCAGCTCATGGCGTACTCGCCATCCCTCCAGGGTTTGGAAAGCACGCTCTGCAGCCCTACCGCGCACATGTTCCAGCCGTGATTCGTCAGATCCTGTAACGCATCGATCGAGGCCTGATAGTTCGGTGTATTGTAATTATTCCTGGCATGAGCCCAGGTGGCCGCCGTATCATCCAGCGCGACCTTAATCCCATACTCATTAAGCACCTCGGCCATCCTAGCCATCGCGACCGAATTGGTTTTCAACCAGCGCTGGTAGGTGGCAACGCGAAGATAATAGATGTCCATGGTTTCCAGCGAGGTTTCCCATGAAGGAATCATATAGATATCCAAACGCGAGAAGAAGTCCGGCGGAATCCCGCCGTGAGCGCCCAGATTGCTGTCTTCAAACCAACGCTGAGTGGTGCGCGAAACCCCGGACAGACTCAGACGTCGAATGCTGTATTCATTGGCGTCGACCGCCGCCAGACCCATGCTTACGTGCTCGCCGCTGATGCCTGCCTTGTCCGCGTCGACCGTCAGCGTACAGTCCGCAAACTCCGCGCCCAGCACCACGTTGGTCGTAAAGGAGCCCACCGAAACCTGGAGCTCCGACGGAACACGCCCGTCTGTGCAGCGCGCCTCAAACGCGATTTCATAAGTGGTTCCCCAGCGGAACGTATCGTCTGCCGAAGCAACAGAAAGCGAATCCGCCGTGCCGAGAAGATAACAGTCAGAGCCTGCATCCTGATCAAAGCGGCCTGTTCCCGAAAACGCCATATCCA
>CAZWZW010000254.1:0-4281 GCA_964639125.1 uncultured Verrucomicrobiota bacterium
GCCGGGTTTTTCAGGAATGCATAGGACGTTCCCCCATCGACCACCTGATGCATGTCCGCTGCCAGAAAGCCGCAGAGCTGCTGAAAGGCACCGACCGCACCATCACCGACATCGCCTTCGACTGCGGATTTTCCGATAGCAATTATTTCACCCGATGCTTCAAGAAAACGCTGGAGATAACTCCGAAACAATACCGGGAGAATTAGTCCGCCAGAAGTTTCTTTAGCTGGAACCCAACAAGACAAACATCATCTTCGAACTCCCCGTCCTTAGCAAATTGACGGGCGTCATTCAGAAGAGCTGGAAACAGAGCCGGTAAAGAGAGGGCTTTATGTCGTTTGGCCGCAGCGAGCAGACGTTCTTCGCCAAATTCTTCCTTATCCGGGTTTGCAACTTCATAAATTCCATCGGTGAACATGAAAACCAAGTCATCCGGATGAATAACACGCTCAACCGTTTCATATTCAGAATCACCACCAATGGCTAATCCCGGACCGACGGCCGCACACGGATCCACCAGCCAACTCGCTCCATCTCCGTTAAGCTTGATCGGAACAGGATGACCGGCATTGGCATAGCGAAGGACTCCCGTTGAAACATCCAAAATCATGTAGCACGCCGTGGCATAGAGGAATAGGTCGCCTTGGCGCAGGATAGGCATCAAAACCCGATTCAGATGACTGAGAAACTGACCGGGATCTTTTTTCTGATGGGAGATTTCTTCCACAACACCCCGCACGATGGCCGTCCCAAGTGCCGCTCGCACCCCGTGTCCCATCACATCGCACAGCAGAATACCGACTTCGGTGTCTGAAAGCTTTCTGATGGAACAGAAATCGCCCCCAACCATTCCTCCGGAATGATGCCGATGGCTGAGTTGAACCACGCTATTTTCGGGAGATGTACCCTCGGGAAAAACCGGATAGGAAGTCGGAAAAAAGGTTTTCTGAAGTTCCTGCGCCATGAGCAACTCATCTTCCATTGCCTCGCGGAACTTCCTGTTTTCTTCGGCAAATTTTTCGGCTCGAATCTCGGCCAGTTTGTGTTCCGTGATATCGCGGGATATGCCGAAGGTACCTACGATCTCGCCATCATCATCGCACAACGGCATCTTCGAAGTGGACACCCAGGTTTCCCGTCCATCGGCCCAGGTTTCCTTCTCTTCTTTTCCAAGGATCGGAACGCCGGTCTCCATGATGCGCTGCCCATCCGCATAGGCTTCACGACCATGTTCCGCAGAAAACAGGTCCAGGTCCGTTTTACCGACCACCTCTTCGGGAGTCTCAAAGCCTAGCCATTTGGCTCCTTCATTACTCACCAGACTGATATGCCCCTCCCGGTCCATAAAATAGATATTATCCCGGATGTTCTCCATCAGGCGCCGCATCATCGCCGCTTCTTTCATCTTTCGAAACATAAGCCACTCCTATCTGCACCCTATAAAAACACCCGCCGACTCATCGGTCAAGCGGGTGTATCGGCTCCCCAATCAGATGGAGGTCCTGGCAACGCAGCCCAGTTCGATCAACGCGTGTCTTCGGTCGCTCGAAAGGCTTTGTGTCCCGTGGAATTTCCTTCCAAAGCGGGATGATAGGTTTTAGGAAGTTGCGCGCGGTGTTTTTTTAGCACGGTGTTTTTTTCGGGATTCGCCGCAATGTTGTGCCACTCGTGCGGATCGGCCTTTCGGTCGTAGAGCTCCTCGGAACCGTCGTTGTAACGGATGTAGCGATAGCCTTCTGAAATGATGGCCACGTTGCCGGGGCCGAAACTCGACCTCGCCATGTGCGGCCAGTCGGCCTTCGGATTTTCAAGCAGCGGCTTGAGCGAATGGCCTTCGTGCATCGGATCCGCCTTTAGGTCCGTCAAAGCCAGCAGCGTCGGATAGATATCGAGCAGCTGTACCGGCCGATCGCACACCGCGCCTTGGGCAATGCCCGGGCCTACAACAATTAGCGGCGTGCCCGCCCCGTCCTGCCAGATGGTGCGCTTAGCAAAATGACGTTTTTCACCCAGATGGAACCCGTGGTCGGTGTAGAGCACGATAAATGTGTTATCCGCGTCCTCCCTTTCGTCGAGCGCATCAAGCACACGCCCCACCTGATGATCGACAAAACTAACGCAGGCCAGATAGCTCTGTACCAGCGGTTTCCACTCGTCGTTTTCCTCCACCCACTCCATGGTTGGCGAGACATGCTCCAGCGTGGTCAGGTTGACGGCATATTCCGACAGATCCTCCAGATCCTCCTGAAGCGTTTTCGGCAGTTCCAGCGTTTCCATCGGATACAGATCGAACCACTTCTGCGGTGCGTACTGCGGCACATGCGGGCGGAAAAAACCGACCCCCAGCCAAAGCGGTTGTTCATACGCTGCAGCCAGCCGCTCAATGGCCCAGCTTGCGCATTTATAATCCGGCATCAATTCGTCTTTCTCCGGAAATGCGCCCCAGTCCCACAGCGGGTGCCCGGGATAAGGGCTGATCTTTTTCTTCGGCATCGGCCCGAAGCCGCCGAAATTTCCTCCAAAGTTTGGAATATATTTTTCGTTCTGCTGACCACCATTATGGAACAGCTTTCCCGCGCCGGTCACATAATAGCCTTCGTCCTGAAATCGCTGCGGCATAAAGGTCGATTTCATCAGCACCGGCGATTCCGCCGGCGGCGGACTGAGAAAATAAAGCCCGCTCGTTTCCGGATAGATCCCGGTCATCATGCTGGCGCGCGATGGATTGCAAACCGGCGACTGACAATGCGCATTGGTGAACAGTACACCGCGCTTCGCCAAGCGGTCGATATTCGGCGTCTGCACCTGCGGATGCCCGCCCATACAGCCGATCCAATCGTTCAGATCATCAATCGCAATTAGCACCACATTGGGTTTCGCGACCGCGGAAAAAGCAATCATGGAACACACGGAAATTATGGAAAGGTGTTTCTGCAACGACATCACTCAAGCTCCTTGTAAATTATTGGAATGTATATTTATAAATCAGGTTGATTCAGAGATCAACAGCAGGGCATCCAGCAGCGCGATAGATATTGCCATAAAGATCAACATTTTGACATTCAAACACGCCCTCTCATGATTCAGCCCTTTCTTTTTTTCATTCTTTCCTTTTCGATGATCTCCGTTTCCGGGGGAAGGCACACTTCCCAGACCCGCGAAAATGAATTGGTTGTCCCTTCGTCGGCCACCGATAACGTGACCACATAGTTTAATCCACCGGACGCATACGCGTGCACGGGATGGCGCTCGTTCGACGTGCTGCCATCCCCGAAATCCCAATGCCAGGAATCAATCGTTCCGGTCGACTCATCCTGAAACGCTACCTTTCGCGCATCGAGATCCAATGTCTGGAAGGACCAACGGGCTTTCATCGGCTGATTTTCAAGCGGCATCAGCCTGAAACGCCGTAACTGGTCGGCATCGCTGTGCACCCGGGTGCTGTCCGAAAGATTGTTAAAGGAGCGATACCCGTTTCGCCCGGCCTTTTCATCATCATAATCCAAAACCACCCAGCTCAGACCGACCGTCGCCCCCTCCTTCAGCTCCGAAATCTGCGCCCTTTCCGGCCCCTCCAGCGGTGCGTGGTCAAACGGCGTGATCCAGAACTCGAGGGTGTACCGGCCGGCCTCTCCATGCCGGAAGGAATAGGAGTCCGCGGCATTCGACCAGGGAAACTCGAGCGCCCAGGGTTGGCATCCCCAGACCATCGCCCAGTTTTTTCCAACCGCCGGAGTAAAGACATGATAATTCTGCGCCTGCACCCCCTGCATCAGGTACCCCTCCCAGGATCGATGCTTTACGGAAGGATCTGCAATGGCCGTAATCGGACCTCCGGAAGCATCACCGTCAATCATGATTTCCAGTATATCATTGTGCATGCCCGGCATTCCGAAGTCCCAGTAATTGTCATAGGCCTCATATAAAAAGTACAGGCGGTTCAAGCCCTTCACCCACCCCACCTTGAGCCGCACGTCCAGATTCGCGGGATCGTTCTTCGTCCCCCGTACGGTGTCTTTCAACTGATCCGTCCCCACGACATACGATTCCGGAACCATGGCCCAGTCCGCGGCATCACCATCGATGCGCGGCATCCGGTCTGGTTCAAATTGATAAATCCTGAACTCCGCAACCGCACAGGAGACACACAACAGCATCCCCACGCAAATGATCGATTTCATTTTCAACTTCATTCGAAACACATCCCCCCTTCCGCTACTTCGGATAAGTGAACCCCTCCCCGGACTAAAGTCCGGGGCTTCAGGGCCGCTTGCATAATCT
>CAZWZW010000255.1:0-4243 GCA_964639125.1 uncultured Verrucomicrobiota bacterium
TGAAAGTCGAGGGGCTCCGCAATCTGAAAACTCACTCTGCCGGGACAGGCTCTAAATAGGAGTACAGGCGGGTTCCGGCATTGAAATCCAAAGAATTCATTCGCCTGATTATTGAATAGAGAAATGCGCCTCTTCGAAAGGAGGGAACCCCCGAGGCAGCCGCCCCGGGGGTTAAGTTACTACGCAGAAGACGCGAACGGTGTACCCTGCCCTGTCCATTATCGAAGGTTCAAAGAATGCTCACCAATGGCTCGAAAATGCGGAAATTGAACGAGGCGCTGCTCGGGATCAGCAGCGCCATTTTTAAGTTGCAATCCAAACTCTAGCCCGAGCCCAACTTGTGGGTAATAGAAAGGTGGTGTGAGAGGCGGGGAACCCCGTCTACTCGATTCAGGCTGGATCAGCCTTAGATGATAATATCGTTCTTGCCGCCGCGAAGCTCATCGGGTGTGACAATCTTGTTGGCCTGTTCCTTCTGCATCTTGATCATGTCTTCCTGCAGTTTCTTTACGGCTGCGTTAATCGCTTCCGGGAACTTTTCAACGGCTTCCGTCAGGTTGGTCGCTTCAATCTCGCCGGAAATAGGGAGAGCGCCGCCGGGCGTCATGATATTGGTGGTCGCAGAATAGGATGCCTGACGCATCTCGTCGTCGGAACCGTCGAGCTTGATCGGGGTCAGTTTGCGAATGCTGCCCACCTTAAGGTCCGTGATGTTCTCCTCTTTCCAGAGGTTGTTGCCGTCGATCTTAATATTTTCCAGAGAGTTTTCTTCTGTCATGGGACTTTCCTTTTCGTGATGAGTGAGTCGTGAAGCGTGATTGAATTCACGCCTCACGTATCACGTTTCAGTAAAACTGGTGCGCCCAACAGGAGTCGAACCTGTATCTATGGCTTCGGAGGCCACTATTCTATCCATTGAACTATGGGCGCACGAAAGGGCGGATTTATACGGCTATCCGTGTTTCGCTTCAAACTCTTTCATGAACGAAATCAGCGCATCGACGCCCTCGACCGGGAAGGCGTTGTAGATCGAGGCGCGGATGCCGCCGACCGAACGGTGGCCCTTGAGTCCCTTGAGGTTCTTTTCAGCGGCTTCGGCGATGAAGGTGGGCTCAAGTTCTTCGTTGGCGATGCGGAAGGTAATATTCATGTCGGAACGGTATTCCTTCACGGCGGTGCCGGTGTAGAAGTCGGTGCCATCAATCGCTGCATACAGCTTGGCGGCTTTTTCCTCGTTCTGCTTCTGCATGCCTTCGAGGCCACCCTTGGCTTTCAGCCAGCGGGTAACGAGGCAGAGCATGTAGACCGGGAAGGTCGGCACGGTGTTGTAGAGCGAGTTGTTCGCGATGTGCGTTTTGTAGCGCATGATGGTCGGAACGGTGTCGGGGCAGCGTTCGGCCAGCTCATCTTTGATGATGACCAGCGTGATACCGGCCGGGCCGAGGTTTTTCTGTGAACCGGCATAGATCAGTCCGAATTTGGAGACATCCAGCGGACGGGAAAGAATGTCGGACGACATATCGGCAATCAGCGGAGCATCGCTTTCGGGGAAGGTTTTCCACTGTGCGCCGGAAATGGTTTCGTTCGAGGTAATGTGCAGATAGGCCGCGCCGTCGGTCAGGTTCAGCTCGTCGAGGGCCGGAACGCGGGTCGGGATTTCCTTGCCGCAGTCGGCGGAGATGTTGACGTTGCCGAGCATTTTTCCTTCTTTGATGGCCTTGGAGGCCCATGCACCGGAATCGGTGTAGTCGGCGGTCTGGCCTTCGCCGAGTAGATTCATTGGGATGAGGGCAAACTGGCTGGAGGCGCCACCGGTCATGAACAGTACGCTGTAGCCTTCCGGAATGTTCAGCAGTTCTTTGATGTTGGCAATGGTTTCAGCATGCACGGCGGAATATTCCTTGCCACGGTGGCTCATTTCCATGATCGACATGCCGGTTCCCTGATAGTCGACCAGTTCGGCTGCGGCTTCCTTCAATACCTCTTCCGGCAACGTGGCCGGACCTGCAGAAAAATTATATGCTCTCATTGTATATGCCCTTGTTGGTTGAAATTTACGAAAACCGGAACCTATCAATTCAAGTAGGTCTGCTCCAATCAAAAAATCGATATAAATGCATCGATAAAACGCGGGGTGAAGAATCAGCCAAGGTATTGCTTGGCGAGGCCGTCGTAGAGGTTGATGGCGCGGCGAACATAGGTGCGCTTTTCGGCGTAGGGGCCGGGGAAAAAGCTGCGCTTGAAGCCGGCGAGGACGAGGTCGCGGAACTGGCTGTCGGTCAGGTCGAGGTGCTGGATGCACCGGAGGAGCTCGTTGGTGACGGTGGTGTGCGAAACGAGCCGGTTGTCGGTGCTTACGCTGACGGAGAGGCCGTTGTCGACCATCAGCTGGATGGGGTGGTCTTTCAGGCTCTGGAACTCGGGGATGGTTTGCAGGTTGCTGGTGGGGCAAACCTCGATGGTGATGCGCTGGTTGGCGATATATTCGCTCAATTGGGCAATATAGCGGGGTGCGTCTTTGATGGATTTGAGTTTGATGGCTTGTTCCGAGAAGAGAAACGTGCCGTGGCCGATACGGTTGGCGTAGCATCCGGTAATGGCCTGAAAGATGGATTCGGGGCCATAGGCTTCGCCGGCATGTACCGTTTTGCGCAGAAAGTTGCGGTGGGCGTGCTGGAAGGCGGCCTTGTGGTGGATGGCGGGATAGCCCGCTTCTTCGCCGGCGAGATCGAATCCCACGATGGGCAGGCCTTCGTCGCGCAGCTTGACAGCTTCTTTCACCATTGCGAGCGAGGCGCGGGCGTAGGAATAACGCAGGTGGGTGCCGGCATTGCGGTTGAGCAGGCGTTCATAGTAGGGCGACATCTGCCGGTTGAAGCGGCGCAAAGCGCAGAGAATGATGCCGTATTCAAAGGGCATATCGCTCTCCGGGACCGAACAGTTGAGATGTTTTTTGGCAGCATCCAGGCCTCGGAATACCGCTCGGACAATGGCCCCGATCTCGGTGAAGTGGGTGACGTGCAGTTGCGGAGCGAAGCGCACCTCTATATAACGGACGCCCTCGGCATAGGAATCTTCTGCCAGTTCAAAGGCCGCGCGTTCGAGGTTTTCGATCGATTGGAGCACGCCGACCGTATAGGCGAACCCGCCAAGGTATTCGGCAAGATTGGCGTAGCGTGTTTTGAACACCAGCTCGTTCAAGCCGTCTTCATCGTAGGAGGGGAGCTTGACGTCTTCGGATTTTGCCATATCGATCAGGGATGACAGGCGCAGTGAGCCATCGAGGTGCAGGTGCAGGTCGGTCTTGGGAATTTTCTGGATGAATTGTTCCGTGATCTTTGACATGGTAATGAAACTTTATCTCTTCGGCTGACTTCGGACAAAAGAAAAAAGCGACATGTTGATTATTGAGTCCCAGACTATGGATGTATATCGGAACCTCGCGATCGAGGAATATCTGATGGAGCATGTGGTTGATCGCGGACCGGTGCTGTTTCTTTGGCGGAGCGAGTGCGCGGTGGTGATGGGCAAAAACCAGAATCCATGGCGGGAGTGCCGGCTCGGGTTAATGCGGGCCGAGGGGGTTCCGCTGGCGCGGCGTATTTCGGGGGGCGGAACGGTCTACCACGATCCCGGAAACCTGAATTATTGTGTGATTGTTGATCGAATTCAATATCGCGAGGAGCAGGCCTATGATGTGGTTTTCGAGGCGTTGCAAGGGTTCGGTATTCAGGCCGAGCGCACGGGCAAGAGCAATCTGAGCGTGGACGGACTGAAGTTTTCCGGAAACGCTTTTTGTTTCCGGAAAGGAAGGGCGCTGCACCATGGAACGCTGCTGCTCGATACGGACCTTGAACGGCTCGGTCGGTATCTCGGCGCCATGACGGATGGGATAGAAACGCATGCCATCGCATCCGTTCCGGCGCAGGTGGTCAACCTGAATCTTGACACCAAGGCTGTGTCGAATGTGTTGAAGGCGAGCTTCCAATCCATATATGGCAACGGAACCCCTTCTATTTGGTCGGAGCAGGAGATTAATGAATTCGAACTCGTTCCATTGATTGAGCGGCAAACCTCACTCGACTGGACGCTTGGAGCCACGCCAAGGTTTGTACTGGAAAAAGACGGGAAAACGATCGAGGTGGTCAAAGGCAAGGTGACCCGTGCTTCCGGAGGGGGCGCGGAGCATTGGATCGGCCGCTCCTTCGCCGACGCGCGGTTTTGCTCCTGTGGGTGGAAAACA
>CAZWZW010000256.1:0-1250 GCA_964639125.1 uncultured Verrucomicrobiota bacterium
TGGAACATGGGCAATACCACAACCCCCCCAAAAAATGTCGGGCTCGTCAGAAAGGGACCCCACAAGAGTCTCGTAGTACGGTGGGTCGAAAAGGTCCCCGCCACTCTTATATTGCATACTCCAAAGCCATCCATTCGACTTAACATAATCCTGTATAACCAGATACTTCGCAGGGCTTATGTTCGCCGCAATACTCGCGTGCCGGAGGAAATACAGTTCATCACCAGCAGCATCCAGTTTTTCCTTTAATGCATCCAAGCATACAGGATATCCCACTGTTCCGCATTCAGGAGGCAGAATTGAAGCCTTGCCGGCCATCCCGAACCACCAAAATTTCACACCACTGCAGGATATGCCTATTTTGATGTCGGGAAATACATTATGTATATCGGTAAAGTAATTTGCTATCCCGGTCGCAATTTGATCAACAGTCTGTCCAGTACTCATATATGTCTTTTGGAATGGACCATCCAATTGAACCTGATGGATCGTTCCTCCCAGATCATAATATCTCTGAAATCGCTGGATGTCTACCGCGGCTGCACCTGAGCTAGTGCCTCCTGCAATGACCTCCAGCTGTATATTATTAGACGCGACAAAGTTAGCTAAGAGAGTCAAAGTCTCATCACTTTGGCCTCTCGCATCCTGCCAAAATATACTTGCCTGTACGGAGAGAAAGTCGCTATTAGCTAATACAACCGGCCACTCATCAACGTTTTCCACCATCTGGGCAATTAAGGCGGCATAGCCAATACCACCGTCAAGCTTGCCCCAGTTCGGGCGGATGCCCGTAACTTTGTCGGTAAGATAGTCTTTTTCTTTTGCACCTGCAGACGAAGCAAACAGCGAACAGAGCAACAAAGCGCAGATGAGTGACAGCATCGATTTCTTTTTCATATTATTGTCCTTTGTTGATATTGAACACAGTTACCCAGCGGTAATGTAATCTGCATCAGTATCTTTGTTAGGGTATGTGGCTATTATTATTTTAAATTGAAATAATATATAGCAGGGGGTGAAGGTAGTTCTGAACTCGTTATTGCAGTCTGTTTTTTACTGTGTCAAGTTTTATTATTTTCAAGAATCCGCCGGAGCAGGGTAACGAGAAAATCAGGCTGGGCACCCCACTCGGCTGGTGTAACTACAGGTGCGAGGCGCTCAAAATTTAATGGTGCTCCGGGAGTGCAGATGCCGCTTCGCTTGAAGCCTTCCAAAACTGCGGCTGAAGCAGCCAAGGGCATCACACACGC
>CAZWZW010000256.1:1350-4239 GCA_964639125.1 uncultured Verrucomicrobiota bacterium
GGAACGTGCATGGCACCAAACGCAAAATATGAAGATTCAGTTCCCCAATTCCCCCGCCCCCAAGTGACACCTCACCTGTGATTTAAACCTCAAAAAATTAGCGATCTTTACGTTTTGCGTTCGGTGCCTTTTCAGTCGCAGACGAATCGCGTAGCGATGTGACGCGAGTCACGTCGACATATCGGCAGTCCAATACTGCCAATCGAGCCACGCATCGTCGACCTTGCTAGCGCAAGTTCGCTACAATCAGTATTTCCAAGCGATTACCGCTGCGGCTTCACTTTACTTAACTTTTCCTTCAGTCGTTCGACAATTTCGGGATACTGGCTGAAAAGGTTCTTGAGTTCACCCGGATCGTTTTCCAAATCGTAGAGCTGGTCGCTGTTTTCAGCAGTGCGCTTGGTCGGATTTTCCGGGTCGTATTCGATGTATTTCCACTTCCCTTCTCGGATCGAAAAAATGGAATTGGAGCTGCGACCAGGCGTATTCTGACGTGGTGCGGCGTCGCTTGCACCCGACCAATATTGCCAGAAATTCAGGCTATCAATCGCACTGTCAGGCACCGGTTCGTCAAGCAACTCGGCAAAGGTCGCATATAAATCTGTCAGGCAAAGCAATGATTGGCTCTGCTTGCCGGCCGGAATGTGCTGGGGCCAGCAAACAATAAATGGAATGCGGCTGCCTCCATCGAAAACCGCGTGCTTCCCCTCGCGCAGCTCACCATTGCTTAGGTGCCCGGCATCATACGCTTCCCACATCGGCTCGAGTTTCCACTTCTTCGCGTGTGTCGCATCCCTGGAGATCACGCCACCGTTATCGCTGGTGAAAACGATGAGCGTATTGTCCAGTCGACCCGTTCTGCGCAGAGCCCCCACCAGTTCGCCGACCTGCCAATCCAGTTCGTGCACAAAGTCGCCATAGAGGCCACACTCACTGCTACCGATAAACGCCTTCGCAGGAGTGATCGGCTTATGCGGAACCGTCGAAGCAAAATAGAGAAACAGAGGCTTATCCGTCGGTGCAGATTCAATATACTCAACTGCCTTGCGAGCCGTATCCTGCCCCACTTCGTCCTGCTGATACAGCACTTCCGGCGTCCACGGCGTCACTTTCTTGCCCTTGACTACAATTGGATCATCCGGCCCACGCCCGACAAAGGTATCGTTTTCAATATAAAAGGACGGTTCATTCGTGACATTCGCAGCCAGTCCGAAGAAATAGTCGAACCCAGACGCCAGCGGCCCCCCTTCAATCGTAGGACGGTTCCAATCATAGCGTTCCGTATACGTCTCCCCATACCCGACACCGACATGCCATTTGCCGAATGCCGCAGTCCGATATCCGTTCTGCTGGAAAAACTTTGGTAGCGGTTCCACTCCCTTTTCGAGCAGTGCATTCGGTCCAGCCGGCGCAATCACACCCTTGGATGGATGCAGTGGACTGCGCCACCAATAGCGCCCCGTCAAGAGACTCACCCGCGACTGCGAACAAGTGGACGATGGGGCATAAGCATTGATGAACTGCATACCGTCTTCAGCGAGGCGATCAATCTCCGGCGTTTCCAGCTTCGTCGCGCCATAACAGCCCACATCACCATAGCCGAGATCATCCGCGAAAATGACCAGCACATTTGGTCGCTGAGCATCCGCGCAAACAACACTTGCGGCAACGGTGCACCCGATTACTAGGAAAGCTATTTTACAGTTCGTCATTCATTTATTCTCTCTTTGGGCCGAATGCCAGAGCTTAGTCACGCGGCTTGTCTATGTTGCCTACACCGCCTTCAACAGCGGGAGCTTACGTATTCTACTGGTAGCGGTCGAACCAGCTCTGAACTTTGATGCCAGGGTGTTGATCGCTCGGAATAGCAGCTGCCAGCCGCTGCCTAACCGCATCGTATTCGGGGTTAGCCGCCAGATTGCTCCATTCGTTTGGATCGACTTTATGATCGTAGAGTTCTTCGGAACCGTCTTCGTAACGGATGTAGCGCCAACGTTCGGTGCGTATGGCGGTATTGCCCTCACCGTAAGAGGAGATGACTGGCGGGCGTGTGTGAGATGGGTCGTTAATTTGGGATGCGATGGAGGTGCCATCGAGAAAAGCGGGAACTTCGAGCCCGGCGAGATCGACAAGAGACGGGAAGACATCGATGAGACTTACCGGTTGGGAGCAGGCCGAGTCGGGGGCAACTCCCGGACCGCGCACGATGAAAGGAATTCGGGTAGTCTGTTCCCAGATCGCTCCTTTACACCAGTGTTTCTTCTCTCCCAAATGCCAGCCGTGATCGCTCACGAGCATGATTATGGTTTCACGACCGCGGGGGTTGTTGTTCAGTGCATCGACAAAGCGGCCAATTTGTTTGTCCACAAATGCGACGGAGGCCAGGTAGGCGCGGAGCGTCTTGTCCCATTCGTCGTGTTGAACAATTAACTCGTGATCGCTCAGGCCACGATGCATTGGCTTGTGAGCGTGAGAGCGAGCAAGGTGGCGTGCGAACGGGGGCAGATCGTCCCAATCGTCCTCTTCCGGTTCAGCGGGACGCTGAATGGAATCTATAGGAAAGAGCTCGAAGTATTTCTTGGGAACCTGAAGGGGGCGGTGTGGCCGGTAGAACCCAACGGACATGAAGAGAGGCTTGTCGGTGACTTGCTGCCATTGTTCTATAGCCCAACTGGCAACCTTGTAATCGCTCATTTCTTCATCCGCGGCGTCGAGGGCATACCCGTCGTTGGGTGCCCCCTTGCTATTGAAGTTGTCCTCGCCTTTTGGCGGCTTCGGATCCGGGGGCCGCTTGAGGATCGCATCACCGTCGCTGCCGGGACCGCCGTGAAAGACTTTGCCACCGCTCACGACCCGGTAACCGCTCTGCATGAAGAACTGCTGCATCGT
>CAZWZW010000257.1:0-1119 GCA_964639125.1 uncultured Verrucomicrobiota bacterium
CCCGACCGTTTTCCCCGCGCCCGACGGGCTCGCCCCCGCCGATCCCTCCTTCCAGAAGACGGCAAGAGATGCCTCGGAAGGCAAACCCACCGACCTCCAGCGGGCCCGGGCGCTGTATGACCTGGTGATTGAACAGCTCAAATATGCCAAGAATGGCGAAGGCTGGGGGCAGGGCGACGCGGTCTTCGCGTGCGATGCACGGCGCGGCAACTGCACCGACTACCACTCCTACTTCATCGCGCTGGCCCGCTCCATCGGGATCCCGGCCCGGTTTGCCATCGGCGCGGCCATCCCATCGAACCGGGATGAAAGCGGGGTCGACGGCTACCACTGCTGGGTCGAATTCTACGCGAATGGGAAATGGTGGCCGCTGGATATCAGCGAGGCGGACAAATATTCCGCCCTGTCCACCTATTATTTCGGCCACAATCCCGCCAACCGCCTGGAGCTCAGTCGCGGACGCGACCTGGTGGTGCATCCGGGGCCCGCATCGGGGCCGATCAACTTCCTGGCCTATCCCATTCTCGAAGTCGAAGGCACTCCGGTTAAAACCAAAATCGATTTTTCATTCCGCCGTACCGGCGGTGGAGCCGATGGCGCTCTCTCGTGCACCCCTCCCACGGCACCAGCCAACGCAAAAACAGAATCCATCCAAGACGGTAAACCGGCGACATAAAGGAACCTTCTTCACCTTCGATATTGAACCCGAACTGATTCAGCGGCTTCAATAGAAAGCTGCGAATATGGGAATCCGGAATATCCGTGCCGAAGTCCGCGATTTTCTGGAACAGGGAACCGGCACTCACGGGTTACATCTACCCAATTAAGATGTGTGGTTTTGTCTGGTTGATAGGCGGGTTCCCTTCAGCCTTGATCTTCTAACGGGGATCGCTATGAGATCAATTGCCGCAACGCATCAGGGCCAGACAGCTCTTTTCCCATCCACGGCGAAATGACGGTACGCGCGGGAGAAAGATCGGAGGCGATTTCGGCGATGTATTCCGTTTCGTGCAGCCCCTTGGCACAGAGCACGGAATCTTCTGTTCCAGAGACGGCAAAGCTGCGGTTGATGATCCAGCCGAAGGGTTCGATATCCGCGCGGCGCAGGTCGCGCTGAAG
>CAZWZW010000257.1:1219-4238 GCA_964639125.1 uncultured Verrucomicrobiota bacterium
GGTTGATGATCCAGCCGAAGGGTTCGATATCCGCGCGGCGCAGGTCGCGCTGAAGGTCTTCCGCTTCGTGTGTTGGTGTGGCTTCAGGCAGGGCGACAATAAGCACTTTGGTGAATTCCGGGTCACGGATGCGCGGCAGCAGCTCTTTTACTTCATCAGGAATATCATCGGCAGATTTTGCGACCTCGCGGTGGTAGGCCTCGGTCGAATCGAGCAATAGAAGCGTGTGGCCGGTGGGAGCCGTATCGAGCACAATAAACTGATCGGCTCCCTGGGCCACCGTTTTGGCGAAGGCCTGAAAAACGGCGACCTCTTCGACGCACGGGGAACGCAGCTCCTCTTCGAGCAGCGCCATATCGTCAGCTGACAGCTTGCCGAGGTTCTTCTCAAGGATGTCCTTGCAATACGCTTCCGTCTCTGCTTTTGGATCAATGCGGTCAACGTGTAAATTCGGCAGACCATGGCCAATGGTATCGGCAACATGCGCCGCCGGATCGGTCGTGGAAAGCAGAACGGAATGTCCGCGTTGCGCAAGTTCAGCAGCAATAGCCGACGCCATAACGGTTTTTCCGACACCGCCTTTGCCCATGGTCATAATCACACCATTGCCCTGCGCTTCCAATGATTGAAATAGCGCATTCCACTCAGAAATGTTTTCCATTGCCTCAGGCAGCACTGAGTGAAGCGAATCGGGCGCATCAAGCCATGCGGGGTCAGCTTTTTCCGCAGCGACCGCTTTAAGGGACTCAATGCCCATAACGCCATGCGGACGGAACGGAACTTCCGTTTTTTCAACGGTATTGAAAATGGACGGCATTTGCTCTATCGCCTTTGCAGACTTGGATGCAAAGGCCTGACCAACGGCATCGGACGTTTCGTTGGAATAAACTCCATTCAAAATCAAGTGCTGGTTGGTCAGTCCCAGATCGGCCAATTCCGCACTGGCACGGGCGGCTTCGGCGAGGCTCATCGGTTCCGCACGGGCAACGAGGGCCAACAGTGTTTGCTCCGGATTCTTGAGCGCATTGACGACTTCTTCGTAGAGCGCCTTCTGGTCCGCCAAGCCCGCGACGGGGCCGAGACAAGAGCTACCGGTTTCGTTGCCAGAGATAAAGTTGTTCCAGGCTGACGGCAGGTTTAGCAGGCGCAGGGTGTGGCCTGTCGGTGCCGTATCGAGTACGATGTGGTCGTACTGACCAATGATGTTTTCATCACCAATAAATTTTGAAAATTCGTTAAAGCCAGCGATTTCGACCGTACATGCGCCAGACAATTGTTCCTCCATCTGCTGGACGGCCTCGTCGGGCAGGACGCCCCGGTAGGGGCCGACCATGCGTTCGCGGTATTCCTCGGCAGCTACCATCGGGTTGATATTCATGGCTTCAAGTCCTCGAATGCCGTTAACGGGAACCGGCTTAGATCCCAGATCGGTTTCCAGTACCTCGTGCAGATTGGAGGCTGGGTCGGTGCTGATCAGCAGCACCTTTTTTCCGCATCCGGCCAGTCCGGCTGCCACGGCACAGGACATGGAGGTTTTACCTACACCACCTTTGCCGGCGAAAAACAGGAAACGAGTCGCTTTATTCAGTAAAGTTTTCATAGATACCTTGGTTTGGAGGGGCACCGGCCTCGGTGCCCGGTCGGCGAGGCCGCCGACCCTCCAGTATGGGTTTAGCAGCAGCTGTTACAGCCGGAGCAATCGGGAACTTCGGTTGGGATTTCGGACGTGCCGAGCAGCTCGGCCAATTTTCCAAGCTTCGGATATTCGCCGGAGGTAATGACTTCATCATCAATCATCACGAACGGCAGCGCATCGGTGCCTTTTTCCTTCAGCACGCCGGCGACTGGCTCCTTCGTATATTCCGCCGGTTCCTGCGACAGGTTGTACCGCTCGACTTTTACGCTGCACGCATCGAGGTTTTTCAGAAAGTTGGCGAGCTGCACCAGCTCGGTATCGACATCCGTACCGCATACACCGCTTGAGCAGCACATGGCCGGATCATATATTTTTAATATTTTCATGGGATCCACTTATTTCGTTAAGAATTCAGGAAGAGTTTCAACAAAGGCCTTAATTTCATCCCGCACACGCCGGAATCCATCGAGTTTCACTTCTTCAGACGCATCGGCAGGAGACAGTTTGGGCGGATCGTCGAAGCCGACATGCAGCACTTTAGCGTCTCCGGGGAAGAACGGGCAGGTCTCATGGGCATGGGCGCAAACGGTGATCACATAGTCGATCTTTGTATCCTTGAATTCATCGATGTGCTGCGATTTTTGATTGGTGATATCCACCCCGGCCTCGGCCATTACTTTGACCGCATTCGGGTTGAGTCCATGCGTTTCAATTCCGGCAGAATAGACTTCGATCTGGTCGCCCTTCAGCTGCCGAGTCCAGCCTTCTGCCATCTGGCTACGGCATGAATTTCCAGTGCAGAGATATAAGAGGTTGATTTTTTCAGACATGGTATTTCCCTTTTGTTAATGAGGTTACTGACTAATCCTTAAACCAATTCGTGGTGCGGTTGGCGAAGCCGACGAGCAGCAACATGACCGGGACTTCAACGAGCACACCAACGATGGTGGCGAGTGCGACGGGGGAGTTCACACCAAACAGGGCGATAGCCACGGCGACAGCCAGTTCAAAGAAATTGGAGGCACCGATCATTCCCGCAGGGGCAGCCACATTGTGCGGAAGCTTTAGCGCCCTGGCACCCAGATAGGCGATGAAGAAGATCAGCACCGTCTGAAGGATGAGCGGTATGGCGATCAAACCGATATGTACCGGGTTTTCGATAATGACCTTGCCCTGGAAAGAAAAGATGATGACCAAGGTCAGCAGAAGACCGCCGATGGTGGTGTTGGAGAATTTAGGAAGAAAGGTGTTTTCAAAATAGTCCTTCCCCTTGGTCTTCAGCATATGCCCCCGTGTCAAAGCACCCGCCGTGAGCGGAACCACAACAAACAAGACAACCGACAGGAACAGCGTATCCCACGGAACATGCACATCGCTGACGCC
>CAZWZW010000258.1:0-4231 GCA_964639125.1 uncultured Verrucomicrobiota bacterium
TTGGTCTGATTCTGTGTGGGGGTGTGGGGGCGTGCAATGTTTCGGGTTCCGGGCCGGCCGCAACTCAACTCGTGGAGTTGTGGCAATGCGGTGGGTTGGACACGCCCGAGTCGGTTCAATATGATGCCGTCCGCCAAACGCTCTATGTTTCCAATATCTCCGGAATCCCCGCCGAAAAGGATGGAGTAGGATTCATCTCAAAGGTATCGCTCAATGGACATATCGAAAAGCTGAAGTGGGCCATCGGTCTGGATGCGCCCAAGGGCATGGCGATTCACGGTGAACGCCTCTATGTTTCCAATATTGATGAACTCGTGGCGATCGACCTGAAGACGGGAAAGATTGTTGAGCGTTATGACGCCGAGGGGAGCGGGTTTCTGAACGATGTGGCGGCCGATGCCGCTGGGAATATTTATGTGAGCGATTCTTCTCCCGAGGGCAGCGCGATCTATCGCCTGACGAATGGAGTGCTGGAGGTTTGGCTGCGTGACCCCGCAGTGATTCGGCCCAACGGACTGCATATGCTTTCGGATCGGATCCTGGTGGGGAATGCCCGTCAGGGAGGGCTGCATGCGGTGATGTTGGACTCGCGCAAGGTGGTTCCTGTGGCACAGGCCGCCACGGGGATCGATGGGCTCAAGCCGCTGAATGGGGCCGGTTATCTGATTTCCAACTGGGCTGGAAAAACGTCGTTGGTCAATCTTGCCGGAGAAACCACCCTGTTGATGGATACGACGGAAGAAAAAATCAATGCCGCCGACTTTGAATATATAGCGGAGCGCCGCGTGCTGATCATTCCGACATTCTACGACAACCGGATCGTCGCATACAAGGTCGACTAACGAACGGTCCGTTCATTCATCGCTTGAGAAGGTGGGCGACGATTGCGCATTCAAGGCCGAAGGGCAGATACCCGCTGTAGCCGAGGATCGGCATTTCAAAAAGATGGAACCGATCGACATAGGGGACCGAGTAGACCCACTTGGCAAGGCTCTGTCCGTTCCACATTTCCCAGAAAAAACCACAGATGAGTGCGGCCAGGCAAAAGCGATAGATGCGCCGCCAGTCACCGTTTTCAATTTCCGGTAAAAAGGATGGTTTGTTGCTCAGACAGCGATAGGCCATCAGCAGCAAGAGCGGCGCAGCCCACAGTAACGGAAAGAGAATGCCGGGAAGCCAGCCGATAAAGAACAATCCGCTTGCCGAAGCGACCAACGTTATCCACGCGACTTTCTTTGGATGCCTGAGCTGAATCGGAGCAAAATGTTCAAGCCCGGCGGTGCTGCGTGGATGGGTGGCCAGCCATTCTTCGGTTGAAAGAACGGCGGGCAGGACGGTGGAAAAGGAGAGGGTGGCAATGGTGAAATACTGAAGTGCGGTAAAATGATCGCAGGCAACGTAGTACCAGTTCTGCACAAAACGGTTGAGGTATTCGAAAAACCACCAGAAGGCGGCGCTGAGCGGGAACAGCAGCAGGAAATATTTCGTGTCATGCGTCAACAGACACCGGCTGGTGCGCCGGTAGGTGAAGGCGTTTATGGTAATGATGTAGCAGAGCCACAGTGGCGTAAAGCTATAGAGCTGAAACGGCTCGAACCATGCCTGACGCGTCCACGCCAGAATCCAGAAATGACCGCACAACGTTAGTGCCAGCCAGCCCCACCATGGGAACGGGACGACGGTAGCCGAGATCTGTGGTCTCGGTGGGTTGGCTCTTAGAATCCGAAACAGGAACGGAAGCATCACCGCCAGAATTAAAATCGACAGTCCAACAAATACGGGCCACGAAAACGGGGCGTGCTCGACATAGTGGGTGCGAGGAGGAAATTCGAGATAGCTTGCAATATCAAACCCGGCCACCCCCACGCCCGCCAGCGGAAGGCCGATGAGTATAAATATCAACAAAATGGGTTTCAGGTGCTTCATGTTATCCTGCAATCGAGATAAACAAATAAAGAGGTGGAACCAAAGTTTCATCCCACAGAAGTTTGCCTTCTTCTGAGATAAACCGCCGAATGTCGCAGCCACAAATCATCGGCATAAAATAATGCAGGGGGTGGCCGTATGCGTTATCATGATCCCGATGAAACCCGTTGCTCTGATATTTTTTCTGGTTGCACTCAACAGCTTCGCCCTCGAAGGCAGGGTTGTTCGTGTTGCCGATGGTGATACGCTAACCGTGCAGACCGTTAGAAAACAGCGGATCAAAATTCGGTTATCAGGAATCGATGCGCCGGAGTACAAGCAAGCTTATGGAAAACAGTCCGGGCAAGAGCTGAGAAAAAAGGTTAGTGGCCGGCGGGTGCGGGTTCTGGAGCACGGGAAAGACCGCTATGGGCGTACGCTCGGCGATATTTATCTGGACGAGCGATGGATCAATCTTGAAATGGTTCAAGAGGGTTGGGCTTGGCACTATAAAACGTACTCAAAGGATAAGCGCTTGGCCCGGGCGGAGCGCGAGGCGCGAAAAGCGAGGCGGGGATTGTGGGTGCAGGCTAATCCCGTTTCGCCTTGGGAGAGCAAAAGAAACAGGGACTGAAACTTCTGTTCCAGTCCCACACCTTTGCCGATCACCGTGTTGCAGCTCACGGTGAATAAGCATGCCATTTTGCGGGGTATTTTCTGATCAATCGTTCTGCCCCACTTGCGCGATCGCGGTTTCAAGCGCCTCTTCGAGCATCTCTGTGGTCGGTTCTTTGATATATTTTTCGTCGATCAGGTGCTGGGTCAGACCGCGGGCTTCGTCGATATCCCGCTTGGCCTGGGCGTAGACCTCTTCGGCCGTCATGGCGACGCGGGCGACGCCGTCTTCCTGCGCCTGCATGGCAACGGCGCGGGCGACATTGCGGAAGGTGTCGGTTTCGTCCATGAGCGGGGAGATATATTCGGGGGTCAGCCCGTTCTTTCCCGCGGTCGCGGCGATGGCGTAGGCGGCGGCGATGGCCATTTTATCGGTAATCTTTCTGGCTTTAACCAGTAATGCGCCTTTGAGCAGTCCGGGGAAGCAGAGCGAGTTATTGACCTGGTTCGGGAAGTCGCCGCGACCGGTGGCGACAATGTAGGCCCCGGCTTCCTTGGCGGCGTAGGGGTAGATTTCCGGAACCGGATTGGCGCAGACAAAAACGATCGCTTTGTCGGCCATGTTGGAAATCCATTCTTTCTTGACGGTGTCAGGGCCGGGGCGGGAGAGGGCAATGAGTACGTCGGCACCTTCCATGGCCTCTTCGATGGATTTGACTTTATTCGGGTTGGTGCGCTGGCAGAGATCCCACTTTTTGTAAAAGGCCTTGTCCGCCTTGATATCGGCACGGTCGATGTGCAGTCCGCCCTTGGAGTCGCACATAACCATTTTGGCGGGGTCGCCGCCGGCCTGGATAATGAGACTGGCGATGGTAGTGTTCGACGCGCCGGCGCCGAGCATGGCAATTTTGACGTTGCCTATTTCCTTGCCGGCCACCTTGACGGCGTTGATCAGGCCGGCGAGAGTAACGCAGGCGGTTCCCTGGGCATCGTCGTGCCAGACGGGGATGTCGCACGCTTCGCGCAGGTTGTCGAGCACTTCGAAGCAGTTGGGCTGGGAGATGTCTTCGAGGTTGACGGCGCCGACGGAGGGGGCGAGCATTTTGACGAACTCGATGATCTTCGCGGGGTCGTGCTTGCCGCTTTCGTTGCGGGAGTCGATGCAGAGGGCAATGCCATCCACGCCGCCGAGGTATTTCATTAGAAACGCTTTGCCCTCCATCACGCCGAGGCCTCCGGACGGGCCGCAGTCGCCGTCGCCCAGCACGCGGGTGGAATCGGAAACGACGGCGACGAGGTTGCTACGGTTGGAGAGCTCGAAGGAGGCGTCGGGGTTGTCGCGGATGGTGGTGGAAACCTTGGAGACGCCGGGGGTATACCAGACGTTGAACCAGTTAAAGCCGTAGAGTCCGGCCATGGGGATGGTCTGCATCTTACCGCCGTAGAAGCGGTGCATGGTATCGGCCAGCTCTTTAAGGAAAAGGGTTTTGCCTTCGGCGATCTGCTCTTTGGTGAAGGATTTCGGGAAAAGTTCGTCGAGATTTTCAAGTTTCAGGTTGTCGATTTTGGCCATGGTTTCTCTCCAAGAGGAACGGATTTCCCGTTCCGGTTAATAATGAACTACTACGTTAAACATCCATAACTGGCTGAGCGATTATGCCCTCCTTGGCAAACAAATCAATGATGAACCATAAAATGCGGTTCTTCTGGG
>CAZWZW010000259.1:0-4210 GCA_964639125.1 uncultured Verrucomicrobiota bacterium
AACGAAATCGCTCTTTCGGTTAGAGGAAGAAAGCCAAAACACAAGATGTAGTACCTAGTCCAGCGAAGGGGATACCCATATTATTCTTTTGGTATTTTTTTCACCTGTTTTGAGAATCCCTGAAAAAAACGGCGTTATCAACGTTGCAGTAATAAGTACTAGTTTTTTATGGGGCGGCTTAATGCCTTGGGCGGGTTTCGTGAGTGGGTGCTTATGAATCGCCTTTTGCATGGCCGTTTAAAACGGAGGAGAACCGTAATGAAGCATGCACTTAAACTGGCCCTTGTTCTTTGGGCCGTCCTAACCACCGGAAGTCATGCCGGTGACTACTATGTCTCAACGACGGGTAGCGATACGAATCCCGGAACCTTGGCGGAGCCATTTGCAACCATCCAGCATGCGGTTGGTGTGCTGGTTGCCGGCGACACCTGCCATATCCGTGGCGGCACCTACCACGAAGAAGTTGTGGGATCAAATCTTAGCGGCACAGCCGCTAATCCGATCACGATCAAAAATTACCAGGATGAACAGGTAACCCTTGACGGAACGGTTCCGATCACGGGCAGTTGGACGCAACACAGCGGCAACATCTACAAAATCAACATACCGCAGGATATCTGGCAGCTTTTTTATAATGACGAAATGATGGTTACCTGCCGATGGCCCAATGAGCCCGATGCCTCCACATTGTGGAATGCGGATGAAACCTGGGGCCAAAGCGACCAGGCGCTTTCCTCAAATGGCACTCTTTATGATCTGCCCACCGGCGGCAACGATCTTGCGGCTTCAGGGTTGAATGTGCAGGGCGCTATCGCAGTGATGAACCTCGGCAACTGGGAATCCTATTGTCGGGTCGTGGACAGCCACACTGCGGGAAGCGGCAATTTTTCGTACAATCCGGTCACTTC
Source organism: uncultured Verrucomicrobiota bacterium (assembly GCA_964639125.1). GTDB lineage: Bacteria > Verrucomicrobiota > Kiritimatiellia > Kiritimatiellales > Pontiellaceae > Pontiella. The sequence continues at coordinate 909 of CAZWZW010000259.1, forward strand.
TGCTGAGTATCAGCATTCAGCGGCTTATCTTCTCGAAGCCAAACTGGAGTTGCTGGATGCGGAAAATGAATGGTTTTACGACAAGGTATCAAAAGACCTTTACCTTTGGGCGCCCGGCGGCGGCTCTCCAAGCGGCACCGTGAAAGGCAAAAACCAATCCTACGCCATCACCATTACGAATTCTTCGTATGTGACCATTCAGGGCGTCGATACGTTTGCCACTACGTACGCCCTTAATTCAAGCGATCACTGCACCATCGACGGTTGTGAACTGATGTATGCTTCCTATTCGAAAAGAATGCTGGGCGATATCAGCGATGAGTATGATGTAACCGAATTGGGCAAGTGGACCGAGACTCTTAATTCTGAAAATTACCATACGATGCGCAACTGTATTGTTGCATACACCGACGGCCCTGCATTAAACGGGACAGGAATCGGCATTACGATTGAAAACAACCTGTTTCACCATATTGACTATTCCTGCCATAATTACTTTGGCAACAGCAAGACATGGTCCTGTTTCAAAGCCAAGGGGGTCACTTTCCGTCGCAATACCGCCTATAATTGCGGGAACTCCGACGGTTTTCGCCCTGGTACCACCGACAACGGATTATACGGCCATACGGTCGAATACAATCATTTCTACAATGTTGGAACCAAAATGAGCGATGGATCACCTGTCCAGATACACGGCGCGGGGCAATGGGGAACTGTAGTGCGATATAACTGGTCGCATGATCATGTGCGGTATGGATTGCGTTTTGATGGCAAGGTCTCCAAAGGCAACAACGGCAGTAATGGACGCATGGACCACAATGTTACATGGAATCTGGAAAATTGCGGTTTGCGCATGAAAGGCGAAGACCAGGAAACCTATAACAACTCTACGTTTAATTGTAGTTTTGTTGATATTCCGATCGATGATGAAGGTGGAGTCGCGAACCAGAATTCGATCACGCGCAACAACGCCGGAGATGAGATTGCCGGATCCAGGGCCGATCCTTCAACACCTGTTCCCGGAATCCACTCCCACAACTGGAGTGGCTATGCTGCCGGACAAACATTAGCCGACATGGCGCGCGATCCCCAAAATCTTGATTTCCGCCCCAAAGCCGGTTCGGCTTTAATTGACGCCGGCACAGTTATTACAGGCGTCACCGACGGATATGTAGGTTCTGCTCCTGATGTCGGCGCTTATGAATTCGGTGACATAAACTATTGGATTCCCGGCTATCAGGCCCCGGACAAATCCATGATGTGCGTTCCGCCCGTTGGAGCAACTGCTGTGAAAACGGATTGCGATCTGATGTGGCTTCAGGCGCTTGATGCAACATCTTACGATGTCTATTTCGGCACAACCGCCGGAAGTTTGGTCTTTCAAGGCAACCAATCCAACAATATCTACAATCCAGGTGCCCTTGCGACGGATACCGTTTATTACTGGCGAATCGACTGCGTCACCCCCGGCGGCACAATTACGGGCGACGAATGGTCATTTGACACTATCCCCGTTGGCGCAGGCGCTCCTGTCGTCCTGAATCCCACCGACGATGCCTATTGCAACAGTTTTCAGACTACCGCTAATTATGGCACTCTTAATAATATCCGCATCCAGCAAGATACGAAACATTATGGATACATGAAGTTCGATGTTTCAGGTGTGGGAAGTGTGCAGTCGGCAATCCTCAAATTGCACATCAACGCCGGACCCATTGCAGACGTTGATGTATATGCAACGGACAATGCTGCCTGGACTGAAAGAACGATTACATCCGGGAATGATCCATTAACCTGGGGAAGTCTGCTGGATGAACAGCTGAACTGCCAGCAGGGGCAATGGTACGAATTTGATGTAACCAGCGAAGTCACTGCCGATGGAATCTACACCTTTGCCATTTCCGCCACAGCCAATGATACCAATAAGAGAATTTCCACCAAGGAATCCTCATTTGCACCAACGTTGACGGTAACGCCTGTGGGTGGAGGCGGCGGCAACAATCCTCCGGCGTTCAGTGCCAATTCGTTTGCCGAAGTAGATGCAACCGAGGGAAGCGCCTATAGCAGTACGATTGCCGACGATGCCTTCGATATGGATGGCGATCCGCTGACCTTCAGCAAAGTTTCCGGACCGGCATGGTTGTCTGTAGCGGCTGATGGCACGCTGAGCGGCACTCCCGGCGTGGGCGATGTCGGCGCAAACAGCTTCCTAGTCGAAGTTTCCGACGACAGCGCGGCCACGGATCAGGCAACAATGCACATCACTGTTATTGGACTGCCTGGCAACAATCCTCCGGTCTTCAGCAGTGATCCAGTAGTCGAGATTAACGCCACCGAAGATGCCGCCTATAGCAGCACGCTGGCGGACGATGCCTCCGATCTGGACAGCGACCCGCTGACCTTCAGCAGTATTGCTGGTCCGGCCTGGCTGAACGTTGCGGCGAACGGTGCACTTTCGGGTACTCCGTCAAATGTAGATGTGGGTCTGAACAGCTGGATGGTGCAGGTATCCGATGGAATCGCTGCGCCGGTATCGGCCACACTCCAGCTCACGGTGATCAACGTCAACGACGCACCGGTCTTCACAGCTGACCCGATCAACAAGCCGGATGCCGATGAAGGCGTTGCTTATAGCGACACCATCGCCGGTTCGGCAACGGACGTGGATGCAGGCGATACCCTGACCTATTCCAAGGTCTCCGGCCCGGCGTGGTTGAGTGTTGCTTCCAATGGTTCCCTCTCCGGTACTCCGGGTGCGGGTGACGTGGGTGCGAATGTCTTCACCGTGCAGGTTTCCGACGGCAATGGCGGAACCGATCAGGCCACGCTTAATATCACCGTGATCGCGGCTCCGGTTAATCAGGCACCAGCCTTCACCGTTGATCCAATCAACAAGGCGAATGGCGATGAAAACGTAGCCTATAGCGGCACCATTGCTGACGACGCTTCCGATCCGGAAGCCGATCCGATGACCTTCTCGAAGGTTTCCGGTCCGGCCTGGTTGAGCGTGGCCTCCGACGGAACGCTCTCCGGCACTCCGGGTGCCGGCGACGTGGGCCTGAATGCCTTCACCGTACAGGTCGATGCCACCGGCGGCAGCGATACCGCAACGTTGAACATTACCGTGGATGCAGCAGCCAACCTGCCGCCGGCGTTTACCGTTGATCCGATCAACGAAATCAATGCGGATGAAGGCGTGGCCTATAGTAGCACGATTGCAGACGATGCTTCCGATCCGGAATCCGATCCGATGACCTTCTCGAAGGTTTCCGGTCCGGCCTGGCTGAGCGTGGCGTCCGATG
>CAZWZW010000260.1:0-1338 GCA_964639125.1 uncultured Verrucomicrobiota bacterium
TTTCTTCCCCTTGTTTTTCTTTCTAGTAGCTTTCGCATTCGGGTTATATTTTGGATTCAGTTTCGTCGGAACCGGCGCGTTCATTTCCTCGCGCCATTGCTTGAGTTGCCGATACAGCGCGGCCGCCTTTTCCGGATGGGATGCGGCGACATTCGTTCGCTCGCCCAGGTCGGCTTCAAGATCGTAGAGCTCGATGGTCCCCTCTTCAAAATATTCATGCAGCTTCCATTTGCCCTGCCGCATTGCGGAACCGGGGCGGGTGCGGAACAGCGGATCGTGCGAATCATCCTCCTTCCCGGCATATTTTTGCAAATAGATCGGGAAGTGCCAAAAAAGCGCGCGCGAGGGAAAACCCTCCGTCTGCGCAAGCAACGGTAGCAGGCTGGCCCCATCAAGCATCTTGTTTTCCGGGATGGGTAGTCCGGCAACCCCCAGAAAGGTGGGATAAAAATCGAGTCCAATCACGGGAACGTTACAGGTCGAACCCGGCACGACTTTACCCGGCCAGCGCACCACCAGCGGCACACGGGTTCCGCCTTCAAAATAAGAACCCTTTCCCGCTCGATACGGTGTCTGTTTCGAGATTTTGCAGATGCCACCATTGTCGGAGGTAAAGAGCACCAGCGTATTTTTCTTCAATCCCAGCGCATCCAATTCATCGAGAATCTTTCCAATGCCCTGGTCCATCTTTTCGATCATCGAGGCGTAGGTGGCGTTCACATCCAATCCTTCATATCTCCCGATCAACTCCGGCACCGGCTCCAGCCTGGAATGGACAGAGTAGAATGCCATATACATGAAAAAGGGCTTCGTTCTGTTTTTCCGCATGAATTTCGCGGCGTGGTCGACAAAGATGTCCACCCGGTGCGTACCCGGAGGATATTGCTCGTTATACGGCACCATCGAACCCTTTTTAAAAGGCACAAAATATCCGCCCGCTGGACTCCCCGAGGCATCACCGCCAATATTAATATCAAAACCCTGTTGCCGCGGATCTTGGCCCAAGTGCCACTTCCCGAGGTGGATCGTTTTATATCCGCCCGCCTGCAAGGCTCCGGCCAGAGTGAGATTATCCAAGGCCAAATGCTCTATATTTTTGATCGGGATAAGCTTACGTTGTTCGCTCTTGCCGCGGTCGGAGCGGCCAACGGTATAGACGCCCGTACGAGGAGAATACTGCCCGCTCATGCAGGCCGCGCGGCTCGGGGCGCAGTTGGCCGCCGGAGCGTAGGCCTCGGTGAACAGCATGCCCTCTGCCCGCAGCTTATCGATGCTCGGCGTATGGTAGCGGGCACTGTTGAAGCCCACATCCATCACGCCCAGATCGTCGGCGTTGAT
>CAZWZW010000260.1:1438-4206 GCA_964639125.1 uncultured Verrucomicrobiota bacterium
CGTGCCTCGTTGTCGGGCAGGTCAATGTTCAAAAACTCCGCAAAGGAGGCGATAAAGTCGATCTGATTAACCAAGGCGGAGGAGATCCCGGGCTGGATCTTGGCCGGCCAGCGGATGATGAACGGGACTCGGGTACCGCCTTCATAAATCTGGTATTTCCCACCACGCCAAACTCCGGAGGCATCGTGCCCTCGATCCACTTCTTTCGTGGAGGTAGGTACGGTGGTGCCATCGTCATAGCCATCATCATAGACGGGGCCGTTGTCGGACGAAAAGATCACCATCGTGTTTTCGCTCAATCCCAGATCATCCAAGGTTTTGAGAATTTCACCGGTCACCCAATCGAACTCCACCATGGAATCGCCTCGATACCCCAACTTGGTCTTTCCCTGGAAACGCGGATTGGGCGCACGCGGCACATGTACGCTCTGCGAACAAAAATAAAGAAAGAATGGTTTGTCCTGATTGGCGAACAGGTAGGCTCGGGCCTCCTCCACAAACACATCCGACATCGTTTCATCGTTCCAAAGCGCTGATTTTCCACCGGCCATGTAGCCGATGCGGCCAATGCCGTTGATCACGCTGTTGTTGTGGCCATGGGTACTTTTATAGTAGGTCATCGCCTCGGGATTGGTTTTGGCATCGGGGTACTGCGTACTGTCCTGCTTACTCCGCATCTCCGGAAGCTTACCCACAAAAAGCGGATCAGCGGGATCGAGGCCGACCACGCGGTGCCCCCGAAGAAAGACGCAAGGCACTCGGTCATTGGTGGAAGGAAGCAGGAAGGAGAAGTCGAATCCAATCTCCAACGGGCCGGGTTTCACATCGGCGTTCCAGTCGGTAAACACACCCTTGGTGCCGAGGCCCAGGTGCCACTTTCCAATCACGCCGGTTACATATCCCGCCTGACGGAACAGCTTCGGAAGCGTCAGAATATCTGTTGGAATACTCAGCGGCGCATTCGGCGGCAGCACATGAACTCCGTACCGGAAACCATGCACCCCGGTCAGCATAGAAAAGCGCGAAGGCGAACAGGTGGCCGCCGAGCAATGGCCATCGGTAAAGCGTAATCCTTCGGCCGCCAGCCGATCAATGTTCGGCGTCGGGATCATCGTTGCCCCGTAGGCCCCCACGTCGCCATAACCCACATCGTCGCCATAGATGATGACTACGTTGGGTTGCGTTGCTGGAGCAGCCATTCCCGATCCCGCCCACACCCACAACGCAACACCCAATAAATGCATGGCATTTAACGATTTCATTTTTTCTTTCCCTTTTTCGGTTTATGGGGCTTGAACGGGTGTTGAACGTTTGCATCGGATGCCCGGAAAACCCACGGTTTCCATTTTTCCACCACGGCCTGCCATTCCTCAAGGGTCTTGGTTGGATAGGTGGCCGGCCAACCGCCGCGGCGGAATGCCTCCGTCACGCCCGGATCGTTGATCGACTTGCGCCAGGCGTTCAGTTTTTCGAGCAAGTCGGCCTTGATTTTTCCAAAAGCAGGATCGTCGGCGAGGTTATGGATTTCATGCGGGTCGGTCTGTAGATCGAACAACTCGAATTCGGGTTTGGTCGGGGCAAAAAAGGCGGACTGCGCGGGATTGAGTTTGCCTTGTTGATAGAGCACGTTCATCTCGGCGAGCATGGGATAGTGCGTTTCCTTGTATTCGTTGTATTGCAACCATGCCCGCTCCGGCATCAGATTGTGGATCAGCTTGTAGCGCGTGGAGTGGATCATCCGCATGGCGTCGTGGGTATCATCCATCTTGTCGCGCGCCGCAAAGATGTATTTGCGACTCTTTCCTTCCGGCGCAAACAGGTTTTTTCCCTGTAGCGGATGTACCGGTTTGGCACCGGCCACCGCAAGGATCGTGGCGGTGATATCAATGCTCGAAACGAGGTCGTCGTTCACCTGCTCCGGTTTGATGGATTCCGGCCAACGCACCAGCAAGGGGATATGGAGTCCCGGATCGTAGAGGAACTGCTTACCCCGGATATGACAACGCCCATGGTCGCCGATCAAGAACACGAGCGTGTTATCGCGCAGCCCTTCGTCGTCGAGTTGCTTCAGCAATTGGCCCACTTCGCGATCGGCGAGCTGCATCTGTTCCAGACCATTCGCCCAGTCGCGGCGGCTCAGAGGAGTGTCGGCATAATACGGAGGAAGCTCGACACAGGAGGGATCGATGGGGCGTTGGGGGTCGCGTTGCCACGAGCGGTGGGTTCCCGTCAATGTAATCTGCGCGAAGAACGGTTGCCCAGGATTTCGGTCCTTCCAGTTCTTGCCGGAAAAACCGAGATCGCCGGTAAAATTGCAGTCGGTCTTTCTGCTTTTCACCAGACAGGTATAGTAGCCCGCCTCCTGGAGCAACAACGGCATCGGCTTAATGCCGTAAGGCAGGGGTTTCTTGTCTTTCTTGGCGGTACGGTGCTGGCCCGCACCAATATAGTCCTGATGAAAACCGGTCATCATCGCCGATCGCGATGCCGAACAGACGGGTGCCGTGGTGAAGGCCTGGTTGTAGCGAATACCCTCCGAGGCCAGCTGGTCGCAGGCTGGGGTGGAAATACCTTTTGTACCGTAGCAAGACATATCCGGGCACCAGTCCTCCAGCATGATCCAAATAATATTGGGTCGCTTGGTCGAGGCTTGCGCCCCTGCCATTGTGGTGGCCACGGTGGCCGCCCCGACTGTTGCCACGAAATCGCGTCTTTTCATTACTCGTTCCTTTTCTCTTTAGCCTTATTTTTCCCACCATGAGGAGCTT
>CAZWZW010000261.1:0-4182 GCA_964639125.1 uncultured Verrucomicrobiota bacterium
CGCGAAGAGCGCGATTGGCAGAACGGCTGAAGGCGTGGGTCTGAGGTCGGATCTTTATGGTGTCGCAAATTGGTTATATTTAGGTGCTGATATGGTATGGCGCGTTTGGCGAGTTCGTGTTTCAATAGACGGCTTCAGTAAAGCGTCGGTGCTCAGACTATTTCAGGCGAGATGGTGGGGGCGGGAAGGCACAATCAATTTTAGTGCGGCGCTGCTGGAAGCGTTGAAACGATAACATTAATAATGAAAAATACGAGACAAGCCAACCCGCGCCGTCAAAACGGTCTTTTCAGAGCTGTCCATATGAAGAAATGGATCCATCTGGTGGCCTTGGCTGCTGCTGTTGTCGGGATTGCCCAAGCAGGGGTGACGAATCGTTCCTTAGAGGAGAATTTTATTCATCCGCCGGAATCTGCGCGGCCTTGGGTGTTCTGGCACTGGAACAACGGGAATGTGACCCGGGAGGGGATCACCAAAGACCTGGAAGCGTTCAAACGTGTCGGCATTGGCGGGGTGGCCTGCTTCCGAATCGCCGGACCTCTCTGGGCTCCGGACGGTCCTCTGGAAACCGGGATCGAGAACCAGCTGCCGATGATCCAGTGGGCGGCTGAAGAGGCCGAGCGGCTGGGGATCGTCTTTTCGTTGACCATTGATTACGGCTACGGCAGCGGCGGCCCGCATATCTCGCCGGAAAACTCCATGCAGCGCTTGTATATAAGCAAAACCCATGTGACGGGTGCCGGGGAAACCGTTTCGATTAAGCTTCCTAAGCCTAAAATGCCCGGCGGTCTGAGTCTGGCGAAAACCAAATCTTATCGTGATACGGCGGTGTTTGCCGTTCCGACATCGAGATTGGAGCAGGCGAAGCTTATTCAGGAAAACCCAAAGGAGTATTTTAAGAAACATTTGAAAACCCTGCCGAATTTGCACGGTTCCGGCCACGATCCGCTCATGGCTTTTGACGGCCGCGGATGGAAAACCCATCTGCCAACGCTGAGTGGAAAGACGGGGGTCAAAGCATTGGCCGCCGGAGAGCTCATCGATCTAACAGGCAAAATGGATCCGGAGGGCAGGCTGAGCTGGGACGTGCCGCAAGGCGAGTGGACCGTGATTCGGCTCGGCTACGGGACCAATAATCAAAAAACCCGCCCCAGCCCCAAACCTGTGGTCGGTTTGGAGTGCGACCGGCTCCATACACGGGGGATCGAACAACATTTTGAGCATCGGCTCAGGCCGGTGTTGGAGGCTCTCAAGGGCAAGGCTCAGATTGAGTATATCGCGATAGACAGTTGGGAGGCCCTGGGGCAGAACTGGACGAAAGGTTTTGCCGATGAATTCAGGAAGCGGCGGGGCTATGATCCGGAGCCGTGGCTCCCTGTGCTGACGGGCTTGGCAGTCGAGAGCGCCGAACAGAGCGAACGCTTCCTGTGGGATATGCGGCAAACGGTTGGCGAACTGACCATGGTCAATTATATCGACCGGCTCAAAGAGTTATTGAAGCCATATGGCACGAAGTTATATGCCGAACCCTACGGTCGGCTGTGTGTGGATTCGCTGGTGTATGCGGGAAGGACAGAGTTCCCCGTGGCCGAGTTCTGGACCCCCCGCAGTAAGCCGAAGGTGCCCGGCACACCTGCCGGGTTTGACCGTTACTGGTACAACTCCATGAAAGGCCTCGCTTCGGTGGCCAATACCTATGGCAAGCCGTTTGTGGGAGCCGAGGCGTTTACCGGCGCCCGCGGCTGGAGTGACCATCCCTATACGATCAAGGGGATGGGCGACGAGGCCTTTACGGAAGGTGTCAGCCGTTACCTCTACCATGTATCGAGTCACCAGCCCTATGAGCACATGAAGCCGGGAATCACCCACCAGCAATGGGGGCAGCACTTCAGCAGGCACCAGACATGGTGGGCGTTTAGCAAACCGTATCAAACCTATGTTGCCCGCTGCCAAATGATGCTCCAGCAAGGGCGCCGGGTTGTGGATGTGGCTTGCCTTTACAATGAGGGAGCGCCTCTCAATTTTAACTGTATCGATTTCGGCTTACCGAGCGGCTATGACTATGATCTTTGTTCGCCTGAGATCATTCAGCGCATGAAGGTTGAGAAGGGGCGGATTGTGCTGCCGACCGGTGTCAGCTACCGTTGTTTGATGGTGATGCCCAATCGATTGACCTTGCCCACCGCGCAAAAAATTGACGAGCTTCGGAAAGCTGGCGCGAGGATTTTTGTGAAGTCTCCAGTCCATGGAACTCCCGGGCTCACGGGCTACCCGGAAGCCGATCATCAGGTGAAAGAACTGGCCGCTCAATGGACCGCTTTTCCTGGAGGCGGTTGGAAAGCCGTCATCGCCAAAGATAACTGGGTGCCCGATTTCGAGGGAGAGGGGCTTAAGTGGATTCACCGCCGCACGGCCGATGCCGATATCTATTTTATTGCGAACAGGGCTTATGGAGCCAAAAGCGTGGAATGTCATTTTCTGACGAAAGACCGGGTACCGGAGCTGTGGTGCCCGGAGAGTGGCGACCGGTTTCTGCTTGATTTTGATCAGGCCGACGGACGGACACGAACACGCATCGAGTTCGGCCCCGCCCAAAGCTGGTTCGTGGTTTTTAAAGATAAGCCAACCACCCAGAAAACAAATCCTTTTACTTCCTGGAAAGCGGTTCGTGAGATCAAGGGGCCATGGCGTCTCAATTTTGATCCCGAATGGGGAACAAACAGAACGCTGGATCTGAACGAGTTGAGCTGCTGGAGCACGAACACCGATCCCCTTGTGAAATATTACTCGGGAACCGCAGTCTATCGGAATTCCTTTACCTTAGACAAGGCGTTGGAGGGCAGTGTTTCTCTCGACTTAGGAAAGGTTGAGGTGATGGCGCATGTCTTCCTGAATGGCAAAGATTGCGGCATCGCCTGGAAAGCGCCGTATCGGGTCGATATCTCCGAAGCCCTGAAGCCTGGTGAAAACGAACTGGTGATCAAAGTCGTCAATACCTGGGTCAACCGGATGATCGGTGACGAGCAGTTGCCGTTGGACGCCAAGTGGAAGAACTGGAAGGTCTTGTTGGAGTGGCCCGACTGGTTTTTGGAGGGGCGCAAGAGTCCGACGGGGCGCTATACCTTTACGACCGGGAGGCATTATAAAAAAGACTCGCCGCTGCAGCGATCAGGGCTGCTGGGGCCGGTACGTATCATGACCTCAGGTGATGAATAGAAATCTCGAATAGAAAATACCAACACAGGGAAGCACACCATGAATATCCCCATCCCCATGCGCATGCTCTCGATCGTAAGCCTCATCGTCGGCCTCGCTGCCCCGGCGCAAGCTGACCTGATTACGCCCACCTCGATCATAGCAGGAACTGATGCTTATAGTTCTAAGACTGCTAATACTCGAGAGGTCGGAAATTTGTTGGACGGCGAGGAAATGCAGCTGAAGGCCAACGGTGATGCCAATAACTGGGCAGACTGGGAGATGAATCATTCTGGTGACCGCTATGGTAATGGCGATGCATGGGCGGCTGATACTACGGCGGATACCGCAAAATGGGTGATTGTGGACTTAGGAGCCGCCTATCAATTAGACACAATCAGTATCTGGAACATGAATCCCAATCAGACTGGGACGATTGGTCGATCCGCTAAAACAGTGGACATCTATTATACTTTGGATCGGTCGGGTGACGGCAATGTGGCCAACAACGACTCACTCTTTAGCAATATCGGTTTGCTATGGACAAGTTATTCGACGGGTACGTCGGTGTCTAAAAATGCCGGTGACTCAAAAGTTACCAGCCCGAACGCGTTGCTTGATAACATGGGTATTACTGCGCGATACATTGCTCTCGATTTTACGTCGACATGGGCGGCTGCCAATCTCGACAAGGTCACCGTGCAAGAGCTTCAGTTTTTCGCGATTTCGGAACCGTCGGCTTTGGTGGATATTCCGGAACCGTCGATGCTCGGCCTGGTGGTCGTTACCGGAATGGTGGCCTTGCTCAGGCGCCCCCGCGCCAACGTGGCCTGACGGTCGCCAATGGCTTCATAACAAAAAAGCCGGGCTTCACGCCCGGCTTTTTTTGCGTACGGTGCCGATCCGAAAGCGCATTGGCAAAGAAACCGACCAGGACTTATGGATCAGTTACACAGGTTACGAAGAAACAGCGGTTGTGAAAAATTT
>CAZWZW010000262.1:0-4165 GCA_964639125.1 uncultured Verrucomicrobiota bacterium
CGGAACCATTCATCCCGGCCTTAAAAGACCGGGTTTTCTGGTACGTTGTTATAAACTACACCAAACAGAACTTTCCTGCCAACCTATCCGCATAGTTGGTAGGGACAGACCGCCGGGCTGTCCGATCGGCGGAACGGTGCGGACGGGCAGCGCATTTTTTCAATCGGCAGCGCCTTACCGTTTTTGTGCATCATGAATGTATACATTCCACTGATCACAACGTACGTGCTTCAATCCGATAGAAGCGCTGTGTGTTGACGCCCGAACCCGGATCCGAAATCGACATCGCTGCGCCGGTCCCGTTCGTCCATCCGTCCGGGAACGGCGGCGTGACCGGCAGCCACCCGTTCGTGGAGGCGAGCTCATTTTTATACACCAGCCGGTATTCAATCCCCGCGGAGGTTTCAATCGTAAAGCCAGCCAGTCCTGCCCCATCCATTTGAAAGGTGCCCGTAGGAGGATCCGGCTGCACGGGGGCCGAAAGAACCAGAATTTCCAAGGTGGCGGTATCCGTGCCCCCCTTGCCATCACTCACCATCACCGAGAGGGCATTGTCACCAATATATCCAGCATTCGGAGTTCCCGAGAGATCCCCGTTGGACGCAACGGATAACCATCCCCCCGGTGTGACCTTGGAGTACGTCAGTGGATCCCCATCGGTATCCGTGGCGGAACCTGCGATGCTATTGCTGTATGCCTGTCCTGCGACGCCATCCGACACACTGAAGGGATCCAGAATAAAGGCCGGTGCGGTAGGGTTACCCGTCGGCGGTGCTACCGCGACCTCACTCACATGGTCCATATAGCAGCGCGTGGAACCGGTTATATAAAATTGAAGCCGGAGTGTTCCGCTCCGGGAGATCTCGACGGTATGGGTCCGATCGGTCCAATCCTCACCATTGGCAGCGGTATCCAAAGCATTCGTTTGTATGCCTTGGGAGACCCCGTCGACCAGAAATTCACAGTACATATCGCCGGCCGTCCCGCCACCCTGCGTCCAGTACGTAACCTGCGTCGTTTCTCCCGTGTTCACTAAACCGACATCCTGATAGATCGTTTTGATCCGGTACAGATACGCCTTATGGTCTCCATCCTGAGCATCCGCATTTCGGACCTCGAATTCATGGTTGGCATCATCATTCCACACGGCATTCATGAAGTCCCAGCTGCTCGATGTATTGGTGATGACATTTTCAAAACTTCCATCGGCCACCGAGTAATACCGCGTGCCTGCACTGATGACGGATATCTCGAGCGTCTCCTCGACGGACGGAAAGATGCCGTCGGAAACACGGACCGTGAAGGGATTCAATCCAACATCGCCCGATGCCGGGATACCGGAAAGCGCCCCGTTGGTCGCAACATTCAACCATTCCGGCCCGGAGACCTTTGCAAACGTTAAAGAGTCATCATTGATATCGCCTGCGTTGTCACCGAGGGTGGCGCCGCTGTATGCCACCCCTTCGGCAGCCGCGGCTTCAACCACCGGGCTGGTATAGAAGTACGGAGCGGTTGGAACCGGAGGCGTGTCGTTGTAGCGATGCGCCAACGAAACATCTTCATAAATATCATGCACCAATTGGCTGATATCGTAGGTCCAGTCCTTCTTAAATTTAAACGTTGCTGGATCCTGTATCGTTCGGATGTCATATCCGGGGTACAGCACTTTGTGCCACATTAAGCCCATGGCATCCACCATGATCCACCCGGCATGGCCGGTGCTGTCAAACTGTAGAAAATATTCGGGGTTGCCGTCCTCCATGACGCCATGAATTTCAGGACCCAACAAACCTTGTTCAGCCAGATCCCAAAGCCGAAGCATGATCTCCCCCGCCGGCATATGCAGGATCGTCAAATCCGGATAGGCGGTTCGTAATTGCGAAACCAGCGTATCGATCTTTTGATTCCAATTATTCTGCGCTAGCCGGGCTCCAACAACCGTTCCAAAAACGGAATTAGGTACCCAGGAGCTATGAATAAACACCGTATCCATCGTATTACTGTTGTATTGAAGAACCAGATCAATCCACTGCGTAAAGTCCTCAAGTTCGTTATCGTCGGCGTCGGGGGACCACGCCACCCCGAAAAGTTCGACACCCCCCGCTTCGATCTCCGCTTTGATCCCCGTACCCGCCGGGATATCCCGCCAAAGCGCCCCCACATCGCCATTCGTTCCGCCGGCAATATGCCTGATCTGGGTATGCCGACTATGTCCGGTAGGATCGACCAACTCCAAAATTTCCTCGCTGGCCGGCCTGAAAAAACTATGCCCCAGCAATATAGATTGACTGAATCCGTCCCGATACCCGATCTGAGCCGAAGCCATGGACGCGCTCATCCCAAAAACGAGCGCCATGATTCCCGCCCATACGGGCCGTATAAAGAGCATCCTTTGTATCATGCTTCGAACTTCCATTTTGCGTTCACCTTCTTCCGACGTTTTGAGATCGTTCTTCCAACGTGATGAAGGGCGGCGCGCTCGGCGATCGCGCCCTACCGCTATCAATTTTCCCGAAAGCCCCAACGCTTTTCGATGAATTTGATGAGGCTGTCCTGATAGCCGCCTTCATAGTTCGGCACAGGCAATGCGTTTTTCCAGTCCTTAAGAGCCTTGCGCAACTCCGCGGCTTTTTCCGGCATCTCGTTGATCAGGTTGTAGGTCTCTTCGAATTCGGTATCCGGATCATGTTTACCCGGCGCTGCGAGCGACACATCAAAGAGCAATTCTTCGCCGTTTTCGTGCATCATGAATTTATACTTCCCACTGATCACGGCGGCGGTGTTCATGTAGCGCTGGTAGATATAGCGGTGGGGTTCCCCCTGTTTTTCTCCGGTCAAATACGGCATCAAATCCACTCCGTCCAGCATGGGATCTTTCGCGGGATCGCTACCCGCCAGCGCCACCGCGGTGGCACCCGCATCCAGCGTATTGACGGGCGGTTTGAATACCTGAGGCTCGATGACACCTTTCCAATAGACAAAATATGGAATCCGCGCACCACCTTCAAAAATGATCCCTTTGGAGCCGTGCCAGGGATCGTTCACCGACCCATCCCACGATTTTGTCCCCAACGGCGCGCCGTTATCACCCATGAAAAAGATAATGGTATTTTCCAGCTCCCCCGTTTTTTCCAGGGTCTGGATCAGTTCCCCGACCCCGTTATCGATGCCCTTCAGCAACGCCAGGCCCTGCTGGCGAACCTCGGCCTCCGTATAGGGCCGCGCATAGTTGATGCGGTTTTTGTACGGCTTTTTGGTGTTGTCGTACCCTTTCGCCACCAGCTCTTCGATCGACAGCACCTGATCGGTCAGTGACTTCGGAGCGGTCAGCGGAGAGTGCGGCCCATAATAGGCGAGGTAGAGAAAGAAGGGTTCCGGTTTCTCCGCATGACGGCTAATAAAGTTGGTCGCCAGTTCGGTCTGCAGCTGGAGGCGGAATTTATCCGCGTGGGATCTTTTCTCATAGATCTTGTAGTTGATTTCCTGCGGCTCGACCGATTGCCCGTTCACATCAAAATTCGACCAGTATTTGCTGCCGGTGCCCTGCGCATACTCATCATAGCCGAAACCCTGCGGCCGATGCGCGTTAACCGCTTCCACCGGCGCGTCCGCCATACTGGTGCAGCCGACCTCCTCAAACCATTTCGTCGTCTTCCGGTTCGGTTCCAGATGCCACTTGCCCACATGGCCCGTGGCATAGCCCAGTTTTTTAAGGCGTGATGCAATGGATGTTTCACTTTTCGGAAGCGGCCCCTCACCATTGGCCTCCAAGCCAAACTTTTGCTGGTAGCGCCCCGTCACAATACCCGCCCGTGACGGCACACACTGCGGAGCCGTACAGTAGGCCTGCGTCATCAGTGCCCCGGCGCTCGTCAGTTTGTCAATATTCGGCATATCGACTTCGCCGCGCAGATCCGTCGCTTCGAGGTCATTAAACCCGTGGTCGTCGGTGACGATGAAAATAATATTCGGGGAACGTGACGTTCCATCCACCTTTGGCACTGCGGCAGTCACACTCATTGAGAGCAGAAAAACAGCAGCAGTTATACAAGCCTTTTTCATTCGGAGTTCCTTGTTCAATATTCTGAGTTCAAGGCTGCCCCGCAGCCGCCCTCTTTTTCATCCCTACAACGTACGAAATCAGATGAATGATAAATAGTAGTTT
>CAZWZW010000263.1:0-4152 GCA_964639125.1 uncultured Verrucomicrobiota bacterium
TTAATTGCGAGACTGTTCAGCCGGCAGTACTCTTAACTTCTTTGCAGGTATGCAGTCAGCTCGGAACGCGAGACATCCTGCCTAGAGCAAGGTGTCCTTCCGGCAAGGGTGCACAGGGACATTTTTGGGTTACAGTGGCGTGAGTTCCCATAAGTGAATGTTATCCGGCGTTGCCACTTTTTCCTAACAATGTCGCATCAGCCCTATGCCGATCTTCCGGTTTCCGGCCGACACCTCTACATCTTGTGCCCCACCGCTCATCCGGAGCCTGAAATCCGGTCAAATGCACCCCGGTTCACCCTCGGTGGGGCGAAATCCCTATGTCGGTCTTTTGGCCCTGTCAATGGGGGGTGCCAGCACGCGTACGATAAGTTGATGCCAAGCGACGTTTTATGCGATAACTGAACATGAACGAGAAACAACTGATCGATAAAATGCGACTGGTGGAGGCGTTGTTTGAGGGTACGAGCAGCGAGGGGGAGCGTCAGGCGGCAGCGAATGCTTTGGGCCGGATACGCAGCCGGCTTGAGCAGCTACAGCAAAACGACGCGGCGATCGAATATCGATTCACGCTGGAGGATATGTGGGCTCGGCGTCTATTGACGGCGTTGTTGCGACGTTATGGGATCAGTCCGTATCGCTACAGCGGTCAGCGTTACACGACAGTAATGGCATGGGTGCCTAAGAGTTTTGTGGATGAGACGCTGTGGCCGGAGTTTACGCAACTTAATGATGTCCTTCGCAGCTATCTGGAGGCGACGACGGAACGTGTGATCGGCAAGGGGGTTCACGAGGATAGTTCAGAAGCAGAAGTCAGGAAGGCATTGCCGGAGGGGTAGCGCGTGAGGGTCATCATGGTGATGCGCATCGAACCATGGCCTTGTGATAGTTCCAAGGGAGCCACTCTTCCGGTGCGGCGGCGACATCCCGAGCGTATTGGGTAATCGCGGTGAGGTAGTCGAATGCGTTGACGCCATTGAGTCGGCAGGTATGAATGAGGCTCATGAACATGTCGCCGACCAAAGCCCCTCGTTCGGTTTTGAAAAACAACGAGTTGTTCCTGTAACGAATGGGCGCTTTGAGGGCACGCTCGCAGACGTTGTTGTCAAGCGGCGCTCCCGGCACGCGAAGGAACAGAGTCAGTGCTTCCCAATGATTGATCATGTAGTTGATCGCGCCGCCCATGCGGCTGTTTGGCTCGACCTCTTTTTCATCGAGTTGGGCATTGAGCCACGCGAAGAACTCATCCATGATGGATTTGCTGTTCTGTTGGTGAAATTCAAGGCGTTCCTCCTTCGACATGCCTTGAACTTTGGTAAAGGCATCGTGCTTGTAGATCTCACGCAAGGTTTCCAGAACATGACGACATTTGTCGGGAAAGTCCTCGATGATTTTTACGAACTCTCGCCGTCCATGACAGAGGCAGTTGGCCAACAGCCGTTTGAATCCCTTTGGCGCGTTTCGCGAAAGCGCATCGCACATCTGGATTGGCGTGGATAGATTCTCAGGGCGTTGATTGAGTAGAGCGCTCAAGTTTTCTCCGGCATGTTTACGCCCGGTGAAAAACAGCGCGATATGTCGGCCCTGAGTTTCTGCGACGATGCCGGTGGTAAACACTCCCGTTCGACAGTCTTTGTTGCCTTGTGCCCGACAGGCTTCGAGTTCTTCGGCGATCTGCTTTTCCAATGCCAGCACGCGACCCTTTGTATCATCGTTATGAAAAATATCTCCCTCTGCCGCGTAGCGGTTGCATGCCCCGAAAACCGGATAGATCTCGTGGCCTTTTCTGTTAAGCTCATCCCATTGCGTAGAGCTTGGTAGAGGGATGCCCAAGTTACCCTGTAGGCCTTCCAGGCGATTGAAAGGGAAGCCGCATCCGTAGTGAAGCAGGGCCATCATGCTGCCTGCGCTTGCATCGTACTTCGGCCCCACCGCTTCTGGAGGCAAGGAGGCTTTAAACAATACGCCGCACACGTTGCAACGCAGCTTTTCCTGTTCGTAAACCGTGGCGTGGAGTGGCGCCTGCCCGCGAATACACACGATCTCACTCGGTTCATAAGCATAGAGTTTGCCCTTTCCGCACTTCGGGCATCGATCCCCGAGACGGACTTCAAGACACTTCAGGCAGATACGTTCTGCCCCGGTATAAGCGTCCGATCCGTTGCGCCCATGTCCTTTTGCCTTCTTCTTTGGCTTCGTGGTCTGTTTGTTAGCCGTTTTCTGCTTCAAAACCTTCCGCGTCTTCTCGGTCTTCGCTCCAAAGATCAGCTTCTTCAGTTCCCGGATCGAAATCTTCGCATCCTGAACAACTCCCGATAACCACAACCAGCTCTTGAGTACAATGCCAAGCATTTCGTAATCCTTTGGACCGAGCTTTTCTTCCGCCAGTCGCTCAAGCAGGGCATTGGCTTCAGACTCAGATAGATCGATACGCTTCGGTTCTTTCATGTCGGATCCCCGCACAGGTGTTTACGAAAGTCCTTGGTCAACGGGTAGCCCAACACATCCTTGATCGAAAGCGTGACTTTGTGAACTTTGTCCTTTATGCCGCGGCCCGTAGTCTGGCCCAGATGTTGCCAATTCGCCGCCCGGTAACATGTGCCCGCAAACCGTTCCTGATCAACAAAAGTCTCCAGGTAGTAGACCGGATGATTATAAACATCCTGCCAGTCCGCGCTGATTCTTCGGGCCATCTTCCCGAGAATGTGGCTGGCCAGATGTGGAACTCTTACCCACGGCAGGATCAAAAAGCGCGTGTTGCAGACTATTAAGTGCAGGTTGCCACGACGCACCGCCGGACTCCACCCGATGAACCGGTCACGCGGCCCCATGTGCCATGGCGCCGAACTCCACACCAGGCAGGCCACCGGTCGATCATGCGAAAATAACATGTATTTAAGATGTTCGCCGACTGGCCGGGTGTAACCCAGGTAGTGATCCCGTTCAATCAAGCTGTTGAACAGGGATTCAAGGCTGGTGCGGCGCACCTGCCGGATCTCCAGCGGTTGCAACGCACGCAAGGGTCCGAAAATCGGGCTCTGATCCAGAAGAATGTCGGTAGCCGGCTTGCGCCGTTTGCCGGGGTGTTTTCTCGGGGGCTTCTTCCTGGCAGGCAACTGAATATACCCCGCACGATGCAGCATCAGCATCATCCCACGGCAAACCATGTCTCTTAACGCCCCGTTACTCTGCCGCCAGTCCCATGCCTCGCACAACAGTTTGCTCAGCCGCCAGCGACTGGCTTGAGGATGCCGGGCGATTAGATCGCGAATGAACCGGATATCTTCGCTGCTTATCGTACGTCCCCGATAGGTAATCTGCTCTTCCATGCAACTGAACGTAGCAGATGGGAAATCAGAACGCACGCTTTTTCTTCAACTTTTTTCTACCCGACCTCTACTGCCTAACGCTCGCCACAAGGGTCCCATCTTCGCACGGCTCGGATCGCCGTTCCAAAGCACAACTTGTAGATCACGAGCCTGAAGTTCACGCGTGCAATCTCCGTCCGGCCACCAGCGAAACCTTCCTTTCGATAATCGCTTTTGACACAGCCAGAACCCTTGTCCGTCGTAGATCAGGATCTTGATCGCCGTGGCTCGCTTATTCCGGAATACAAACACACAGCCCGATAGAGGATCCTCTTCAAGAAAATTCCGGCATATCCCTCCAAGCCCGTCTATGCCTTTTCGAAAATCACAAGGCTCTACTGCTACGAGTATCCGCATCTGAGGAGTGATCTGGATCATGGCTCTATCTATGCTCCGAGGAATGCTTCCTTCATTCGGCTCCAGTCCACCGTCGCCGCATCTCGCACACAAATACGCATCCGCACTCCATTGCCCTTCTCCAGTTCCACCACACACATGGGCTCCCGTTCCTGCGTAACTCCTTCCATCTCGGCAAATACGACATCTGTTATTTGCCTGCTGCCTCTCGGATCATCTTCTTTGCCTATCCGCTGCTTCAACCGTGAGTAATCCAGTCTCAAGATGCTGCTGACTTGATTTACCCCGTGCCGCCGCGCTACACGCGCCGCCGCTTCCCATAATTCCTCGGGTATTCGCTCTCTCCCTTGCTTCCGATCACGCCAATCTGCGAACCTTCCTCGCACTTTTTCCAGTGCAACCGGCATTTTCCCGTCTCTTATCTTTC
>CAZWZW010000264.1:0-4134 GCA_964639125.1 uncultured Verrucomicrobiota bacterium
CGGTTATTATGAATCAGGATTACAAGGCCATGAAGGTTCGGACCGGTGCCTATTCCGATGGCAAGGCGGTGGAGTATGGGCTTCCGCTGGATCAGTGGATGCTCTTCGATATGACCCTTTCGGATCCGTTCCAGATCGAGCGCACTAATATTGCGTCGAGCAACGCATCCATCGTTACGACCTTGACGGCGGAATACGACAACTGGAACACCTCGTGTGAAACCAGTTATCACGGCGGTGATTATGATAATCCGGGCAGCTATCCGTCGGGCAACTACAAGGGATTGGGAAGCAATGAATAGAAGTCGAGTGATGATGACACGGGTTGGAGCCGCATTTTTTGCGGCTTTATTGGTTTCCTGGAGTGCCGGCAATACACGGCCTAATTTTATTCTGGTGATGTGCGACGACCTCGGTGTTGGCGAGGTGGGGTGCTACGGCTTTAATCCAGATATAAAGACACCGCATCTGGATGCAATGGCTCAGGCCGGCCTGCGGTTCAATCGCTTCTATGCACAGGCGCCGGTCTGTTCCCCGACACGCTTCAGCTGCATGACCGGGCGTCATCCTTTTCGTGTTGGCATCTGGGAGGCCAGCCAGGGCTATCTGCGTGCCGAGGAAATTACGCTGCCGGAAGTCCTGCGGAAGAACGGCTACACCACCGGCCATTTCGGAAAATGGCATCTGGGCCGCATGGTGGACGACCCAATACTGGGGCAGGGCAAGCGCATGCCCTATGCAAACCCGACCGACAACGGGGCGGACGAATGGTTTGCGGTTCATTCCGCTCCGCCGACATTTAATCCGTACGGTCCCAATGGAGAAGAGGCCGCAACGAGCGATAATGCCTATTATCATAACGGGGAACGAGCCACCGATAACGTGACAGGTGACACGTCGCGCATGATCATGGATCGTGCCATTCCGTTTATTCGAAAAGCAGTGGCCGACGACCAGCCGTTCTTTAGTTTTATCTGGTTCAATACTCCCCATGCGCAAGTGACTGCCGATCCAAAATATGAAAATCTGTTTTCCAGAAAGAAATGGAAATACTATGGCGCGATCGCTGATATGGATATCCAGATCGGTCGGCTGCGCAAGGAACTGCGCGATCTGGGGATTGCCGAGAACACGATGCTGTGGTTCTCCAGCGACAACGGCCCTACCGGACAGGGTTCGGCCGGACCTTACTATGCGGGTAAGCGTCATTTGTTCGAGGGCGGTATTCGCGTGCCGACGCTGGTGGAATGGCCGGGCAGGGCTGAGCCCGCTGCCACGACTGATGCCATCGGATGTTCATCGGATTATTTCCTGAGCGTTCTGGATGCCGCCGGCATTAGTTATGAAAGTCCGTATCCGCTCGACGGCATCAACCTGATGCCGGTGGTGCTCGGACAGGCCGCCGAACGAGACGGGGCTCTCAATTTTCAGTCACATGGTTTTTCGATGACTATGAACCAGAAGTTCAAGGCGATGAAGGTGCGTACCGGAGCCTTTTCGCAACGGGCTGCAATGGCGCGCGGGTTTCCGATCGATGAATGGTTCCTGGTGGATATGGAAAACGATTTCAGGGAGACCGTTAATGTTGCGGCACAGCATCCGGAAATACTGGCGCAACTGGTCGCCACTCATGAAAAGTGGAACGCGTCCTGCCGCGTCAGCTATGAAGGCGGGGATTACAACACGGACTTCCATCCCGGAAAAGAATATCGCGGAGACGGCGGGCTTGCTGTCAAGATTGGCAAAAAGAAGAAGAAGGGCCGGTCCGGCAAGAAACACAAGAAGAAGGGTAAAAAACAAGGGCGTTGAACCCGGGCTTGGAAAACCCGAGAATTGCAGTATGGTGTTGCCGTGAACGAGTTTGATCAACAACAGGCCGAAACCTGGAAGGATATGGGCTCGCAGGTTGCCCGTTTTCTGCAGTCGGGCAAGGGGGAGTTAACGGAGGAGGAGCTTGAGGCAACCTCTCCGATTCTAAACTCGCTGGATGAATCCCGCTACCATTTTACCGACGAGGCCTTTCTGGTTGCGGGAGGTGAAAAAACCATTTCCAAGGTATACGATTCGCAGGCCGATCGCTATGTGGCCATTGCCCGCCCACGCAAGCACAAGACGCGTTTTGAGTCGGAGCGTTTCCTGCGAGAGGCCCGGCTGACGGCCAAGCTTCAGCATCCCAACATTCTCCCGGTCTACGAGATCGGGCTTGATGGGGATCGTGTACCCTATTTCGTGATGCGGCTGCTGACGGGTGAAGGCTTGCGGAAGATTGTTCAAAAGCAGAAGGCCGGCGAGCCGGACTATCATGAAAACTATCCGCTGGATCGACTGCTGGCCATCTTTCTGGATGTTTGCGATGCCGTTATTTATGCCCACTCGCGTGGGGTTCTGCACCTAGATATCAAGCCGTCCAACGTGCTTGTGGGTCGCTATGGACAAACGATTCTTTTCGATTGGGGCTTGGCCAAGGTGGTTGGCCGGGAAGAAGCACAGCTGGATGAAGACGCGGAGGATTTCGACGCGGAAGTTCTGAACGATATGACGTTGTCGGGGATGATGAAGGGGACCCCCGGATATATGGCACCGGAACAGACGATTACCAAGGGACATACTACGGGGCGTACGGATGTGTACGCCTTGGGCGCATTGCTCTATTTTATTCTGACCGGAAAAACCCCTGTGAAAGGTCATAACGTTACGGAGGTTGTTGCCAATACCCGTGCTGGTAAAGTGACAAATCCAAAGCTACGGTGCCCGGGGGTGAATATCCCCGGTAGCCTGGTGTCGGTCGTGCTGCGGGCGCTTCAGGTGAATCCCCATGATCGCTATGCCAGTGTAAAGGAGTTCAGCGCCGAAGTGACCCGCTATCTTCGGGGTTACGCCACCGAGGCGGAACGGGCAGGTCCAGTGAAGCGGCTGCAGCTCTACGGTCGGCGACACAGCAAAGTGCTGACGGCGGCCTCCTTGTTTTCTATGGCGTTGGCGATTGTTGTGGGCGTTTCGCTGGTGAAGGTGAATGCGCAGCGCGGCAAGGCGGTCAAGGCGCAACAGGCTGAGGAACGGGCCCGCCAGCGCGCAGAACGAAATTTTGAGCTCTATCGGGCCGAAACCGAGATTTCCGGCAATCTGTATGCGGATATGAAAGCCTTCATGCTTCGGGCGGCATCTTCCGGCGATTTCTGGGATGTCGATTTGATGCATGAGCTGGTGCTGGAAGAGTTGAAGAAAGAGGTGGATGAGGACTACCGCAAGGAGCTGCATTGGATACTGGGGGTGATCGCCTTTATTCGGGAAGAGTACAACGCCGCCGAAGAATATTTGGAAAAGTCGGGGACCGCCATGAACAGCGTATTCCGTCGGCAGGCACGATTGGGCTTGGAACTAAAGCCTGATGATACGGCTCTACTGACCGATGCTCAGTTTGCGCAGATGCTGGAGATGCCGGTAACCAAGGCCAAGTTCCGCAAACAGATTCTTTACTATGCCTACTACGTGCGCAAGACCAGCATCAAGTCGATTGATCCCGAGGAACATCTTCCTGTGGCCATTGGCATGCTGAACTTGATCAACGACACGCCCGGATGGGGAGACGAACTGATGCTGGAGCCTCTTGGGGATGGCTACCACCACATAAACCTTAGCGGGGCTCCCTATTCCATGTTCAGCCCGCCGCAATATACCGGGGAAGGTTTTGTCAGCATACTTCGGCCGCTGAAGCTTAGGTCGATTGATATCAGCCATACGGATGTGCGCGATTTTTCGGAGTTTAGGCGGCTGCGTAATCTGGAAATTCTCGATGCTCGGAGCGTAAAGATTTATGATGAAAAAGAATCTGTATTTCGATTGGTCAACCTGAAGTTAAAAAAACTGGTGGTATCCGAAGGCATGTTTTCAGAAAAGAACCTGCGCAAACTGAGGAAGAGCATGGTGGTCGAGGTGGCTCCGTTGGAAAATGCCGAATTTTGAATTTCGGATCCCGCTCGATACGGTGATATTCCTCGCCGGAAAGCGTAGCGATAAATAATTTCCGAAGAAAATAGTGCCGCAGGCACGGTTCAAGGCTCAGCGTTCGCTGGGGAAAAGAAATCTTTGTATCTTGGCGTCTTTAGAGACCGAAGGGAACGGGCGCGATAAATA
>CAZWZW010000265.1:0-4126 GCA_964639125.1 uncultured Verrucomicrobiota bacterium
TGTTGATCACCATAATTGGCTCTGCCATGCCTATTGCTTGATGGACAACCATTATTTATGTTGAGCTCAACATAAATAATGTTATGTGAAGTTCAGAATTATGTGAAGTTGCATTAACTTTCCAGCCTTTTCCCCTTTCCTTTTACGCCCTTCCCAATTGTTTCTCAAGAACTGCTGCACATAATTCCGTGCATGACAATCTTATTTTTAGCCGCCTTCATAATAACCGGGCGGTGAAAGGAGGTTGTCATGGCATTGGAATCGGTATTTGTGTGTTCTTGGACCATCAACGTGTTGCGAAGTGGTCCTTTGGGCGAACTTCTGGACGGTTATTGCGACTGGCTGCTTGCATCCGGTTACAAAAGGGCGACCGTCCGGTCCCACCTATCAAACCTATCCCACTTGAACGTCTATCTCGCCGGACGAGTGGAGCGCCAGGGCCGATCTTTATCGGCGGAAGATGTCGGAGGATTTTTCGAGAAATATTCGTTGCACGCCCAAGGCAAGGGATTTTCCGAGTTTCATGTCCTCCGCGTTCAATGGTCGATAAATCGTTTCACACGCTATCTACGGCAACAAAATCTCTTCAAACCGTCGGCCATCGCGCCCTACCAGCCTTTGCTGGATGCTTATCTCGAATGGATGCGCGACTATCAGCACGCGGCGCCAGGCACGCTCGGCATCCGTTCTCATTATCTTGCTCGATTTCTCCAATGGCTTGGCCCTGGCGCAACGCCAGAAGGGATGCAAGAACTGACTCCCGAAACAGTTGAGCAATTTTTCCTGACATATTCGCGGAATATGGGGCACGCCGGCCGGCGTTCCATGCAAGCGGCCCTACGAACATTTTTTCGCTTCTGTGTGTATCAAGGCTATGTGCAACAGCGACTGGACCATGCTGTGCCGACATTGCGCATCTATAAACTGGCCACCGTGCCACGCGGATTGACCGACACACAAGCGAGGCAAGTCATGGATAACATTTCCCGCGACAGCAAGACGGGACAACGCGATCATGCTATTTGCCAGCTCCTCTATACTTACGGAGTGAGAGGCGGCCAGATTCGAGCCCTTCGCCTGGAAGATATCGACTGGGCCAATGATCGCATTCTCTTCAAGGCCCTGAAACATGGCAAAGACAGCTTGCTGCCCCTGACCGCCGAGGTGGGGCGAAGTCTGCTGGGCTATCTGCAAAACGCCCGCCCGCCTTGTGGCTGTCCGGAAGTCTTTGTAACCACGCGCGCCCCATATCATCCGTTACCTCAATCGAATACCCTTGCTGCCATTGTGAGCCGTCGCATCCGCGCTGCCGGCATCGACAGCCCTTGCAAGGGAGCGCATGTTTTCCGTCACGGGTTCGCCACTCGTATGCTGCGGGAGGGACATTCGCTCAAAGAAGTGGCCGATGTTTTGGGCCATCGGCACTTGGCCACGACCTTCATCTATACCAAGGTCGATTTCAATGCCCTGAAGGAAGTGGGCCTGGCGTGGCCCCGGGAGGAGAAATGATGCGGACCTTCATATGCCACAGTTGGCTGGCCGAGCGGATCGGTCGTTTTGTCGCATTGCGCCGTCTTTCGGGCAGCGATTACAGTTCCCAAGCCCTGCTCCTGACATACTTCGACCGCTTTCTGGTCGAGCACTATCCAAGCGAATCGACCGTCACCCGACAGATCGTGGACCACTATATGCGGAGCCTTGCCCGCCTGCAGCCACGAGTATTGTTCAACCGCCTTAGCGTGGTCCGTCAGTTATGCGAGTATATTGTCCAAACCGACCCATGTTGTTATGTGCCCCAGTCCATGCGATGCGTTACCGCCTCGGAGGTTTTTCACCCGTATATCTTTAATGACAGGGAAATCGAATCCCTGCTCTCGGCGGCATCGGCACTGCCGCCGTTCGGGTCGTTACGGCCACACACCTACCGGACGTTATTCGGCCTTTTGTACGCGGCGGGAATTCGGGTCGGCGAGGCGTTTGCCCTGGCACTCAAGGACTTCCAGCCGGAAAACAACCTGCTTTACATTGCCGAGGGAAAGTTCAGGAAGGCGCGTTGGGTACCGTTGCATCCGTCCGTCTCGCAAGAACTCCATCGGTATATGAAGCGCCGTCTCATGAACGGCCCGCGTGCCGGGGACACGCCTTTATTCGTCAATCTCCGTGCTGGCCGCTTGCGCCATTGCACGGTCTATCAGACCTTCCGGCAACTGCTTGAAAAATGCGGGATCGAGCACCACGAACACACCGGGCCGCGTATCCACGACCTGCGTCATACCTTTGCCGTCCATCGGTTGCTGGCATGGTATCGGGACGGCCGGGATGTCAACGCCCGACTCCCCGCCCTGGCAACCTATATGGGCCATGTGGACGTGACGGCCACGCAGGTTTACCTGCACCCCACGGCTGAGTTGCTTGAACATGTCAGCAACCGATTCCATAACCACTACTTGCACAACGTCAAACACCATGGAGGAATATCATGAATCATTCATTAGCCAGCTTCACGAAACGTTTCTTCGGCCACTATCTTCCCGTGCAAAAAGGTCTGGCGCTCAATACCATGCAGGCCTATCGCGATGCCATCAAGCTCATGCTGTGTTATACAGCCGACACACTCGGCAGGCCGGTGGATCGGCTCGCAGTCGAGGATGTCACCGAAAAGATGGTGGTGGGGTTCCTCGATCACCTGGAGGGGCAACGAGGTTGCTCCGCCAGCACCAGGAACGCCAGAGTGGCGGCCATTCGCAGCCTGTTCGCCTTTATCGCCAGAGAAGAGCCCATCCTGCTGTCGCAGTGTCAAAGGATTCGGTCTATCCCGTTAAAACGGGCGGAACATAAAGCGGTCGGCTATCTTGAGGAAAAAGAAATGCAGGCCGTTCTCGATGCCGTGGATATCGATTCCCGAACCGGTATCCGCGACCGGGCGTTACTCCTGTTGCTTTACAACACCGGGGCGCGCGTGAGTGAGGTCGTCACGCTCACAATCCAGGATCTGCGGCTGACCGGAGCCAGACAAGTGCATCTTCTGGGCAAAGGCAAGAAACACCGGGCATGTCCTCTCTGGCCGGAAACGGTGAGCGCTCTTCAGGATTACCTGAAGCAACGCACCCCGAAAGAGCGGGGCACCGAACAGCTATTCCTCAATGCCAACGGTGCCCCCGTCACCCGCTTCGGCATCCGTCATATAACCGGCAAATACGCGGCCGACGCGCAAAAGCAATGTCCCTCAATCAAGGCCAAGACCGTCACCCCTCATACGATTCGGCATACGACCGCCATGCATCTACTACGCGCCGGAAACGATATCAACATGGTCGGTTATTGGCTCGGCCACGCCGATATCAACACCACGCACGTTTATCTGGAAATCGATATGGAGATGAAACGGAAAATGCTGGAGAAAGTCGATTCGCCAACTATCGGGAAGAAGAAACCCTGGCGTCAGCCGGATATTTTGAACTGGCTAAATAACCTTGCCAAAAGGCCGGAATTATGTGAAGTAAATTATTGACGGAAGACAGCAATGGGAGGGAAAATCATCGGATGGAGGTGAACGGTTTTACATAATTCTGAGCTTCACATAACATTATCACCTGCTTCTTGAAACGCCCAAAGGGAACCTCTCCCAGATCATGCGCCATATCAACGGGGCGTACACGACATATTTCAATACAAAGCGCCATCGTTCGGGGCATCTGCTTCAGGGGCGTTTTAAGGCGATTCTCGTTAATGCGGACGAATACGCGACCGAGCTTTCAAGATACATTCACTTGAATCCGCTCAGGGCAGGGATGGTTGACAATCCCGTTGACTATCCCTGGTCAAGCTATCAGTACTATGTGGGTCAGAAGAAATCGCCCGAGTGGCTCGTTACGGATTTCAATCTTAGCTATTTCGGTGGTTCCCGTTCTGCCGCCCCAGAGGCGTATCGGGATTTTGTCGAAGCCTTGGTGAACCAGGAATATGAAAGCCCGTTAAAGGAAGTGTTCGCTTCGACGATTCTCGGCGACGAGGGATTCATCAAGGCCATCCAGAGAAAATATCTTGTTTCGGCGTAACTATTCAGCAGCGCCCCATCTCGGAGTCTACGCTTACCTCGCCCATTTCGGCCTTCTCGAATACACAA
>CAZWZW010000266.1:0-4087 GCA_964639125.1 uncultured Verrucomicrobiota bacterium
CAAACAAAAGAGGCCGCGATAAGCGGCCTCCCGGACAGATCCATCAAGCGTGAATATTATGATTTGATAAACGTCCGTAGAATTTTTCCGTCTTTGTTGTATACGCGCACTCTGTTATCCGTTCCGGTTTTGGCCGTGTAGAGGACGTTTCCACTGCCATCTTTCACACAAACATGGTCATCGGATTTTTCGAGGATGTAAGCACCGTCCGAGCTTTCAATCAGGATGCTGCCATCGCTCTGATGCGTCAGTTTAATATTTTCATCCCCCTGGGACAGACTCGCGCTATCCATCGGGTTATCGCCGGTCCAAAACTCAACGCTGTTGAATATGATGGCGTCCCCTAGGCTGGCGAGGCCATACACGGGCAAGATCACGCAGCCGAGGAAGGCCACTTCATCCACCCATTTATCATCAAAGCCGGTTTGCCATTGGTGTAGTTTTTTGGTCAGCACAAACGGACCAGTGCAGCCTGTTGCCCCTAGGATTACTGTGCAGATAAGAATTCCACTTATAATCTTCTTCATAATACTAGCCTCCAGTTAACTGATTTATCGTTTAGAAAAGGATCGCCCCTTTCTTTGCGAGTTAGAGTTTAAATAAGGGACTATTTCGGTGCAATATAAAACCGCCATTTCCTCGCATTAAAAAATATGCTCCAATGCAAACGAAATTTGAGAGGTAGGTATGGATAAAATATGAACGAATTATTTGCAGAGCGATTGGAAAAAGTAGAGCAGCGAATTGCGGCGGCGTGTGAAAAGGCGGGGCGGCCGCGTGAGAGCGTGACGCTGCTGGCCGTGTCGAAGAC
This sequence comes from uncultured Verrucomicrobiota bacterium, assembly GCA_964639125.1. Taxonomy (GTDB): domain Bacteria; phylum Verrucomicrobiota; class Kiritimatiellia; order Kiritimatiellales; family Pontiellaceae; genus Pontiella. Next base: position 812 of record CAZWZW010000266.1, read on the forward strand.
GAAGCCGCCGGAGGCTGTGCGCGAAGCGGCCGAGTGCGGATTACGGTTGTTCGGGGAAAATCGGATACAGGAGGCTCAGGCCAAAATCCCGATGTGCCCGAGCGGTCTTGAGTGGCATTTGATCGGCCACCTGCAGAGCAACAAGGCCAAGGTTGCTGCCAATCTTTTTAACATGGTTCACTCGGTCGATTCGCTCAAACTACTGAAGGCGTTGGATACTCACGCTGGCACAACACTACCCGTTTTGCTTCAGGTGAATATTTCCGGCGAAGCCTCAAAGTCGGGAATGAAACCCGAGGAAGTTGCCGGGGTGATTGACACCGCCAACCAGATGCAAAAGGCCGAAGTGCATGGCCTGATGACCATTCCTCCGTTTACGCCCGATGCAGAAAAAGCACGCGCGCATTTTGTTGCCCTGCGAAACCTGCGCGACCGGCTGCAGGTTGAAACCGGCACACCGCTTCCCGAACTATCTATGGGGATGTCGCACGACCTTGAAGTCGCCATCGAAGAAGGCAGCACCTGGGTGCGCATCGGGACCGATCTGTTTGGGGGCCGATAAGTCTAGTCGCCGGGATATTTCATTTTCCACTGGGCACGGAGGGCGTCCATGGTTCGCATGATCTCCAGCGTTTCATCCAGCGGCATGGTCGGGCTTTCGGTCAGGCCTTCCTTCAGACAGCGGTGTACCTCCCGGATTTCGTGCTCAAAACCATCCGCTCCGCATTCGATGGTTTCGGGGGCCTTGCCGTTGCGCATGACCTCCAGCACGGATGCGCTGTTGAAGATGGGGACCCGGATGCGACCTTTCGTGCCTTTAATCATGGCATCGCGCGGGCGTTCTTCAACGAACGAAGCTGCCATTTCCGCACGGCCGGCACCGGGATAATCGAACGTGTAGGCCGAGGATTTATCCACCCCGGTCCATGCCATTTCGCATGAGCTGCTGATGTGGGTGGGTGGGTGGCCGAATACCATTCGGGCATAGGCAATCGGATAGACGCCGAGATCGAGCAGCGCGCCACCCGCCAGGCGCGGGCTGTACATCCGGTTCCAGGGCATGGTTTTTCTGCTCATAGGGAACATGCGGACGCAAAAGTCGGCCTGCAGACCGTTAACCGTTCCGATTGCGCCCTCAGCCAGCAGCTCGCGCAGTTTTACCGTGGCCGGATTGAAACGGGTCCACATGGCCTCCATTAGGAAAAGGTTCTTACTTCGGGCAAGGGAAATAATTTCCTCGGCCTGCCGTGCATTCTGAGTAAACGCCTTTTCCACCAGCACCGGCAGTCCGTGCTCAAGACAAAGCCGGGCGTTTTCTTTGTGGAAATTATGCGAGGTCGCCACATAAACGGCATCGAGCTGTTCGCTTTCGAGCATGGCCTCATATGAGGTGTAGATCCGCTCGACTCCGGTTCTTTTCTGGAAACGCTTGGCGCGGTGTCCCGAACGGGAGGCGGCCGCAACGACGTGGCCTTCACCGGAGTTTTCCATTGCATGGAAAAACTTGGGAGCGATCAGCCCGCACCCGATAATGCCCCAGCGAAATTTTCCCGTCGTGTTTTCCATATCTGCAAGCCTCTGTTTGGAATAGGGAGTTTTAGCGGGTTAAATGAGAATGACAAGATTGTTTCAGCACCGTCTGAAAGCGAAGTTCAGCTGCGGGTGAGGTTGCGGATCAGCATTTCGTGCTGAGGATAGGCTTTGATGAGGCGATCCCGTGTCGGCATGTCAAAGTCGGCATAGTCGAACCCGGGAGCGACGGTGCACCCGACCAGCGCATACGGGCCTTCGGTGGTGGCACCGAACCAATGGCCGGCCTTGATGGTGGTTTGAAAGGGGCCCTCTGGCCCCAGTGTAATGGTTGAAGCGGCACCATCCGGGGCTATCCTATGCAAGGTCAGCGCACCGCCCGAGTAGAAGTGCCACTGCTCATCCTGCCTGAGCCGGTGAAATGCGGAAAAGTCACCGCTTTCCAGCAGGTAGTAGATCGAAGTCATGGCCGGGCGTGATCCAGCAACCTTCAGTTCCGATTCGTATACCCGGCGGAACCACCCGCCTTCCGGGTGGCGTTCCAGCTTAAGCTCGTCGATCCACTGTTGTGCGCTTTTCACAGGCATCAATGTCCTCCCGGATGCGGGTTAAACTTTTCCCAGCGGGTTTGTTCGCGCTGCATCAGGGAATTAAACTTGGGCGGGGCGTCAATGGATAGGGATATTTGCTGCTGGTTCGCCGGGTGAGGGAACCGGAGCGCAACCGCGGCAAGAAACAGCCCTTTGCCCTTCAGTATATTTCCTTTTTCCCCATACTTTTGGTCGCCGAGAATGGGATGTCCGATCGCCGCCATATGAATGCGCAACTGGTGTGTTCTTCCAGTGATCGGATATAAATCGACCCGGGTGAGGTGTCCGCTTCGAAGCGAAGCAACCGTCTTGATAGACTCATACTTGCTCCGTGCCGGAAGCCCGTTGATCGGTTCGTTCACTTGCCCCGATCCCGATAGCTGCCCCATTACCACCGCGCAATAGCGCTTGCGAATACCCCGCACTTCGAACAGGCGACCGAGGAATACCTGTGCGCTTGCTGTTTTTGCCACCAGCAGCAAGCCGCTGGTGGAGTAATCGAGCCGGTGGACCGGGCGGGGCCAAGGCAGCGCATCCGGCCGTCGCGAACGCGACAAAGCGCCCGACAGTGCATTCTCAATCGTCTTGAACTTGTTCCCGCTCACCTCGATACCCGGCGGCTTGTCAATGACGGCCAGATATTGATCTTCGAAAACGACCTTGAGGGGAAGGGAATATGTCTTCGGTTTACGCTGTTGCAGATCCACCAGCTCCAGCGTTTGGCCCGTTTGCACCCAGTCGCCGCTTTGCGCGGGCTTCCCATCCATCCGGATCTCGCCTCGTTTAATGGCCTTCGCAATGCCTTTGCGGGATGGAACCGACGGGAATGCCGTGCGGGCATAATCCGACAGCCGTACATCGCGTATGCCTGCGGGAACAAGATGGATTTCCTTGGTGATCATGATCGGCGCAACATAGCGTATTCTTCGGGCTTTTCCAAGGTTTGGACCGTAGTTCGATGGACCCATTGCCCATTGCTCATCGCCGGATTGAGACCGCGCCCGCCCGACTCGGGGTGGCACGATTATTGCTTATTAATGGTTGTTTTGTGCGAACCTATAGCCTTGGAGAGGGGCCGGAATGAGCAAACAAAGTTTACCTACCGAATATGCTCCTGCCGAGCGAGCTTCGGAAACAGAGATCCAGCGGCAATGCA
>CAZWZW010000267.1:0-4083 GCA_964639125.1 uncultured Verrucomicrobiota bacterium
ATTAACGGATGATGATAAACAGAATCCCCGCCGCCTCATTCGCATTCTGGAGCGTTCCGCAGCCGGCTCGGCTGCCCCGCCGAACGGGGTCTGGAATTCAAAGCCCAAGCCAAAACTCGTCGGCCTGCACGTCGAACGCGAGGTATTGCTGAAGCGTATCGAAAAACGCGTAGACGGTATGTATGCCGCCGGGTTGCTCGATGAAGCCCGGGAGTTGGCTAAACTTGACCTTTCGCAAACCGCGATGCAGGCCATCGGCTATGCGGAGGCTTTCGCGGTGCTCAATAACGAAATGACGATCGACCAGGCAAAGGAAAAAACCGCCATCCGCACCCGCCAGCTCGCCAAACGCCAAATGACCTGGTTTCGCAACCAACTGAACATCGAGTGGATTGATGCCGCAGGGTTCCCGTCTCTGGAAAAACTTGCCGAAGCCGTTTCCGATGCCTGGAAAAAATACGGTGCTGCGCCGGTGGCTTTCTGAACCACTGATCAACACTAATCTTCACTAATTAGTGCCAATTAGTGGGAATTAGTGGTTTATATAACAAGTCATGCCTGAGCTATTGGAAACACAGAATAACGATGTTGAAACCGTTCTCCTGATCGGAGTTGTGCTCCGAAACGAAGAAGAATGGAAAGTCAAAGACACACTTGATGAGCTCGCTCAGCTGGCAGAAAGTGCCGGGGCGGAGATTGCCGGACGGTTTCTGGTTCGCCAGCAAAAGATCAAGGCCGGACATTATATCGGCACCGGCAAGGCGGAGGAGATTTCCGACTGGATCAAGGAAAACCGTGTTTCCATGGTGGTGTTCGACGACGATCTCACTCCGGCGCAGGGGCGTAACCTCCAGCGCGTGTTTGAAATACGCGTCCTCGACCGTACTCAGCTCATTCTCGACATCTTTGCCCAGCGTGCGCAGACCAAGGAGGGTTGCCTGCAGGTCGAGCTGGCGCAACATCAGTATCTGCTGCCCCGTCTGCGCAACATGTGGACGCACCTTGAGCGCCAGAAGGGCGGCATTGGCCTGCGCGGGCCGGGCGAAACCCAGCTCGAAATGGACCGGCGCCGCCTGCAGGATCTTATCCGCACCCTCAAGCGCGATCTGGAACTGGTTCGCACCCGACGGACCGAGCAGCGCCGCGGCCGCCGTCGGCATGGCTGGGCGCTGGTTTCGATTGTCGGCTACACCAATGCCGGAAAGTCGACCTTGCTCAACCGGCTTTCCGGGGCGGACATCTATGCCGAGAACCAGCTGTTTGCCACGCTCGACCCCACTACGCGGCAGGTGGAATTGCCCAATCACGAGCCGATGCTGATGACCGATACGGTGGGCTTCATCCAAAAGCTGCCGCACCATCTGGTCGATTCGTTCAAGGCCACGCTGGAGGAAGTGGTGGAAGCCGATCTTCTGGTGCATGTGATCGACGCCTCCCACCCGCAGGTCGACACGCAGATCGAGGCCGTGCACAAGGTGCTCGACGAAATCGGCGGGCTTGAAAAGCCGATGCTCTATGTCTTCAACAAGATCGACGATGAAAAAGGTCGCAATGCCGCCAAGCGTCTGACGCGGCAGTTCCCGAAATCGGTGGCGGTCTCCGCCCTATCGGGCGAGAATATTGATCTCTTGTTCGATGAACTTGCCAACTGTCTCAAAGGCCGGAAGGTCGAACTGCACCTCTCCGTTCCGCTCAGTGAAGGAAAGCTGCTTGCAACCCTGCAGAAAAATGCATCTATCCTGGAGCAGGAATATGGGGGTGAAAACGCCGACCTGCTCGTGCGCGTCTCCCCCCAGCTCGCCGCCCAGTGCCAGCCTTTTGCGGTTGAGTAAAGCCGCCGTTACACGGAGGCTTCTTCGGTGGAATAGCCGTGCGTAATGCGGGCTTTACTCGTAACCGTCGGGGTGGGCCTGATGCCAATCCCAGGCGCTTTGCACGATCTCTTTGAGGTCGGCGTGCTGCGGATCCCATCCGAGAACGGTGCGGGCTTTGGTGGAGTCGGCCACGAGGGCGGTGCAGTCGCCGGGGCGGCGGGGTTGTGATGCGGCCGGAATCGGGTGACCGGTAACTTCACGGCAGACCTCGATGACTTCCTTGACGGTATAGCCGTCGCCATTGCCAAGGTTGAATGCGCCGTTAAGTCCGGGTTTAAGGGCAAGAATATGCGCCTGCGCCAGATCCTTGATATGGATGTAGTCGCGCACACAGGTGCCGTCGCGGGTTTCGTAATCCTCCCCGAAGATAAAGATTTTCTCGCGTTTTTCCTGTGCCACTTGCAGTACGAGCGGGATGAGGTGGCTTTCCGGGGTGTGCGCTTCGCCATATTTTTCGGTGGCACCGCAGGCGTTAAAGTAGCGGAGGAAGACGCAGTCGATGTTGTGGATTTCCTGTCCCCATGAAAAGATTTTTTCGCAGAGCAGCTTGGATTCGCCATAGACGGATTCCGGCACCTGCGGAAGGGTCTCATCCATGGGTATGCGGTTGGGAGTGCCATAGGTGGCGCAGGTGGAGGAGAAGATTAGTTTTTTGCATCCGGATTCGACCATGGCCATCATAAGGTTGAGCGAGCCGCCAACGTTGTTTTCGAAGAAGGGCATTGGGTCAACCATCGATTCGCCGACTTCAATATAGGCCGCAAAGTGGATTACGGCGTCGGGACGTTCGGCCAGCAATGCGCTTTTAATGTCTTCCTTGTGGCGCAGGTCGCCCTGCATGAATTTTGCGCGGGGGTCGACTGCCGGGCGGTAGCCGCGCTCCAGATTGTCGAATACCACAACCTCGTGGCCTGCGTTGCAGAGCATTTCGGTGGTTACGCTTCCAATGTATCCGGCTCCGCCGGAAACCAGTACTTTCATGATAAAGACCTCTTATAGGTTATTGATGATCGTTGCACCTGCAGAGGGAACAATAGTTTCTGCAGTCGGTTCAAGACCTTTTGTTTTGCAAATGGAAATGATCTTTTCGCAGATCGGCTCGGCTTCCGCAGCCCGGACCAGCGCGACAACACTTCCGCCCCAGCCGCCGCCGGAAAGTCGTGCCCCGAGCGCACCGGCCTCGCGAGCGGCTTCAACGACCAGATCCAGTTCCTTGCACGAGTTTTCAAAGGAGGTGCGGGAGGTTTCGTGCGAGTCGAACAGGAGTTGGCCAAATACTTCCAACTGGTTGGATGCCAGTAGTTCAGCGCTCCTTTCGACGCGTGTGATTTCGGCAATAATGTGTTCCGCTCGCAGTGCGGCCTCGGGATCGATCTGGTCACGATGGGCTTTGAACTCCTTCAAGGAAACATCGCGTAGCGCCGAGACCGGATGATCGAGAATGGCGTCGAATTCCTTCGCGGCCTTTTCGCAGCTTTCTCTACGCTCGTTGTAGGGGGAGTCGGCCAGTGCATGCTTGATGTGCGGGTTGATCATCAGGAATACGACATCGTCAGGCAAAGCTACGGGATAGGTTTCCAGTGAGCGGAAATCGCTGTGGAGAAGGCCGTGATGTATGCCGAAGATGCTCGAAAACTGGTCGAGTAGGCCGCAATTGCATCCTGCAAAATTATTTTCTGCAGCTTGTGCAAGGATGCCGATTTCCTTTTTATCGAGTTCCTTGCCGGTATAGTCCAGCACCGCATAGGCGGTGGCCACTTCCAGCGCGGCGGAACTGGAGAGGCCGGCCCCCATGGGAATGGACCCCATAAAGGTGCAGTTCACCGAGTTGATGTCGATTCCCTGCAAGTGGAGGTAATGCATGACTCCTTTAACATAGTTGGCCCACTGATACTTTTTTTCTATTCGCTTGTCGCTTGCTGGATCGAAAACCACAGACTCGCGCAGGTCGCCGGCGGTCAACTCAACGCCAGGCCTGCTGCAAGCTGAGATACAGAAGCAATGGCCCATGTTAATCGCGGCGGATAGAACGGTGCCTTCATTATAATCGGTGTGGTTTCCCAACACCTCAATGCGTCCTGGTGCATAGGAAATCGTAGTAGGTTTTGTGCCATACATGTCTCTATGGATGGCAATGGCCTTTTCAACTATGTTTTGATCATACATGTCCGAACCTCAAAAATGTTTGAATAAGCATGTAAATATAAGG
>CAZWZW010000268.1:0-4035 GCA_964639125.1 uncultured Verrucomicrobiota bacterium
GATCCCGACAGTAAAGAGTCTCTGGTGAATCTGAAGACAGACCCCGGGGAAATGCTTAACTTGGTGGATAATCCCGCATATAAGGGAATCTTGCAAAATCATAGGAAACTGCTCGCGGAATGGAGCGAGGCAACCGGTGATCAGGATTATTTTAAATTTGCGCGCAACGACGATGGCAGCAGTGATTATACGCCACAGCCTGAGGAACCTTCCGTCAAAAAAACAAAATCGAATCGGAACAATAAACAACAGAGAAATAAATGATGAATCTAAAAAATATAATGAGGATGGCAAGCGCACTACTGGCTTGTTGTTGTATAAACGTAAACGCGCAGGAGCAGGCTCAGGGCAGGCCGAATGTGCTGCTGATTGCGATCGACGATTTGAATGACTGGATCGGATGCATGGGCGGGCATCCGCAGGCGAAGACGCCGAATATGGATCGACTCGCCGCGCGCGGGGTTCTTTTCAATAATGCGCAATGCCAGGCGCCGGTGTGCAACCCGTCGCGCGTCAGTATGATGACCTCGCTCTATCCGAGCACAACCGGTGTTTACTTTCTGAACCCGGATCTTGACCAATCACCGGTCGCCAAGAAAAACACCTTGCTGCCGAAGCGTTTCCAGGACGAAGGCTATTACGTCACGGGAGCAGGGAAACTGTTTCACGGCCCGCAGAACAAAAAATACATGCCGAATTATGCGGGGTCATTTGGTGGGTTCGGTCCGTTCCCTAAAAAGAAGATCAGTCCGTTCCCCGGAATGAAATTGTGGGATTGGGGGGTGTTCCCGGAAAAAGATGACATGATGCCGGATTACAAAATCGCCGCCTGGGGCGTCGAGCAACTGGCGAAGCAATATGATAAACCCCTGTTTTTAGCGACGGGTTTTTACACGCCGCATGTGCCGCAATATGCACCGCAGAAATGGTTCGACATGTATCCGCTGGAAACACTGCAACTGCCGAAAGTCGTCGCGAACGATTTGAAGGATATTTCGGAGTATGGGGTCAATATTACCCGGCTCAAGCATGTGGCCCCGACTATGGAATGGGTCGAAGCAAACAATCAATGGAAACCACTGGTTCAATCCTATCTAGCCTGCATCAGCTTTACCGACGATCAGGTCGGCAAACTGCTCGATACCTTGGATAACAGCCCTTATGAAGACAACACCTACATCGTGCTCTATACTGACCACGGCTTTCATCAGGGCGAGAAGGAGCGTTTGGCCAAACGCAGTTTATGGGAGGATGGAACCCGCACGCCGATGATCATCGCCGGACCGGGCATTGCGACAGGCAAAGTGTGCTCCAAGCCGGCCCAGCTGCTCGATATTTATCCGACGCTGTTGGAACTGACCGGATTGAAAGCCGACCCGAAACTCGAAGGGAATTCACTCGTGCCGCTACTGAAAAACCCGAAGGCCGATTGGCCGCATTATGCGCGGACCAGCTTTGGGCCGGGTAACTATTCCATCGTTTCCGAAGATTACCGCTACATCCATTACAATGACGGCTCTGAAGAGTTCTATGACCACACAAAGGACCGGTACGAGTGGAATAACGTGATCACCAACCCCGAATACGCAGCGCTCATCAAAAAGCACCGCGCACAGATCCCGCAGGAGCGTTACGAAATTCTGGGTCAGAATTCAACGGGCCACAAATCATTTGAGGCCAGCGAAGCGGTCAACCGCGGTGAACCGATCCCTGCTGACAAGCCCGTAAAAAAGAAACCAACTAAGAAGAAAAAAGCGAAGAACCATTAACCATGAACCGCAGCATCTTGAACAAGGAACCGCAGATCGCCGAAGGTATTTGCTTCGGAGTTCGATATTCAAAAAAAGGAAGTCAATGCTTGTTAGAAAAATATTAACGAGTCGGGGCCTGAGTTTGTGTGGCCTGGTGGCCGCCTGCGCGGGAATGGCGATGGCGGATCAACGTCTACCGAATGGGGTGACGCCCCAGACCTTTCAGGATCCGCCCAACGCGTTTCGGCTCATCCAGTACCAGCTTACCCCTGAATCGCTCAAGGAGTATCCGCAGTGGGGGATCGGAGGCTACATGGGCTTCTTTTATAAGAACCTCTACCAACAGGGGCCGAAGGGGCCGGGAACCATTGGACCGGTCGTTGATGCGGCCTACAAAAGTGGCAGCCCGGTATGGTTGGCTGACGACTGGGGCTACCCCAGCGGTATGGCCGGCGGACGGGTCGTGGCAGAAAATCCTGATTTTGAGGTGCGTAGCCTGGTCATGCTGGTTCAGAAAGGAACCGGCGCCAAGGCGCTGAACTTTTCCCTGCCTAGGGATCTGCACGATATTGTCTCTGCGACCCTGTATCCGGTGAAGGATGGCGCGATTGACCTTCGCGCCGGGAAACGACTTGCGTCGAAGAAGAGGGCGGTAAGCGGTACGGGGTTGAACGGGGACTGGGAACTGCGGATCTTCGCCCGCTACACCCGCAGCAAAAACTCCCAGGCCCAGTCGACCATGAAGCAGTTTGGCCATACAGGTCGCTATCCCGATTTGATGAATCGTGAAGCGATGAGTCGCTTTATCGCCAACATGCACGAGCCGATTCTTAACCAGATCAAGGATCCGGGCAAGAAGGTGGAGGGGTTCTACTGCAACGAGCCGAACCTCATGCAAACCGCTTGGGGGGGGCGCACAGCCCCTTACGCCTGCACGCCTTGGAATGAGGATCTGCCAGCACTCTTTAAAAAGATGCACGGCTATGAACTTATGGATGTCTTGCCTTGCCTCTTTGAAGGCAAGGATATCACCGCCCGCCGCGCGCGGATTCATTATCGTCAGGCTGTAGCCGAACTGCTTACCGACAGCTTCTCCCGCCAGATCAGAACCTGGTGCAATAAACGGGGGGTCAAATCAAGTGGTCATTTCCTGCTCAACGATTATCTTGCTCAGCACGTTCAGGGATACGGCGATATGATGAAGTTCGTTTCTGAGTTCGATGTGCCGGCTCTGGACATCCCCATTCCAGATCCAGATCAGTTTATGACCTTCCGCTATCAGCAGAGTCGGTTCTTTAGCTCGGTGACTGCGTGGAAGGAGCGTACCGCAACCCTGATGCTGCTGGATCCAATCATCGGTTATGGTAGGAATCGGCTTTCGCCTGACCTTCCCCTGCTGATCAATTCGGTTAATATGGCAAGCTTTCACGGCGTGAATATCTTCTCCGCCTACATTCCGCGCACCCCCGGCGAGAATGCCAAAGGGTACAGTAAGGATGAGTATCGCTTTCTTAATGAATACACAGGCCGCATCACTCAAGTCCTGCGAGGGGCACGTCGGGAAGCTGGAGTGGCACTGTATTATCCCATCGCACTGTTCCAAAGTGATCTTACGGCTTCGAACCAAGGCTGGCCGATCATTAATAAGCAGCATAAAAAGCGTCAGCAGTCATGGGATACTACCGAAAAGGCGCTGCTCAATGGCGATATCGAGTACATGATTGTTCACCCCGAAGGCGTTGCCGAGGCCAAGATCGAGGGCGGGCGGATGACTATCGGTTACGGTTCCTATCACACCTTGGTTATGCCTCAAATGGATATTATCCCGCTAGGTGTCGTCGAGAAATTGACGGCATTTCAACAGGCCGGAGGAAAGGTGCTTTGGGTCGATAAGGTTCCTCTCCTCTCCGAACATAAGCGGAACGAGAAGGCCGTAAAGGCAGGCATGGTTGGCGCCAAGCAGATTGCCGTTAACCAATTGCTCGACATGATAAAAGAGTCCTATTCCCCCGACGTTGACCTCTCCTTCGCGCCGGGCCCCAGCACGTTAACCATCGGGCGGTTCCATCGAGACGGTCAGCCGGTGTATCTCCTGGTAAATCGCGAGCAGAAGGATATCTCGGCCTCGGTAACCGGGAAGGGGAGGGTTACCGTGCTTGACCCGAGCACCGGAAAAATCAGCGCGGTTTCACTGCCGGCCAAGCTGCCGATAAAGGCGGTCCGCGCTCTTATGGTGCTCCCATGAACCGATTTTTGGAGCCATGTGAAATTTAGAAAAAGCAAT
>CAZWZW010000269.1:0-4000 GCA_964639125.1 uncultured Verrucomicrobiota bacterium
ACCCATCAAAAGCCATCCCGCAGCAGGGTTTCACCACAAAAAAACAAGAAGAACCCCGAATAAGCAAAAAAAACGGCGCATGGAAAAGAGGAGGAGAACCATGCGCCGCAAAAATAGGAACCCAACAACGAGATCCATTTTTTAGGATACAGAAGAATACATTTAGTCTATTAGACCGCTCTTCCGAATTATGTTCAAAATTCTCATCATTTTTTTTGCCCCCTCTGTCAGCGAATGGTGATGAAGGCGCTCTCCAGCGTTTGGACCTGCAAGTCGAAGGTCAGGGTCGCAACCGCACTCGCGATTTCCACTTTTGGCTGAATATTGATCCATTGGGCGTTGTCCAGGACTTGAAAGGATTTGCCCTCGACATCGGCGACAGGTAGTTGAATCACAACGTTTTCGGCGGTGTCGTAAATGACGTTGGTTGCCGCAATGGAAATTCCGCCGTTAATATTGTGCGCATGCACGTGGAACGGGTGGCCTGCGGCGATGGTCTGGCCGCGTCCACCCATCTTGAAGAGGATCTTGCTCCAGTATTCCTGACGCACGCGGTTGAAGTAGGCCATGTAAAACTGCGCTGTGCCAAGCGGGTAGCAGGTGGTATAGACCGTGCCTCCCAGTTCGTTGGTGAACAGTCCGGAGCCCGGAAACTTGATGTCAAATGCTGCGCCCTGGATGGTCGAGAGTACTTCGGAATCCGGCGCATAGTCGAGCACACCGATGGGATCGGCGCAGCGCTGGGCGCACATGCGCGGCTTCACATCGCCTTCCATCTTACCGAAAAAGGAGCCTTCCACCTCCTCGAGTGAATAGGCGGATTCTTCAAGCTTGATGCGGGAGACTTTTTTTACACCAATAAGGTCACCGAATCCGCGCTGAACGAGGATGTCCGTACTGGCCAGGTCGAGAATCACGTTTTGGCTGAGCAACTGCTTGATCTCCTCGTCGCTGTAGCAGCGCAAGGTCTGGTCGGAGACGGCAAAGATGTCGCCTTTCTCGCCCTCGATGCTGCGGGTGAAGGCGTGGCTGACGCCGAGGATGTAGAACACCTTGCTCCACTCGACGGAATTGGCTTCCAGATCCTGGAGGGTTCCTCCGCTTCCTTTCAGGCCGGAGAGATCCTCTCCAGTATACATTTTGGCTCCTGCTGCCGAGGCCGTTCCTCCCGTCCACTTGTGCTGGGCGACGTCTGGATTAAACAGAATCTTCACACCGCGCGCTTTGCGGTCATCGAGCTTTAGATCCATCAGCGCATCGAACATTTCGCGTTTTCTGGCGAGCGCTTTTCCGAAGCCCCGGTCGGCGTAGGTGTTCATGCCCATATTGTCGAAATGGTTGATGGTGATGCCGCGGGCACCGTAGAGGATGCCGTTGGTCATTTCCCAGATGGAATATTTGTGCGTGCCGCTGTAGGGCCCGCACCGCGGCGAGTTTTCCAGCTCGGGATAGATGTCCGCATCGCGGTCAAGCAGGGCGATGGTCTGGCGCGAGTAGCCCGGGGTGGTGGTGATCGGCGGCTCCTCGGTGTAGGGCGGCATGTGCGGCCGGATCAGATAGTTTTCGTCGTTCTCGGTAAAGATGTCCATCAGGCCGTTCCAGTCGCGCTTCTCGATGCTCTGTACATCGGGGATGGACGACATGAGGCCAATGCGCATTTCGGGTCTGGCCGCCTTAAGCGCCTTGGTCAGCTTCTCGGCGGGTTCGCTGAGTGCCTGTCGGGCAAGCTCCAGCCACTGGGCGCGCCAGGGATGTGGTTCCCCGGGGGCGGTGACGGCTGCCACAACCTGCTCGCGGGTCACACGCTCTTCGCCAACCCTCTTCGCAAAGCGATCCAGGCAGTGGTCGCAGAAGCAACCGCCATAGCCCATTTCTCCACCGTGGTTATGCAGTCGCCAGTCATCCTCGACCCACAATGCGATGGGTTCGATCTCGTTGGTAAGAAAGACAAAATAGTCGATGAGATATTTCTGCCACTCTTCACTGAATGGGCAGGGCGACATACCATTGTTCGCGCCGGTTTCACCGATCATCATTCGGAAGTTCTGTCCCTCGTGGAGGGTGCGACCGCGCCCGGCATGGTAGGTGGTGGTCCACGGATTGAGGCTGGTTTCGACGCCGTATTGGGCGAACATTTTCTGGGCTTCCTTGATGGCATCGCACCACGGCTGCGAAAGCGCTTCGGTCGGATGGCCTGAGCTGCGCTCTTCGGGCATCAGCAGGAACATGACCTCATTAATCGTCGATTCCTGAATAAAGGTTTCGAGCTGCTTTAGGTTTTCCTCCAACCCGTTGAAGGGGTCGAGTCCATAGCGCAGAATCATTTTAAAGGGATGGGTGGTATTCATTTTTCGGTCGCCTTGTCGTTCATTGTACATCTCCATACCGGCACAAGTCCGTTTTCATGATGATGAGATTAGGTTGGATGCTAGAATGCGACAATGGTGAATGTGCGCAATCCAAAGGGGTGATTTGCGACATGGCGTGGCCGGAAGGATGCCGGGTTTGGGATCAGGAGTTCTTTTTCGGAGTCTTCTTTTTGGTGGATTTGCGCGGCTTGACACTACTGGCTTCCGCCTTGTTCTCTTGTTGTTTCCGGAAGGTGGTGGCGGATGTGCCGGTCTCCTTGCGGAAGGTATCTTCGAAGCGGTTGGTGCTGTTGAATCCGGATTCCCGGGCAATGCGAGAGACGGGCCAGTCGGTTTGCTCCAGCAACTCTTTGGCCCGCTCGACGTGGCAGCGGCTGATTTCCTTGTATACCCCGTGTCCAACAAAATCGAGGAACCGACGTTCCAGCGAACGCCGCGAAATGGGCATGACGCTCATGACATCGGAGACATCGATAAATCGTCCGGAATGGTTGCGGATGTAGCGGAGGGCATCGGCGACATAGCGGTCGTCCACCGTCAGGAAGTCGGAGGAGTTGCGCAGGACCACCCCTTGCGGAGGAATCACCACGTTGTTGTTATCCAAAGGCTTGTTCTGCATCTGGGCGTCCAGCATGGCCGCTGCTTTAAAGCCGAACTCTTCGCCGGAAAGGGAAATACTCGATAGATTCGGGTGGGCCAGGTTGCAGAGGATTTCATCATTATCCACACTGACCAGACAGATGTCTTCGGGCACGCGCAGTTCCAGTTGACGGCAGGCCTGCAGGATGCCGTAGCCCACGCGGTCATTTGATGCAAAAACGCCGACGGGGGGTTGCAATTGTTTGATGGCCTCCAGGTAGTGGCTGGATTCAATCCACGTTTCGTTGAGTTGCTTGGACGTGGATGCGGGGCGAATCCAGCACTTGGTGCAGGGTGCGTCCTGTTCGGCGATTTTTTTTGCAAAGCTGTTGCACCGCAGGACGCTGTAGCCCCATTCCTTGGGCCCGATAAAGGCAAAGCGGTCCAGCTGATGTTCGAGCAGATGAGCCGCCGCCATTTTCCCGATTGCATCATTGTCGAACGAAATGGTGGGGAAGGGGATGTCTTCTGCTGCGGCGGCGGTGTTGACCACGGGAATCCCTTTATCCAGCAACAGGCTGACTTGATCCTTGCGATAAACGGGGGCAATGATTCCATCGCCTTCCCAGTGCCGGAGTTCCGCCCATGAGGTGAGTGCAATAGGTTCTTCGCTGCGGATATCGATTTCCCATGCGCCATACTTCTGTGTATAAGCGATTATCCCGCGTACAACATCCCGCGTAAAGCCTGACGTCAGCGAAAACCGCAGTGCCACCTTCTTGTGGTTCAGCATGTTTGATCCTTTGCCGGTTTTTGTCATAAAAAAGACTCAATATTGCGAAGCGCTGTAGTTTTGACGTAAATCAATAGCATTTTATGCGCAGTGCTGAAAGAGAGATCCCGTTGGAAAAAATCGCCACCACAACTTTTGCGGGGTTGGGCGGCGATCGTTCGAAGGGGTGGAACCTATTGGATGGGCACGACCGACTCGAGGGTTGTTCCGAAGCGGAGTTCGTCGATATAGCCTTCGGCCTGCGTCTTCTTGTCGAAAC
>CAZWZW010000270.1:0-3986 GCA_964639125.1 uncultured Verrucomicrobiota bacterium
GAGGGACTTTCACCCTCAAGCGAATGCGCCCTGCCGGGCGCACCAAACAAAAAACCGCCCTCGGTTGAGAGCGGTTTTTGCAGCAATCGGAAGTTCCGATTAGCGCGCGTAGAACTCGACGACGCTGGAGATTTCGCAAACCACCGGGACTTCTTCCTGAGCAGGAAGACGGTTGAGCTCTGCAGTCAGCTCTTTGTCGTTCGCCGTAATATACTCGGGGGTCTTTGCAACCTGCTGAGCGAGCACGAATGCGTCCAGATCCTTGGACTTTTCACGAACAGTAATTTTGTCGCCGACGCGCACGGAGTAGGAAGGAATGTTCACCTTCTTTCCGTTCACACGGAAATGGGCGTGGGAAACCATCTGACGAGCCTGATAGATTGAGCGGGCCATGCCGGCGCGCAGAACAACAACATCCAAACGGCTTTCGAGCAACTGCAACATCACTTCACCGGTGTTCCCCTGTTTCCGGGAAGCCTTCGTGAAGATTCCACGCAGCTGCTTTTCACTCATGTTGTACTGATAACGCAGACGCTGCTTTTCCGTCAGCTGGCGACCATAGTCCGACTGTTTGCCGCGGCGACGGTTCGGGCCGTGCTGCCCCGGAACATTCGGGCGGCGCTCCAGAAATTTTTCAGATTTAGGGGAAAGGGCCACGCCCAGCCGACGCGCCTTCTTGATTTTGGGTCCAGTATATTTCATTTTATTCCTTTCAGCTTCCCGATGCATCCCTGCAAATTAAGCCGGTTTTACCGGCCGCCCATTTGAATCTTTCGAGTCTGGGCGCTCGCCCCGCACCACGCGGTATTTATCTCTTTGGCGATGATCCTTCGGTCAGGATTCCGTTTTACGGGAAAACAGACGGGCATTTATATAGGATCGATTCCGCGAGTCAACTCCGTTTGCCCGCAAATATTTACAGCGGAAGTGCCGGGCGCCACTTCCGAACAGAATTGATCAGGAAAATTTCATCCGCCTGCAACAGATCCTTTTTCAAAAGAATTCCTTCCACGATCTCTCCCGTCTTGAGCAGGCTTTCGCGAAACGTGCCAGCGAGCAGACCGCATTCGACCGGCGGGGTGATCAGTTTCCCGCTTTTGCGGACCACGATATTGGCCATGGTGCCCTCCGTCACTTCGCCCTTTTCGTTCCAAAGAATCACATCATCGCAGTCCGGATAATCGGCCTTGGCGGCATCATACACCGTCCGATGCGTCGTTTTGTGAAACAAGAAAATATCCTGCGAATCGACCGGTTCTCTCGCCAGCATAACCGTCACGGGCTCGCACCCTGCATCCTGCTCCAGAGCAAAAGTTTGAATCTCCGAATTGCCATCGCGAGAAACCAGCAACCGCATCCGTTGCGGATGCGGTTCAAATTTCTGAACCGCCTCTTCCAGTGCCTGCGAAACCGCATGGATATCCAACGGGACATCAAAATAGGCCGCCGATTTGCCGAGCCGCTGCAAGTGCTCGTTGAGCAGAAAAATGCCGGGCCCCGGCTCCCACAGCATCGTTTCCAATAATTGGAAAGCCGGTCGGGACTGAGTGAGTATCCGTGCCTTCGTCAGTGTTTCCTCATATTCGGATTCGGCATCGGAATCCCACACAATACCGCCGCCCACACCATATTCCAACGTGCCCTCGGCCTGATCAATCAGTGCCGTACGAATCGCCACATTGAAGTACGCCTCTCCCTGCGGCGTCATGAAGCCCATACTCCCCGTGTAGATTTTTCGAGGCGCAGTTTCCAATGATTTGATGATTTCCATCGTTTTCGCCTTTGGCGCACCGGTGATCGATGCGCACGGAAACAGAGCTCTAAAGATCGCGCAAAGGCGCAAAGGCGCAGAGGAATCAGAACCTAAATAATCGTTCTTTGCGTCTTTGCGTCTTTGCGCGAGGATCCCTTTAACTGTAGAAGTCATCTGCCAGACGGTCGGATACTTTTCAACGTCGTATTTACTGACTGTTTCCACGCTGCCCGGCTCTGCAACGCGGCCGATATCGTTACGGATCATATCCACAATCATAATGTTCTCGGCCTGATCTTTTGTGGAACTGCGCAGCGCCTCGGCCTGTTTCCAATCCTCAGACATGGTTCGACCGCGTCGGGCCGTACCCTTCATGGGCCGCGAAACAATATTGCCTTTGTTAAAGCTGAAAAAAAGCTCGGGGGAGGCCGAACAAATCGAATAGCCGTCTAGTTCAATAAACGCCCCATGTTCCGTTTTTTGCCCGTTGACCAACGCACAGAAGAACGCCCAGGCATCGCCGGAAAAATCCGCGCCAAGCCGATAGGTATAGTTGACCTGATAGGTCGCACCCTCGGCAATCCGTTCCTTGATCTCGCCTATCGCAGCAAGAAAATCGACTTTTGATACCGAGGGCCTCAGTTCACCAATGTCAAAAGAGGCCGTCGACGTCTCTTCGATTGCATCCAGCACTTCCGGAGGATGAAACAAACCCAGACACAACAGAGGGAATCCGTCTGCAGGATGCGTTTTCAAGGCATGATCGAATGCGGGTGCGGCCTCGTAGGCAACAAACCCGGCCGCAAACAGGCCGGAGGTTTCGGCCTCGCGCAACATCGGCAGCACCTCCTCAAGCGACTCCGCCCGGAGCACCTTTTCCGGCTGGCTGAAATGGAGCCACCGCCCTGAATGTTTGAGAACCACCTTCATAAACGTCCTTTTTAGCGGCTTGCGTTTGGAATTCAAATCAAATACGTTCCCCAGCCTTTGAATAGATATTGGAGAACGAGTTATGAAAACCGGACTTATTGGATGGCGCGGCATGGTTGGATCCGTGCTGATGGACCGCATGCGTACGGAAAACGACTTTGAGCACATCGACCCCGTATTTTTCACGACCTCGCAGGCGGGACAGGCCGCGCCGAACGTCGGCAAAGGCGAACCGAGCCTGCTCGACGCGTACGACCTTGACGCGCTCATGAACATGGATGCCCTCATTACCTGTCAGGGTGGCGGCTACACCGAGAAGGTACATCCCCAGCTGCGGGCCAAAGGATGGAACGGCTACTGGATCGACGCGGCCTCCACGCTGCGTATGGCGGAACAGGCCACCATCGTTCTCGATCCCGTCAACAGCCCGGTCATCAAGCAGGCACTGGCCGACGGAAAGAAGGACTTTATCGGCGGAAACTGCACCGTCAGCCTGATGCTGATGGCCATCGGCGGCCTCCTCAAAGCCGGTCTCGTGGAATGGATCTCCTCTATGACCTACCAGGCCGCCTCCGGCGCCGGCGCGCAGAACATGCGCGAACTGCTCAGCCAAAAGGGCCACCTTTTTGATGCCGCCGCCGAAGACCTCGCCAACCCGGCCTCCGCCATTTTGGAAATCGATCGCAAGGTCAGCGAAGCATTGCGCAGCGACAACTTTCCAACCGAACAGTTCGGCGCGCCGCTGGCTGGCTCGCTCATTCCGTGGATCGACAAGCTGGTTGACGAAGGCCAGACCAAGGAAGAATGGAAAGGCTATGTGGAAACCAACAAGATCCTGCAGAACCATCCGCTGATCCCGATCGACGGCATCTGCGTGCGTATCGGCGCGATGCGCAGCCACAGCCAGGCCTTGACCATCAAGTTGACCAAGGATATTCCGGTCGAGGAAATCATGGAGATCCTGCGCAACGACAACGAGTGGGTGGACGTGGTGGACAACAACAAGGAAGACACCCTTGCCCGTCTGACGCCGGCCGCCATCTCCGGAACCCTGACCGTGCCCGTTGGTCGTATCCGCAAGATGAAGATGGGCGGCGAATACCTGTCCGCCTTCACCGTCGGCGACCAGCTCCTCTGGGGCGCGGCTGAACCGCTGCGCCGGATGCTCCGCATCCTGCAGGAAAAGTAAGCCTTCCAATCCGCCGAAACAGAAAAGCCCGCGATGTGAGTCGTGGGCTTTTTCGCATCTATATAGAGCCTGTCCCGGCAGAGTGAGTTTTCAGATTGCGGAGCCCCTCGACTT
>CAZWZW010000271.1:0-3982 GCA_964639125.1 uncultured Verrucomicrobiota bacterium
ACAGGCCGAATGTGGTATTTATTCTGGCCGATGACCTCGGGATTACCGATGTGGCGGCATTTGCCAGCCATTTCACCGGCAAGAAAACCGATGAGCTGTTTTACGAAACCCCGCATCTCGATAAGTTGGTCAGCCAAGGGATTGCCTTTTCGCAGGCCTATGCCAACCCGCTCTGCTCGCCGACCCGCGCGTCGATCCTGACAGGTAAGAATGCGGCACGCTCGGGCTTCACGACGGCGACCCCGAAGACCGGAACGTATCACAACAAAAAAATGCCCGTGCCGGAGGGACACAGCCCGCACGATGCGATTGACCACAAAGACCGGATCAAAGAACAGCAGGCGTGGCTGAACGGAAAATCCAACACCGGGCTTCAGCCGTCACCCGCAAACTTGCCGAACGTGTTAAAAAATCATCACTCGGTCTTTATCGGGAAATGGCACGTGGGCGGACACCACGTGCCGGAACTGCAACCCGCGGCACACGGGTTTGATGAAACCCTCTGGTCGAAAGATGCGGGGGCATACGCCTATTTCACTAAAGGCTCGAAACAATACCTGACTGATCATCTGACCGATCTTGCGGTGAACTTCATCGATAACTACGGAGCCGAGCAAAAGAAGGGTGTTTCGCAAAAACCGTTCTTTCTGTACTTCTGTCACTTCGCGGTACACACCCCCTTGCAGGCTCCCAAAGAATCCATCGCCCATTTTTCCAATAAACCCCAAAAGGGAACGCTGGGGCATAAAAACGCGACCTATGCGGCGATGATCAAACACCTCGACGACTCGGTCGGACGCATCATGGCGACGCTTAAGGCGCAGGGCCTGGATCAGAATACGCTGATCGTATTCGCATCGGATAACGGCGGTGCGGAATACACGCGGTCCACCGATAACGCGCCGTTCAAAGGCGGCAAGGCGACGATGTATGAAGGCGGCGTCCGTGTGCCGTTGGTCTATTATTGGCCCGGAAAATATGAGGGCGGCATTTGGTGTGATCATGTGGTGTCTGCCTATGATCAGTTGCCGACTTTTGCCGCGATCACCGGAAACAAAACCCCCGACGATCTCGATGGAGTGGATCTGACCGGCAACCTCGCCGACCCGAAAGCGAAAGGGGCGGACCGCACGATCATCTGGCACTATCCATACAATGTAAAAGTGATGCATCCCGATCATAACCTGCCGCTGACGCCCCGCACCGCGATGCGCAAGGGCGACTATAAACTGATCTGGGACTGGCACGGCAAATTGGAACTCTACAATATCGTCGAGGATCCTTACGAGGCGACGGATCTGTCGGAGCAGCTTCCCGAAGTTACACAAGCGATGTTCAAAACGCTTCAGGGCTGGCTGAAGCAAAATGTGAAGCCGCACTATATGCCGGTTTTGAATCCCGATTACGATGCAACCCAAGATCAGCGACCCTATCCGTTTCAAGATTTAACGAGCGAAAACTAAGGCTATAGAAGAGAAACAATAAATGAGAAATACATATTATATCGCGGCCCTGCTGATCTGGAGTCTTGTGCTGAGCGTTGCTTCAGCAGACACACTATCGACCACCTTCCAACAGCCGTCGGAAGCAACTAAGCCATGGTGCTACTGGTATTGGTTGGATGGGGATATCTCGAAAGAGGGGATCACCAAAGACCTGGAGAATATGGCCGAGGTCGGCATCGCACGGGCCATGATCGGGAATGTTACGCTGAGCAAAGGTACCAAAAACCCGGTCAATATGCTGAGCCCGGAATGGGTGGAGGCGACGCACCACGCCTTCAAAGAAGCGAACCGCGTGGGTGTTGAGCTGACTATGTTCAATGGCCCGGGCTGGAGCCAGACGGGCGGTCCGTGGATTAAACCGGAACAGTCGATGCGGCGCGTCATCTGGAAGGAGTTCAATTCCAACGGCGGCCCATTTAAACAGAACGTTCGCGCGAAAGGGGTGCCAGGCGGAGGCTCTCAGGATATCGCTGTATTGGCGGTTCCGAAGCTCAACAGTGTCTCGGTCGAGGGGGTAATTAAGGAAAAACAATACATTTTCTCGCATACCAAACCTTTTACCGCTCGTTCGTTATCGGTTGTCGGCGTCATGAAGGGTTCCTTATTTGCCGTTCAAAACGGAAGCCGTAAGCTCGTTGCGAAAATAGACGTTACCGCTGGGAATCCCAAAACGGACTTCCTTGTCAAAGGGGAACAAACCGTCAGTTTTCCCGAGGTCACGGCAAAACGCTTTGAGCTCGATTATGTCCCGGGCAAAGAAGCACGCCAGCCCAAGAAAAAGAAGAAACCGGGCAAAAAAGGAAAGGCTGCGGCTCCTGCTTCCGTTCGTATGGTGCTTTCGTCCGAGCCGAAAATCGCGCAGGTGCCCAATAAACAGATGGGGCGGATGCACCCGACGCCAGCCCCCACCTGGGAATCTTATATTTTTAAGAAGACTGTTGAGCCGAAAGACGCGTCTGTGCTGATTGACTCC
The DNA here is from genome assembly GCA_964639125.1 of uncultured Verrucomicrobiota bacterium. Lineage (GTDB taxonomy): Bacteria > Verrucomicrobiota > Kiritimatiellia > Kiritimatiellales > Pontiellaceae > Pontiella. The sequence continues at coordinate 2,479 of CAZWZW010000271.1, forward strand.
AACGAAATTGTTGATCTCAGCGACCAACTCGGTGCCGATGGTGTGTTGAACTGCGCGCTGCCTAAAGGGGAGTGGCGAATCATCTATTTCGGGATGATCACCACGGGTGCAAAAAATCATCCGGCTCCGCCATCCGCGGCTGGATTGGAAGTCGATAAAATGAGCAAGAAGCTCGTCCGTCACCATTTCGACTCGTATATCAAGCCGCTGCTCAAAGAGATGACGCCGGAAGAACGGGCCGCTTTTAAGGGCATCACCGTCGATAGCTACGAAGTCGGCGCTCAGAACTGGACCGACGGGTTTGCCGCCGAGTTTGAAAAGCGCAACGGATACAGTCCGATTCTAATGTTGCCCGCCTTTACCGGCACGGTCATCGACAGCGCCAAAAAGTCGGATCAATTCCTTTGGGATTTGCGCCGAACGATCGCGGATATGATCGCGGAAAATTATGTGGGTGGATTCCGCGAAGTGGCGAACGAAAACAACTTGAGCCTTTGGGTCGAAAATTACGGACATTGGGGCTTCGCTGGCGATTTCACGGTTTATGGCGGCTATGCCGATATGCTGGGCGGTGAGTTTTGGACCACTCCGAATGACCGTGGAACCATCGAATGCCGGGCGGCGGTTTCCGCCGCTCATACCTATGGGAAGCGTCAGGTGTATGCAGAGGCGTTTACGAGCAGACTTAACTTTGCCGATAATCCTTACAGCTTCAAGGCACGCGGCGAGCAACTGTTCTGCGAAGGGATCAATCATTTTGTCCTGCACGTTTACGCGCATCAGCCGCGGGACGGCGTTACTGGGAAAAACCAATGGTTTGGCACCGCATTTCACCGTAACACGCCATGGTTCAACGAGGCGCAGGGTTGGGTGAAATACCTGCAACGCTCGCATACGATGTTGCAATGGGGGAACCCTGCCGCGGATGTCCTCGTTTATATCGGCGATTTCGCGCCGCAGATGGTTGGGCCTGCCAACCCCGTTCCAACAGGCTATCAGTATGACTATGTCGGGTCCGACGCGATTCTGCGCAAACTCGATGTGGTCGACGGCGCATGGGTCACCTACGACGACAACGATCCGACGCGAATCGCAGCCAGCTGGAAAGTGATGACGATCCCGAACACGCTCAAATACATCCGCCCGCACATCCAGGCGCGGATCGATGAATTGGAGAAGAAAGGCGGCAAAATTGTCCGCTCGGTGCCCGTTAGTAAAAAGCAGTTAAACCTGACGCCCGCCGTTTCCGGCGAGAGTTGCTCGATCCGCTGGATTGAGCGTAAGCAAGGCGACCAGCAGCTGTTCTTCCTTTCCAACTTTAAAAAAGCGGGTGTGTTTTCGGCTACCTTGCGCGCCAAAGGCAAACAGCCGGAACTGATGAATCCGGTCACGGGCGAAATCAAAAAAATCGCGCGCTACCAAGCGACGGCCAACGGAACAAAAATCGAGATCGATGTGAACGATCCCGCCGATTCCTTCTTCGTGCTGTTCCGCGAAAAAGCGG
>CAZWZW010000272.1:0-3981 GCA_964639125.1 uncultured Verrucomicrobiota bacterium
GATTATGCAAGCGGCCCTGAAGCCCCGGACTTTAGTCCGGGGAGGGGTTCACTGCTGCATCAAAATGACCTCATCACTGGTGGTGTGGAACCGGTTGTCGATGCCTTTGTTGGAGGGACAACCGACAATGTTGATTAGCTCCCGCATCAGAAATTTAAGATGCTCTCCGCTGTTGGAGGCCAGGCTGAGCATATCTTGTTGCTCGTGAGAGACGTCGCCGACATATCCGCCGAGCATCATTTCAAGTGAAGCATTGATCGCGGTGAGCGGTTGCATCAGCTCCTGAGCCACCTCTGAAATACTTGAGAGCAGTTCGGTGCGACTCATGATTTTGCCCTGCCCGCCAATGGTTCCGCCGGTGTCATCCTCGTGGATCTGTTTCGAGAGGGAGTCCAGTTTTTCCTTCGTCGAAGACAGGCTTCCATCTATGTTTTCGATGGCCTGACCCAGTAGGTTTTTAACCTCTCCCCCGTCGGTTTCTTCCGACTTCATCAAGTTTTCGAGTTTTTCAAATACCATAGTCAATGTATTGATGCCATCCGCAATGGGCGGGTGGGCCTTGGCCGGCGTCCGCCCGCTATCCACGACAATTTTTTGCCAGTCCGAAGCGGGGAATCCGCTGTCTTCCAGAAGCTGCTCGGCCGTGCCGCTGCCGTGCGCCTGTACGAAAGACTGAAGCTGTTGCTTGCTTTCCTCAATGCCGTGCTGATGTTCAACATATTGCTGGGCGGCTTGTTCAAAGCCGAGCGTTTCGTCCATTTCACGAATAGTCTGAACGATCTGCCGGTCCAGTTCCGGATCGGGGTCGCCCGCAAGGAGGTGCATTTTCTCGAGCATGCTTTCTTCCAGCAGAAGGAGTGCTTGCCGCAGGTCTGCCACACCTTCCGGCGACTTGAAGGCTGGCTGTTTGCGCAATCCGGTATAGGTGCGCCGCAGGCAGCCGAGGACAATGTCGCCCAGCGATTCGCCTTCCAGGTTGGATGCTGCCTGGCGGATGGAAACGGATTCCATGATCAACTGTCCAAGCCGGTCCGGATCGGCGGCCACGTCGGTCAGTTTATCTTCAAGTCCTTCATCACTGGCATTGATGTCGCCTTTGAGGAAGGCCACAATCTGGTCAACCTGAACCGAGCTTCCATCTGCTCTTGAACCGGAAGGAAAGGCGTCGTCTTCAAGCACCAGTACGCCGTCGTCCTGTATTCCCCCCAGGGTACTTTCGTTTGTAATGGTTTCACCTTCGCGAACCGCTTTGTAGACGGTATTTTCCGTGGCGATGTGCGATAGCTCTGCCTGCCCGAATCCCGACTCGAATGCGGTGGCTTCATTGCTGGCGAGCAGTTTGGCGAGTTGTTTAATTTCTTCCCCCGAAATTCCGCGCGTAATCCGAAGCCCGGTTATGTTCAGTCGCGTAAGTCTGCGTTCAAGCGACTTGAGCAAGGCCCCGTTGGCTTTTACCGGGATTTCATCGACGGTCAAAATTCCGTTGAAGGCACCAAGGATCAGTTTATCCCGCTCGCAAAAAAGGGTATCCATCGCTTGTATTGTTTCGGTGGTTGTTTTTGCGACTGCCGGATGCTCCGTGCCGTATGTCGTGATGATATTGATGGTGCGGCCCAGCTCGTTGAGGGCAGCGAGAAGCGGTTTGTTCTCGATTTCTTTAAATGGCATCTGCTCGGATAGGGGGTTCTTGTGCATTATTTCCTCATGGTTTATCTATCGAAACAGAGTGAGCATAAAGTATGCCCAATACGCGGATACCTCCTTGTTTCAGCATATAAAATAGCGTGGCACGATGAGGAGTTGGCCTTTGCCGGGGCGATGATGAAAGGGCAGTTGCACGTGCAACTATTCTTGAAACTTGTTGGGGGCAGATGCGATGCGGATGAACAGCACGCTCTTGACGATGACCCACAAGGCCATTCCATAGAGCGTCATTTTATGGAGGAGATGCCAGTTCCTGGTGCCGTCCTGAAGGATTGAGAATTCATCCACCCAGATGATCTCGCAGGCACTCGCACCGATATCTGATCTGCTGATACTACTTGTTCGTTCTGAATATGAGGCAAGGCAGCCTTTGATGGAAACCACGTCTCCCCGCTTAAGGGATTTTATGGGTTTTACTAGCAGGGGGTCGGTACAAAGCAGGTGGTTGTTTGAAAGCTGGGTTAAGTTGAGTCTCTCCCATACGGTCTGTTCCTTTGTCTGTGCTTTCAGCCAGACGCCGTTGGTATGAAATTTAATGTGTTTATATATGGAAGGGTCGAGGTTTCCTCCCCAGATGATTCCCGCATCCATGATGTTAAGCTTGTCGTTCCGGTATTCCGCCAGGTTTTTGCTGAACCCACAGGATACAACCATTCCTGAAATCTGATAGTCAAAGAGGGGTTTTATAGGGTACTTCTGGCCCTCGATTTCGGCCGGGAAAGGCGACCGTTTGGTGGGGGTTTGGATGGGATTTTTAAATGCAGCTTCCGGGAATGTTGAATATGCAGGCAACTCATTTTTCTTTCTGCAGGAATAGATGTTGAGGATCAGCAGAACGAGAAAAATTAGGTTGAGCACACTTTTCATGGTGTCTGAAAGTAGCATGGTCGTATGTGTGGTTTAAGGAAATTGGAACGGAAAGAGTGATAAGCGGGTTTCATATGCATTGTGGCACTCTATCTGCTCTTTTATTCATATGAAATTGTATCCCAATGGCTTCCATCGGACCTTAAATCAAAAGAAATGTTTAATGAAAAAAAGCGGCTTCACCTTGGTTGAAATACTCGTGGTTACACTCATTATCGGTTTGTTGGCCTCTCTTGCTGTCGTGGTTGTTGTAAAAGGGAATAGAAGTTCCCTGAAAAGACAGGCGGAAGCAGAGCTTGAAATGATGTCGGCAGCGATTCTCCAGCTGGCATGGGATACGGGTAAATGGCCGAATCAACGGCTCCGGACAAATCCGGGGAGTGCTGAGGTTTGGGATATTTCCCTTGATTCCGCCGGCATAATGGGTTCGAACGGGTCATATACGGACTGGAAAGGGCCCTACTTTGACGGTGCCACACTTGATCCTTGGGGAAATCCATATTTCTTTGATCCCGATTATCGAATCAATGGGGTTATGCGCATCGTAGTCGGATCATTTGGCCCCAATGGCCGTGGCCGGAATCAATATGACAGTGATGATATATACGTTCGTCTAGATGACTGATTCATTCCAACTTTCGCCCCCGCCCGCCATGTAAAAGAGCGACCTCTCTGCTCTGCAGATCTTCCTGCTTCTCGGGACGCTGAACATCTTGTTGCCGTACTTGGGCAAAGCAAAACCCCGGTATCGAATTAGATCGAAGCCGGGGTGCTGGTGTGGTTCGGGGCTGTTGGAATCTTTAGATCATTTCTGCCAAGCCGAAATGGCGATATAATCCGTGGTGGTGGTGCTGTCGGGAGGAGCAGGAATGCTTTGGACATAGTCACCAAGGATATCTGAATTTCCGGCTTTTTCGATATCGCCGTTCACAATGATCTGGCCGATGATTGTTCCATTGGATGTCATATGAAAGTTACTCTTCTTACAGTACATCAGCCCTCTCATTATTCCGCTGGACTGTATTTGAATTTCACCATCTCTTGCTACAAGGCCAAAAGCACAGGTCGTCGGGGTGACGTTGACTTGTCCGGCGAGATGGATTTGACCCGTCGCGATGATTGAACCATTCACAGTGGTACCTGGACCGCCGGACCAATTCACATCTCCATTGACCCACATGATTCCGCCGCTTGGCGTGTATGAAGAACTGGATGAATATCCATTGTACACCTCTCCATGTGCCAGCGCCCAATTGTAGTAGGGGGTTAGATCGATATCCGGAATGGAAATCGGGGGAACCGAGGTTTCAGTTGTGGTTCCTTGGATCCGGTTTTTTTTGTCGATCACTTTCTTCGCCAGGGTCTTTTGTTTTAGCGACGTAACTTGCGGGTTATGAGGTTGAATGGGAG
>CAZWZW010000273.1:0-3976 GCA_964639125.1 uncultured Verrucomicrobiota bacterium
AAATAATACATTCGATACCGTCTTGACAATATTTCCCATAGCAGGGGTCATGTCGTCATGTTTATAATCAGCTCCTGATACGCTTCAGTCCCCTCACCGCCAGCAGCATGAAACTTGCCCACATCCTGACTCACCGCCTGCGGAATCCCCATATTCAACCTGCCTGTAATCCAAACATTCGTCGCGCTCGTATGCCTCTTAATCACAGCCGCAAGCATCACCTTCCAAGGCGCAGATTTTAGATCTTCACGGATCGCAGCAGCATCCTTTCCGAGTGCAGAAAGCCCACGCTCCAAAAACTCGACCAACGATAGTCACGTAAATCCCCCTAGCTTTAGAAACTATTTTCGAGCTTGTTGGCGTGATAGAGGAAAAATCCTGAGTTCCATAGTTTGAGTGATTCCTGTTCGCGTGCCGGGAGAAACCGTTGAACATCCTTTTTAGCAGTGGCCCAATCAATGGTAAGGATTGTCTCACGCAGTTTCTCAATGAGCCACTTCGGGGTGATGTCAATGGATTGTCCTTCCCAAGGACCGACTTGATCTACGGCGTTGGTGAGTAGTTTCAGGTTTGGTCGGATGTTGCGATTAACATACCAGAGAAAATCATACCAGTCACGACCCTTGATATAAGTCCGACAGAGGAGCGCATGTGTTTTGCTGGCAAATGCGGATGGCATGTCCTGTGTGGTGAGGGCGGTCATCACAGGAAAGGCGAGGTAATGTGTTTCGAAGGCAGATCCTTCTGGTGGATGAATGTCGATTTCTAGTTTGATCTTTATTTTTTGCTTTGAATAACGGGAATGTGGCAGGTCGATAAGAAGGAGCTTTCCAACCGAGTCAGTTTTTAAAAAGGCCTTTTTTACCGCAGAATCAGTGGATGACTTATCCAGTAGTTCAAAATCGATCCCTGTTTCGGTACAATCTGCTAAAACCCGATTGAGGTGCTGTTGCCACTGGAATTCATCCGCAGGCTTTTTGAGCACAAAATCGAGATCTTCTGAAAAGCGGTTCAGATTGTGCACAATCCGGAGAAAGGTTCCTTCGTGAAAAGCCGCTTCCATAAAAAAGCCCGACCGACCCAAGCTGCTCAGTATAAAATGCTGCATCATTTCTTGTAGCACATTTTCCTGTTCAATGGCTGTAGCAGGCGCATATTCTCGGATTTTTTGATTAAAGACGTCTTCAATCATGATTTCAGTTCCTCGCTTAGTTGATACATATACTTCTGGGTTCGTTTGTTACGAATGCTCTCAATCACCTCATTGACCCTCGCCAAGGACATCGCAAACAGGTCGTCGAGCTCCATACGCATCGATTCCGTCAGAAAAGCGATGCCGTCCGTGTCCCAATCCACTTCTTTCCGAAGATAAACCAAATCAGCAATGGCTCTGATGGGGCTTGCAACAAAAGCCCAGGAATTTGTATCCAGTTTGATCGATTCGACACCTGCGAGTCTATTAGAGGATGGAACGCTCTGGAAAGTAAAATCCCCCAACGGAGTCGCAAAGCGTCGAGTGCGTCTCGAGGTCGTGCTAGTGGTTTGATACACCGCCTCGGGGATCAGTCCGTGAAATGCCAAGGCGGATTCTAGGCTGATAGTTGACGGCGCATAAAGCATGGGAGCCACCGCAAACGGATGGAGGTGTGTTTTTCGGAACGATTCATTCAGGACATAGAGTCCACGTTTAAGTTGTTGCACCTCTCCGCTCTCAGTGGCGCGGTGAATCAGAATATTTCGAGCCCCTCGGGAGAGATCGGGGAACAGATTGTGCACGACAGACATGTCAAAAAAACCGCCCGGTGGAGAAAGAAGATAAATCTGTTGGGTCAATGTTTTCATTATTATGATAGATAATTACTATATCCGTAATTATCGTGCAATAACTAACATCAGTTTTCAAGCCCTGATCTCGTCGAAGGGTGACGACGAAGCGGGTGCCCTTTGGGCAAGCGAGGAACAACTGGCCCCGAAGGGCATACATCCCCATAAAGGGCATACACACGCAGCGAGGGCATACACACCCTGAAGGGCATACACACCCTTATTTCGAAAGCAGTTGCTCAGATCCCACTTATTCTCATTCCTCAGGAAGTTTGGCTCCGATGCTTTTGAGATAGGCCAAATCGTCGGCTTGCAATACCTTCGCGCCGAGCATGTTCGTTTGACCGTCGGGCGTTTTGATTTCCAGAATCGTTTTGCCTTTCGGGTTCACGAAAAGATCGGCGAGTGAGCCTTCCATTTCCTGCGACTTACCTTTGGCCCAAATCCGGCTTTCAAAGCTTTGGTTGGCGGGCATCAGAACAGCACTGCCTTTCGACTTCGCAGCCGCGGCTTTTATCGGGGCGGGTTTCGCGTTCGTCTTTTCAACTGGCTGGTTGCGCAGATTGCGATAGGGCGGAGCCTGGGTCTTTGCGTTGGCTTCGGGATCGTAAAATGGATTCGGGCGGCGCTGATATTTTTGGGGCACCACCTCATCGAGCATCCCGTCGAGCACCTTGAAAAGCTCTTGTGTTTTTTCGGGCATCGCTTCGGAGAGGTCATTTTTCTCTTCGATATCGTCTTCGATATTGTAGAGCTCCAAAATGCCTTGAGCATCGTACAGCAGTTTATAGTCGCCTTTACGTACCGCAGTATGACCAATCCAATATTTCCCTTTTTTATCTAAGCCGCCGCCCGCTTTGTGCCAAAAAAAGGTGCCGCGGGTATAGTGCTTCGCCTTGTTTTTTGGTTCTTTGAGCAAGGGCAAAATCGATTGTCCATCGATATCTAAATTCGACAATCCATCCGCCTGTCCGGCAACACTCAACACGGTAGGGAAAACATCTTCGACCCCAATCGGCACATCACAAACGGTGCCGCCTTCGATGCGGCCGGGCCAATAGGCGATAAACGGAACACGCACGCCGCCTTCGTACAGCTTCCCTTTTCCTTCGCGAAGCGGAAGGTTCGAGGTAACCGTTTCGCGGTTGATCCCGCCGTTATCCGACATAAAAATGACCAATGTGTTTTCGGCGATTCCGAGTGCATCCAACTCCTGAAGCAAACGCCCGACCGAGTCATCAAGACCGCGCAACACGCCCGCATATTCCGGCACCGAGTGACCATTCGCGCCGCGGTTCGGTTTCTTTTCGAAATAGTCGTAATCCGCCTGCTTTGCTTCGCGAGGTCCATGCACGGCCAGCTCCGGGAAATAGAGAAAAAACGGCTCTTTGTTTTGATCGCATTCGCGAATAAAGCGCACCGCGCGCTCGGTCAAATCGTCGCTCAGGTATTCGATACCGAGAGCTTCGCCCGGAAGATCCCAGTCGTCGCGCCAATTGAAATAATGCGAACCGCCATCATCGACATACGCCAGCTCTTCGAAGCCCTGATCCTTGGGCTGATACCCTTCGATGCCCTTCGCACCCAGATGCCATTTCCCCACCATCGCACTGCGATACCCCTTCAGCGCTTCGGCAATCGTAAGCGCGTCGTATTCATCCTGCGGTTGACCGCTTTGCAGAACATACGTAAATGCGGGATCAATGTAACCCAATGCCGGATTCGCCTGCATGGGGCCCGTTTCCTTGCGATCGTGAATATGATAGCCTTTCGGCGGGGTCGCCTTACGCGTGAAATAGCTTCCCGAGGTATGGCCGGATGCCGTCAGGAAACCGAACCGCGCTGGATACTGTCCGGTCAGCAAGGCCGCACGCCCGGGCGAACAGAGCGCAGCCGAATAGGCCTGCGTAAACATCATCCCCTGCTGCGCCATACGGTCGATATGCGGGGTCTCATAAAAGCACTCTTCCGGCTTCACCTGGTGCACACGCGACGCATAGCTCACGATATCCATCCAGCCAAGATCATCGGCTAAAATCACAATCACATTCGCCTTGCCCTGCCTGTCCGCCATAGCTGTAGCGCCGGCGGGAGCTTGTCGAGGGGGCTTTTCGGCGGCAGACACGGAAAGCGCGCTCAAAACCAACAAAAC
>CAZWZW010000274.1:0-3964 GCA_964639125.1 uncultured Verrucomicrobiota bacterium
GGTCAGCGTACGTCCGCGACGTCTCCACATCGATTCATGCGAATGACAGCTGGTTCGTACGCCCGACCCATACGGAGCCCTGTGCCTTTATCGATGGCTTTATGGCGGGGTATCAACTCTGGCAGGCTACCGGCAATACCCGTTACCTGGAAGAGTCGCATAAAATCTACTTCAACGGAATGGGGCACGGACAGCGCGCAAATGGCGGGTTCGGCTGTGATAAGTGTCTCGGCAGTAAAGATGCAAATCTTTACCTGTCAATTCCTGAAGCCTGGTGGTGCTGCTCGATGCGCGGTTCTGAAGGGTTGGCGAAAGCGGCTGAATACAGCTTTGTGCAGTCCGGCAACACGCTCATGTTACCGTTCTTCAATGACGCCACGGTTTCCTTTAACGGCGGCGTGTTGAAGATTTCCACGGCCTACCCATACGAGGGGGCTGTAACGGTTAAGATTGAGAAAACGCCGCAAGCCGGAACCGCGCTGGCCTTCTTTAAACCCTCTTGGGCTGGAAAGGCTGCCGTTGCACTGAACGGTAAAACCGTAAAGTCGGCCGAAAAAGATAACTTTGTCTCCGTGGACGCGGCACTGAAAGCAGGCGACACGCTGGTTTACTCCTTCACGCAGGCGCCTTATTTTGCTGATACCCACAACATCCACACGATCAAAGGGTATCAGAAAGTCTATCAGGGCCCGTTGGTGCTGGGAGCCATGGGCAAAAAAGAAATGACCTTGCCGAAAAACAGTAAGCTAAAGTGGAATGCGCAGACCAAAGAGATTCAGGTCGGTAACGTGAAGCTGGCTCCCATCAATGATGTCATCGACAACAACTACAACAAAAAAACGTATAAACGCCAAGTCCTCTGGAAGAAATAGGAATTCCAGCGTTACGAATAAGTGAATTTGAAATAGGTTTGGTCGTTTGATGCACGGGCATCCTGCTTTTTGAGCGAATCGTTTATTAAAAGGTGCAGTATGAAAAATGAAATGAATATGGTATGTTGTTTCGCCCTTCGGCGGCGAGTGAGTCTGGGGCTTATTGTTTTAGTTGGCGCGCTTTCGGGCTTCGCCGCCGAAAGAAATGAGTGGCAGGCGCAGTGGATCGGGGTGCATTCACCCACGGAAGCAAAAGTGGCTAAGCCAGCTCAGGAAACAACAGGCACAGCGAACATTGTGATTAAAAAAGCGGTCTACGGGGTGGCGGGCGATCCGTCGAAGCAGATCGATGTGACCACAAAATTGCAGCAGTTGGTCGATGCGAAAAAGTTTCATGTTAAAGCCGATAATAAATTGTCAGGTCGAGATCCGGCATATGGCTCAGAAAAGGTGTTGCAGCTCGAATACACGAAAAACGGGAAGCCGGCAAAAAAAACGGTAAAAGAAAACGGATCGATTGGGTTGGTCCCGCGCCCCAAGAAAAAGATGGCGCCCGCTGATAAAAACGTAAACCAGTGGAGCTGCTTCCGCAAAGTCGTCGCCCTGGAAAAAGCGCCGAAAAAAGCGAGTGCGCGCATCGCGGTCGATTCCAAATACTGGCTCTGGATCAACGGCGAGCAGGTCGTCTTTGAAGGGCAGCTCAAGCGCGGGCCGACCCCGAGCGATACCTACTACGACGAAGTTGATCTGCTACCTTATTTGAAGAAAGGTGACAATACGATCGCGCTACTCGCTTGGTATTTTGGGAAACAGGGGTTCAGCCATAAAAGCAGTGGTAAGCCCGGGCTCATTTTTGATGCCGAGATCGACGGCAAGGCGCTGTTGAGCGATGCAAGCTGGAAAGCGCGCATCCACCCCGCATTTTCTACCGCGCCCGGAGAGGTGCCGAACAAACGGTTGCCCGAATCGAATATTCGTTTCGATGCACAGAAAGACGTGCTCGGCTGGCACCAGACCCGCTTCGACGACTCAGCATGGGCGCCCGCGAATGAATACGGCAAACCGCCTTGCGCGCCGTGGAATCAGTTGGTGCTGCGTCCCATTCCGCTCTGGAAAGATTTCGGCTTGAAAGACTACGCCAACGCCAGCGAGTTGCCGAAGGTTTCCACGGGTGAAAAAATCGTCGCGAAACTTCCCTATAACGCGCAGATCACGCCGTATCTGAAAATCGAGGGGCCGTCCGGGGAAACCATCGATCTTCGGATGGATAACTATAAAGGCGGCGGCCCCGCGAATATCCGAGCGGAATATATGACCCGCGCCGGTGTGCAGGAATACGAAAGCCTCGGCTGGATGAACGGGCATGAAATGCACTACACGATTCCCGCCGGCTTCAAAATCCTCGCGCTCAAGTATCGCGAAACGGGATATAATGCGGAGTTCACAGGCACTTTTGAATGCGATGACGATTTTCTGAATCGCTATCGTCAAAAGGCCTTGCGCACGCTTTACATCACCATGCGCGATACCTATTTCGACTGCCCGGACCGCGAGCGTGCGCAGTGGTGGGGCGATGCCGTAAATGAAATCGGCGAGGCGTTTTATGCGCTCGACCCGCGCGCGAATGCGCTGGCCAAAAAGGGGATCCTCGAGCTGATGAACTGGCAGCGCGAGGACGGCACGATTTATTCGCCCGTACCCGCTGGAAATTGGCACAAAGAGCTACCGATGCAGATGCTCAATTCGGTCGGTTATTTCGGGTTCTGGAATTACTATCTCTATTCGGGCGATCTTGAAACCATTCGCACAGTTTACCCGCGCGTGAAGCGTTACTTGGAAGTGTGGCAGCTGGGCGAGGACGGACTGGTGATTCCGCGCAAAGGCGACTGGACCTGGGGCGACTGGGGGAAGAATAAGGATATGAACATCCTCTATAACGGCTGGTTCTATCTCGCGCTCAAAGGGCAAAAGCTGATGGCGGAAGCCGTCGGCGAAACGGCGGATATCCCCGCGATTGAAGCCCGAATGAAAAGCATTGAAGCGAACTTCAACAAGACGTTCTGGAACGGCAAAGAATACCGCTCGCCGGACTATGAGGGGCGGACAGATGACCGCGCTCACGCGCTGGCCGTTGTTTCCGGGCTCGCCAAGCCCGAGCAGTACCCCGCGATCCGCGAGGTCTTCAAGCAACAGGAACACAGCAGCGCCTATATGGAAAAATATGTGGGCGAAGCGCTCTATCAAATGCGTTTCGAAGCGGATGCCATTGTCCGCACCAAAAAGCGTTTCAAGAATATGGTGGAGCATCCCTATACGACGCTCTGGGAAGACTGGCGCATTGGTGGAAGCGGCGGCGGAACGATCAACCATGCCTGGAGTGGCGGCATGCTGACGTTGCTGTCGCAGTACGGCGCGGGGATTGCCCCGACAAAACCGGGATATGAGACCTATCACGTCCTGCCGCAAATGGGGCCGCTCAAGCAGATCAAGACCGTGGTGCCGTCCGTGAAAGGCAATATTCCGCTGGAAATCAAAAATCAGCCGAACGCCTTCTCGATACAACTGGTTTCCCCGAAAGGAACCACGGCGACGGTCGGACTGCCGAAGCGACCGGGCGCGTCCATCAAGCGCATCACGGCCAACGGCAACACGGTCTGGGAAAAATCGAAAAAGGCGAAGTCGGTCAGAGGGATCAAATTCTCGCAAGAGACTGAGCACTACATTACCTTTGAAATTCAGCCCGGCCGTTGGGAATTCAGTGCCGAGTATTAAGCCGCTTGCATGAAGCCATGAACGGGGGCACCCCATCCGCTCGCCTGTAACATGCAAAAGGGGCACACCAGTCCAATTTTTCATGTTTTTATGATATTTGCTCATGATACATGAGCATTCAGGGATGGGGGTTGTTTCGGATCGTCATTTCATTCAGGTAGGGGCGCCTAGTGTAGGTCGTCGAAAATAATGTAACATCCCATAGGCCTGTCAGAAGGTCTCAGAGAGATGCCAGATTACAGCGTGTGTGCGTTGGTATCGTCGTAGGCGACTTGCTTTCCTGACATGAGCCTGTTTTCAAACCCTGAGCTTGTCGAAGG
>CAZWZW010000275.1:0-3922 GCA_964639125.1 uncultured Verrucomicrobiota bacterium
TGGGCGGCGGGTTCCGGTATTGCGAGTTGGGCGAGCCGTTGTTTGATGAGAGCGGGCAGATCCGGCCGAGCGTAAAGTTCGGCGAGCTGGCGCGGCATGTCTATTTTACGGAGACGGGCGAACCGCTGCCGCGCGAACGGGTGGCGAACACACCGCTGCTGGGCGTTTGCCGCGGCGTCGGAATCTATCTGCTCTACAATGGGATTCTGGGCGATAAGTCGGCGAACGGCGGCAATGTGCTGACGCGCGCGGTGCTGGCGGAGCTGCCGGCCTTCGACGGCCCGAAGGTGGTCTATTGCGCGGGCTGCCTGCTGGGGCGCGAGCGCCTGCAGAACGAGCGCATCACGATTCGCCAAACCCCCTACGAGATTAAAGTGTCATGAAACCCGAGCCAACCCCCCAACCGATTGAACCATTGATTATCGATCTGCGCGGCCTGCGCGTGATTCTGGATGCCGATCTGGCCGGAATCTACGGCGTGCCGACCAAGCGGCTGAATGAACAGGTAAAACGGAATGCCGACCGCTTTCCCGAGGATTTTATGTTTCGCCTGACCGAGGCCGAGAAGGCAGAGGTGGTCGCAAATTGCGACCACCTCCAAAACCTCAAGTTTTCGCCTCAATTACCGGCCGCTTTCACGGAACACGGCGCGCTGATGGCGGCGATGGTTCTGAACAGCCCGGAGGCGGTGGCCATGAGCGTATTTGTGGTACGGGCGTTTGTGCAGATGCGGGAGCGGCTGGCGGCGAATGCGGAAATTCTCAAGCGGCTGGCGGAGATCGATAAAACCCTGCTGGAGCATAACGAAGCGCTGGGCATCATCTGGCAACAGCTCCAGCCGTTGCTGGAGTCGCCGCCCGATCCGCCGAAGCGAAAGATCGGTTTCGACTATAAGGGGGCCGCGGAATGATCCAGCTGAAGGACTATCAGAACCGGGTGCTTGATTCGCTGCGCGGCTTTTTCCGCCAGTGCTCGCGCGATGGACATCCGGCCAATGCATTCCACGACACGCAGGTGAAGAACGGGCGCGATCCGATCCCGTATATTCCGGTGCATGCGGCGGGGCTTGCGCCGGACATGCCGTATATCTGCCTGCGGGTTCCGACGGGCGGCGGCAAGACCCTGATGGCCTGCCATACGGCGGGCATTGCGATGAAGGAGCTGCTGCGCGCCGAGCAGTCGGTGGTGCTCTGGCTGGTGCCGCGCAGTACAATTCTCCAGCAGACGGCCGATGCCCTGCGCGACAACCGCCATCCCTACCGGCGGGCGCTGGAGCAGGAATGCGGTTCGGTCGAGGTGCTCACAATCGAGGAAGCGCTGCGCCTTTCGCGGGCGGCGGTGGACGGTCAGACGGTGGTGATTGTGGCGACGATCCAGTCGTTCCGGGCGGAAGACACCACCGGGCGCAAGGTGTATGCCCAGAACGGCAGCTTTGCGGAACATTTGCAGAACGTGCCGGCCGACCGGCTGGACGAACTCCTGCCCGGTGCCGACGGTAAACCGATCCCCTCGCTGGTAAACATGCTCCGCCTGCGCCGGCCGATTGTGATTGTGGACGAGGCGCATAACGCTCGTACCGAGCTTTCGTTTTCGATGCTGGGCGATGTAAAGCCGTCGTGCATCATCGAATTTACGGCAACCCCGGCGCGGAAGAAAAACCCGTCGAACGTGCTGCACATGGTTTCGGCGGCGGAACTGAACGCGGCCCACATGGTGAAGCTGCCGCTGCGCGTGTTCCGGCGGGATCCGAGCCAGTGCGACCTGCTGCTGGCGGATGCGATCACGCTGCGCGGCGATCTGGAAAAACAGGCGGTGGCGGAAGGCCAGGCGACCGGGGAATACATCCGGCCGATCATGCTGATCCAGGCCGGGAAGATCGCCGACTGCCAACCGTTGCGCGAGCGCATGGCGGAAGAGTTCGGCCTTCAAAAAGAGACGATCCTGATTTCCACCGGCAAGCTGGATGAACTGGCGAAGGAAAAGGATATTGAATCGCCGAAATGCCCGGTTCGTTTCATCATTACCGTCCAGAAACTGAGCGAAGGCTGGGACTGCCCGTTCGCCTATGTGCTGTGCAGTCTCAAGCAGACGCGGTCGGCCACGGCCATCGAGCAGATTGTCGGGCGCATCCTCCGGCTTCCAAAGGTTGGAAAGAAGCAGAACGAAGATTTGAACTGTTCCTATGCTTTTTCGGTTTCCGATTCGCTGGGCGACGTGCTGGCGGAGCTGCGCGATGCGCTGGAAAGCAATGGCTTCACGAAGGCCGAGGCGGAACGGATTGTCTTGCCGGCTCCGCAGGGTGTGCTGCCCATGGGCGTTCAACCCCGGAAAATCCGGGTTGATCCCACCGAACTCGAAGCCTTTGCGCTGGAGTCTGAAGTGGCGGCGCTCGGCGGCAAGGTTGGATTCGATAAGGCCAAAGGCGAGCTGACGATTTATGTGCCGCTGGAAGAGACCGAGGTGGAATCCCTGTCGGGTTGCGCATCCACACCGGAAATCAGCCGGAAAATCCGCGAAGCCGCCGACCACGTGCGGGAGGCGGAAGCGGCGTTCGGCGGGGATGGAACACCCCGCGTCCCGTCGGCCTACGAACGTCAGCTTGATTTCATCATCCCTCTGCTCTCGGTTTGCGAAGACGGCCGGTTCTTCGAGTTCGAAAAAACATTCCTGCTGGAACAGCCGTGGAAACTCAGTCTCAAAGAGGCTTCGCTCTCCGCCAACTATAACCCGCTCAAGAGGCCCGTCGCCCAGCGCGGTGTGCTGGATGTCGGGGAAAAAGGTCAGGTGACGACGTCCGCCGTGCAGGAGACAGCCGATGCGGATTTTGTACGAACCCTGCATCAGCAGGTGCTGCAGCTGGGGGCTTCGGTCGACTGGACGGTGGAGTCGCTGATTGCCTGGCTGGACCGCCGCATCGACCACGAAGATATTCCCTATGGCGAGTCAGCGAAATTTCTCCGCAAGGTGGTAAGCGGCTTGATGGCGCAGTTTAAAATCGAGGACGTCAGCCTGCTGGCGCTGGACCGTTATCGCCTCTGCGACCAGATTGAAACGCGTATCCGGGCGCATCGTGAAACAGAGCACAAGCAGGCTTTTCAGTCCTTCCTTTTCCCGGATTCAGCATTGCAAGTGGTCGAAGAGGTTTCGATTAACTTTAAAAACATGGTTTACGAGCCCAGCCAGACCTACTCCGGCAGCTTTAAATTCAAGAACCACTACTTCGGCCCCCGACCGGGCGAGCTGGAAGAGAAAACGCCTTCCGGAAAACTAAGCGCTGAATTCAAATGTGCGCAATATCTCGACGGGCTGGATGAAGTGGAGTGCTGGATTCGAAATCTTGCGCGTAAGAAATCTTCGTTCCGCCTTCAGACCTCGACCGACTGGTTCTATCCCGACTTTGTCTGCCTGTTGAAAGATGGACGCGTAGCTGCCATCGAGTATAAGGGGAAACACCTCTATTCAGCCGATGATGCTTCGGAAAAACGCGCCGTAGGCGCAGTCTGGGCAGCGCGAAGCGGTGGTACTTGTCTATTTGCTATGCCCGAAGGCAACGATCTGGATGCTATAGCCGCAGCCCTCCACGCAAAACCGTTCTAACGGGAACCTTTTCGTAAGGTTGAATCTCATAGGTTTCGCGTATCGATACATGGGGTATTGATGCCGGGCAACCGGATAGTTGAATGCAATGGAACAAGGAATTATGCAATGAACAGAACGATGATCAAAATCGGGATGGCCGCACTGGCCATGGGAACCGTGGCGGCCTGGGCGGGTGAAAAGGAAATCGAAGCCGAAGGGATGATGGCGGTCAGTTCGGTTGATCGTGTGATGTTGAGCGATCAGCCCGGTAGACCTTGACGCTGGCCCGCTCGATGGTGATCAGGCCGTCCATCATGGTTTCCACCGTGGCCAGGAAGGATGC
>CAZWZW010000276.1:0-3921 GCA_964639125.1 uncultured Verrucomicrobiota bacterium
ACCAGCAGATACAGTAAAATCGGCCATCCGAAGGATGGAAATGAAGGAAACAAACTGCCTAACCTACTGGGTTAGGACAGTAATCTGAGATTGAGCCTGATATCACTATACAAAACACCGTTTCCTTCATTTCCATTCCCGAATCTAGGCTTATGACTACTGATCATCGCGGTCGTATAGGCAAGCATTGCAGGACGGGATGGATTCCGCACCGGATGTGGAAGGGTCGCCGGACAGCGCGGGGCTTGAGGCTGTTCTGATTCCGGGGCGAAAGCCCCGGGTCGTTTTACCGTAAAGCGGGATCTCGAGTCGACTGAGCTTGCCGAAGACCAATTCCGCCTACAGCTGTTTTTCTGTCCGTTTTCTACTTCGTTTCCGCAACAGCGTCTTCCAGCAGAACGTCATATTTATAGCCGAAGCCAAAATCGCGGTTCGTTGCGACGGCTCCACGGAGAGTCACGGTTTCGCCGACTTTAACTTTGGCTTTTGTGGTGATCGTCAGGTCATCGCTACCCCGGTCCCCGGTTCCGTCGCGCAGGTGCACCCAGTTTTTTCCCATGATTCCATTCGCCACTTTGACCGCGATTCCGCGCACGACAACAACCTTTCCGGCAAGGTTTTTTTGCTCGGCATGGATTTCAGCCACCGTTTTTCCGCCGTCGGGGCGTTCGAGCGTATCATAATTGAACTCTACCGGCTGCTGTTTGGACAGGGCCTGGTGAATCGGCGGGTGGTCGGCAGGAAGCGTGGTGGAAAGAGGTTGTGCTGCTTCGGCGCCTTCTTTCTTCAGTGCTCCGACGAAATAGACCATGTCGAAGGTGCGATCGAGGGTCTTGCTGTAGAAATCCTTCATGGGGAGACCTGCCGAGGTGACCACCTTGTCGCCCGGACTCAGTTCCACTGCGGGGGCCGCGCACCAGATCGTTTCCCCGTTGATTTCAATTTCTGCATAAACGTAGCGGCCTCCCTTTTCGGTGGAGACGACGGTTCCGACCCTGTTCGTTTGATTATTTTGAGGCAGAGCAGGAGCAACTGGAATAAAAAACAGCAGGCTTAGTGAAGCGGCGAAAATAGAACGTTTAACTGTAGATCGCATAATAAATCTCCCGTTAAGGTTTTGAGTTAAATGGCGTGTTGAAGGTTAATAATTCTCGCGGTCATGCTTTTCTCCATGACATCTCAGGGTGCAGTTGCCCTTGAACTGACCTTGATCAACAAATTCGATCGTACCATTGAAGGGGGTGACATAGTCGAGGTTGAAATTGATCAGATGGGATTCGCTCTGCACGCCGTGGGGATCGTGGCAGGTGGTGCAGGCAATATTTTCTCCCCTGACATGCTTGTCGTGCTCTTTGAAGCTATCATCGTTCAGGATACTGCTTCGGCTATGACACTTATAGCAGAGGGCGTAGTTTGCCGAGCTTTCGTTGGCTCCGTCGGTCAGCCGAAGGTTGCGCTCCAGCAACGGGGTGTAGCTGGAACCGTGTGGCCCGTTGGGTCCGGATCCGCCGGCATTGGGACCCTGATTGTTGTTGTGACAGTCGGTACAGTAGATGATGCTCGATTCCGTATAGGGATTGATCAGGCTGGGCACATTCGGATTTTGTCCGGTGGTTTCGACGGGGTGGTAGGAGGCGCTGGTGGCGGAAAACTCGATTCGGGTATTGGTCTGCGGGAACTGGCGGTTGATGAGTGCCTGTCCGCGGTTGACGCTATCGGCATGGCAGCGGTAGCAAAGCTCATATTCCTCGTTCAGCGGATCAACCGCAGATCCGGAGGAGCTGATGCCGGCCACTCCCGCCAGCGCGCCTGATGCGATCGGTGCCGATGCGCCGGACGCATTGGCCTCATGTGCATCATGGCAATCTGCACACTCCACGTGCCGGGATGGATTCACCAGGTCTTCCGTGGGATCATGGATGCCGGTGGAGGAGGAAACCGGGTGTACGCTGGCTTTGTTGAATTCCGCCTGAATATCGGTGGTGGCGACATTGCCGTTGTGGCAGGTATAGCAGTTTTGTTCCTCGGAATTAAAACGGAGCAGGCGTTCGCTGGAACCGGCATCGTGCGAGGCGTGGCAGTTCCCGCACGCATTCCCCGAAACCGTGGTTTCGGGCGAGAAGGGCCATGGGTCGGTGGATTGTCCATTCCAGATGGCGGCGGAATTGCGGTGGCTCGATCCGCTCCAGTTCCGCTGGTCGTGGCAGATCAGGCAAAGGGCCGAGCCGGCATTGTCGGTTACCAGAAACTGTCCGAACTGGTCGTCGTGGGGGTCGTGGCACGAGGTGCACTGCATCATCCCGGAGTTGTCGAGCTGGACCGAAGGGTTGAGGACGGAGGGATCAAACAGCTCCCCGTTTTGGGCGGCTAGTGCGGAATCGTAGATGAAGGAGACCGGGTGGTCGTCGCTGAGGTCGCTTCCGAGGTTGGAACGCCCCGCGGGCAGATTGACGACCCCGCCGGAAAACGGGATGGTGGCCGGTTCGCTGCGGACCATACCCAATGCCACCGTTCCGTCGTGGCAGCTGAGGCAGAGCCGGGAGGAACCGGTGGGTTGGCCGATGGATGCATTGACCGTGCTGCTGCTGTAGGGGGTATAGACGGTGCCGGAACTGTAGCGGTTCCAGAGGGGCGCTTCGGCACTCGCGCCGTGCGGCGTGTGGCAGAAGATGCAAATCTGGTCCTCCGTGGTTGCACGAATGGTATTCGGCCCGCCCGCGGACAGGTTGTGGGCCGAGTCGACAATGCTGGCGGCACCGGCGGGCAGGGTCAGCGCACTTGCGGCACAGAGCGCGATCGATAGCGAAGACTTGATAATCTGATTGTTTCTCATGGTTCACCTACCCGTTTAAAAACCTGAATTCTCCGGTTATAGGAATCCGCCACCCAGATGCGTTCCATCGCATCAAGCGCAATGCCGGAGGGCAGCCAGAACCGGCCGGGTTTCGTGCCGTGGCTTCCGAAGTGCATCAGAAACCCGCCCTCTCTATCGAATACCTGTACATTGTCAAAAAGCGCATCCACTATGTAGACATTTCCTTCCGCATCCACCGCCGTTCCCTTGGGCCGACTGAATGTGCCCGATACATTGCCGACCGCCCCGATCGTCAAAAGCGGGCGTCCGTGCAAATCGACCTTCTGGATTCTGAAATTCATTGCATCCGTCACAAAAAGAGCGGAATCCGGGCTTGCTGAAAGGTGGGTCGGATAGTTGAACTCGCCTTCAGCAACGCCTCTTTTTCCAAAGCAGGATTTGGGCCGACCCTGCAGATTAAATCCGGAAATCCGGTGTTGTGCGGAATCGACCACCCACAGGGTGTCCCCGGCAAGGGCCAGGCCAACCGGGCGCTCCAATTCTTCCGTAATCTGGAAGAGCAGGTGTCCTGCTTCATTGAAGGCAACGACGGCGCCAAGGCCGCTGTCGGCCACATAGAATACGCCGTCTCGTTTGACAATCGCGACCGGCGAAGAAAAAACGAGTTTCCCGAGGCGCGTCCAGCATTTGAAACGGGAATGCACCACGTCGAAATACCAGACGGCATGGATGCCGGTATCCGTCACGCAAAGGTTTCCTGCTTCATCAAAACACAGCGCGGCGGGTTTTGCGAAACCCCTGCTGAAGCGTGAATCCCCAACGAGATACGCTCCGGCGCGCCGCCACCAGCTGCGCCGGATGCCGAGATCGGCCGGACCGGACACATTCCGCAGATAGGCCACGCGGGGTTCGGCCGGGGGCGGGGGCCACATGAGGGAGCGATCCGGAGCCACGGGTGCCGGGACCGGATGCTGGCACCCGGTCAGGAGCAGCAGGCACGCAAGCCCTGCGGACAGGGGGTATGTCGATCGAGTGGATGGACGAATGTGCATGGTCATCTAGAAGTTCCTCCTTACCCTGAGATAGGCGGTATTTCGCTGATTTAC
>CAZWZW010000277.1:0-3902 GCA_964639125.1 uncultured Verrucomicrobiota bacterium
GTCGTCGGAACAGGCGCAAGCACGCCGCCGGCTGCTGGTCCCGCAGAGGAGCCCCCGCAATGGTCGAAGTCGCGGGCCGTTTTCTGACCGGAGGACACCAGTCGCTCCACATAGTCCATGAAGGGCTGGTGGCATTCCGAAAGATTGGCCACTTCCGCGAGCCAGTAGTTCATCTGGAGATTGATGTTGATATGATAATCGCTGTTCCAGGGCGGAGCCAAATCCTTGCACCAGATGCCCTGCAGATTCGCCGGCAAGTTGCCCGGACGTGACGAGGTGATCAAAAGGTATCGGCCATATTGGAAATACAGAGCCTCCAAATCGGAATCGCTCCCTCCTTCTTTATAGCGTTGCAGCCGCTCCAGGGTGGAACCGGATGCAGGTTTGCCAAGGTCCAATTCAACCCTGCGGTATAGCGCCTGATGTGCATCGATGGCGTCTGCTTTCAACTTTGCGTATCCCTTCTCACCAGCGACCGTAATGCTGCTTTCGCAGAGTGCCACCAAATCATGGGTCAACGGATTCGCGGTGTCCTCGCGGTTGTAGTCCGTTGCCGCAGCAATCATAATGACCACAGAGTCCGCATCCGAAATCGTAAACCCGCCCTCTTCCGCTTGGGTCGTCCCGCCTTGTGCAACGACCTTATAAACCGTGGCGAATTTGACCCCCAGGTGCTTGTCGTCATGCGAGGCCTGGCCGGTAGCGATCAAGGTGTCCTGCCCTTTGGCACGAGTGGTAAAAAAGCGGCCATCCCGCTCAACGCGGGCACTGAACGAAACGGAGTTCGCGTGGTCGGCCGAGATGCGGATAAAGATCACCTCATCCACCGGGCTTGCGCTAACTTCGCGAATATACTGGACGCCATCGACGCTGTAACGGGTGGTTGCCATCGCCGTATCCAGGTTCAGTGATCGGCGATATGCCGTCACCTCCTCGACCGGGCCAAAGTCAAAGCGAAGTTCCCCCATCGTTTGATAGCTTCGGGGAGAGATACGCTCCGCCAAGACCGCCTGCTGCTTGTCTTGCGCCTCCTTGTATTTCCCGTCAAAAAGGAGCTGCCGCACCTCATCAACCGTATCGCTCACATCCTCTTTCACCACGGGAATCGGCGGTCCTGCCCAAATAGATTCTTCGTTGAGCTGAATCAACTCCTGGGAAACCCCACCATACACCATGGCTCCGAGACGCCCGTTGCCCACCGGCAAGGCTTCTTCCCAATACGTGGCGGGCTGATTATACCACAAGGAAAAAGGCTGGGCCGGCGCTTGATCCAAGGGCTGCACGCTTGCGGTTTCGGCGTAGTTGAACTTGCTGGCCTTCCCCTGATGCTTGGCCGCGTCTGCCGACGTTACTAAAACACCGAGCGCCATAGCCAAGGTGGGTAGCATGCTGATTTTTCGTTTCATAAGGATTCCTACCCGCGCAAAAGGCGCGCGGACGGATGTCGTTGTATGTTTCATTCCAATTCCTGAATTGTTCATATTGTTCTATTTCGTAGATTCGTTGTTTAAGATTCGTTTTTTCAGCTTCGGGGCCGTCTGATCACAGCTGCACATCTTCCAAGCGAGTGCCGATGCGGAGCTTGTCGACCTCCATCGTCGATCCGGGGCGTGCGGTGAGTCCAAACTGAAGGCGGTCAAAGGTGAACTCACCGTCAAAAACGGCGTCCGGTTCAGCGAGCACCTTGCCCGGATTGAGATACACCTTGAGAGTATCATCACCCGCAGTCCCCAGCTCGAAGGCAAAGAGCACTTGGATGACCTTTCCGTCATAAGCAGCCAGACGGGTGGGCGGATTTCGCCGGACCGTATCACTATGCTCCAGCAGGATGCCGTCATTCTGGATGCTCAACGATACGGGCGTCACGGTTTTGCCGTTCCAGCCGTTCTGGCGCAGCCAGTTGATCTGGCCCTTGCACTCGGCCTCGCTCCCATGGAACTTGAGCTCCATGGATGCATAAATGGTTCCTCGCGAATGCGGCACGATAAAATAGCGCGTCCGCGAGCTTCCGTCCAGGTTCCCTCCGGTATAGGCCAACTTCAACACGCCGTTTTCCACGCGAACGTCTCCGACTTCATCAATGTTGGCCAGAAAGGCATCCAGCTCGCCGGTGGCGGGTGTTCCGAAATGCTCGAACGCAGGCAATCCAAAATGCTGAGCGGTCTGGACCCGAAATGCGCGGGTCCCCTTCTTCACGCTGATGTCCTCGAACGTGAAACTATCGGCATCCTGTTTGCACACATATTCGGCGATGTCGTACCAGTCCGCGCCATCCGTGCTGCCCTGCAGTTGATAGACCAGCTCCTTGCTGACCGGCGAGACGACCGCCTGGTTTCCGCGAACCGTTACCTCCGGCAGATCGTTCACGACGAAATCATAGGAGTGGTCGCCCTTCCGCTTCTTCCAACGCTCGGTGCTGCCCGCATAGCGGATGTCCCAATTGAAATAGCCACGCTGAGTCTGCTTGAGATGAGCTGCCAAGGCGGCTTTCGCCTCTTGTTCGGCCTCAGGAAATGCTGTCGTCGCTTGCGTCTGCGACACATCGGTCTGGATATCAAAGAAATCAAAGCCCTCCACCTGGTTATCCACCAGCAGTTGATAGTCTGCGCCGCCTCCGACCAGGGTATGTTGGCCGGTGATGTAGGCATGACGGCTGGAAGAAACAATTGGAATACCGCGGCGTTCCCCGCGTTTTCCCTGCAGTACGTCCCAGGCGCTGATTCCGTCCTTGTCGGCTTCCACATCCATGCCCGCCAACTCGGCAAAGGTGGCGTACCAGTCGGCCATGTAGACCAGCTCGGAACTAGTTGAGCCCGGCTTGATTTTCCCCGGCCAGAACGCGATGCCCGGCACGCGGATTGCGCCCTCAAAGGAATCGCCCTTGCCACTGCGCAGGGGGCGATTGTCGGCTTCGACGATGCCTCCGTTATCGCTACAGAATACGATCAGGGTATTGTCCAGCACACCCTTGGTCTCGAGGGCTTCCACCACATTGCCGATGGCTTCATCCATGGAATCCACCAGCGCCATGTACCGCGTGCGGTTGCGGGCATTGCGCTTTTTCTTCGCATCAGGCGCCGACCAATAGGGGTCGACATCCGCCTCGTCATACTTTGCCAGTACCTCATCCTTGACATCCAGCGGATGGTGCGGGGCATTGAAAGATAGAAACATGAAGAGCGGATCCTTCGTGTCGTGCCGATTGATGACATCGATCGCCTCCTCTGCCCACAAGTCGGTCAGATAGGTATTGCCCGAGGCCTCATTGTTTTTCGGCGAGGCCGCATAGATCTTTTCGCCGTTGCGGATCAGCTCATGCTCGGCTCGATTGGTATAATTCCAATACCGGATCGTTCCGGCAATGCCGATGAAGGAATGATCAAAGCCCTGGTTGTGCGGCATGTATGACTGCAGATGAGAGCCCACATGCCACTTGCCAATCACTGAGGTGCGGTAGCCCCCCTCCTGCATCTTTTCGGCAATGGTTTTCACCTCGCCCGGAATCCCGTTGAGTGAAGTGTGGAGCACGATATGCTCGTGCAGCCCGAATCGGTAGGGATAGTTGCCCGTCAAAAACGCGACTCGCGAAGGCGTGCACTGCGGCTGCACATAATAACGGTCTAGAAACACCCCCCCCTTACGTAGCTTATCCAGATTCGGCGTCTGGATCGGCGAGCCCTGCCAGCTCATATCAGAGTAACCCATGTCATCGGCTAGGATGAATATGACGTTAGGTTTTTGCTGAGCATGACTTGCAATAGATATCAAAATTGCAAAGAGTGTGACTACGATTTTCTTCATTAGATGTGAAACGGACAGAAATTTGCTTTTCGGTGGCGGTAGCCACCAGGGGGGGGGAGTTCAAGGCGAGAGCGTCAATTTAATCAAATAGACCAAACTCG
>CAZWZW010000278.1:0-3848 GCA_964639125.1 uncultured Verrucomicrobiota bacterium
CGAAAAAACAGCCCGCGAAGGAAAACGAAAAATCACCCGCGCCAGCTCAATCGAAATCTCGCACCGGAAAAGGAAGTGGCTTTTCAGCGGTTGATACAAACGGAGACGGCCAGGCCACGCTGGAAGAGGTCGAAGCCTGGTTTAAAGGTCGCGCCGAAGCGAATCCGGACAAATACACCTACAAGCCAAATCAGCCAAAGGGGACGCTGAAAAAGCGCGATGCAAACGGCGACGGTGTCGTGAGCGAAGAAGAATGGAACAACGCAGCTCCAAAAAAATAATCGGGAACATGAATATGAATATGAAAAAACAAATCCTATTGACTCTTATATTTTCAGCGTGTTTTGGGGCTTTTGCCGAGAGACCTGCAAAGAAAATGAACGTGGTGTTTATTCTGGCCGACGACCTCGGCTGGAGTGATACCGAGCTATACGGCCAGACCAAGCTCTATGAGACGCCGAACCTGTTGCGGTTGGCCGAAAAGGGCTGCACGTTTAACCGGGCGTATGCGAACTCCCCCTTGTGTTCGCCGACCCGCGCCAGCTTTCTTACGGGGCAGACCCCCGCGCGCCACGGTAGCACGCAGCCGAGGCATCATACGAAAACCGTTGCGCTAAAGGCTGAATTGGCGAAAAGAACGCATCCGTCTGCAAAAGCGCTGCCGGTGGCCAGCGCCACGCGGCTGGATACAAATTTTCCCACCATTGGAAAAATGATGAAACAAGCAGGCTATGCAACGGGGCATTTCGGCAAGTGGCATCTGGGGCCGGAGCCTTACAGTCCACTGGAGCATGGTTTTGATGTGGATATCCCGCATCATACCGGTCCCGGTCCCGGCAAATCGTTTGTGGCGCCCTGGAGCTTGCAGCATATCAAGGAGGACTACCCGGGGCAGCACATCGAGGATCGCATGGCGGAGGAGAGTATCAAATGGTTGGATACAGTTGCAGATGATCAGCCCTTCTATATGAACTACTGGATGTTCTCTGTTCACGCGCCCTTTGATGCCAAAGAGGAGTTGATCGAGAAATATCGGGAGTCGATAGACCCGAATAATCCGCAGCGCTCAGCCACCTATGCCGCCATGGTACATTCTCTTGATGATGCGATTGGAAGCTTATTAGACGAGATCGAGCGCAAGGGAATCGCCGATCATACGGTGATTATTTTTACTTCGGACAACGGCGGAAACATGTACAGCGCAATCGCCGACGATGGAGGCGCTGTGCCAACCTCGAACACACCGCTGCGCGGCGGCAAGGCATCGATGTGCGAGGGGGGAGTGCGTGTGCCTTGTGTGGTCGTCTGGCCGGGGGTGACTACGCCGGGAAGCCGTTCGGATGAGATGATCCAAACCTCCGATTTTTATACGACGATCCTCAAGGGAATGGGCATCGCTCTGCCGGAAAATCATGTGGTGGACGGCATCGATATCAGACCCGCGCTTCAAGGCGAAACACTGCAGCGCAAGGGCATCTTCACTTATTTCCCTTGTCTGGTTCCTGTGCCGGAATGGTTGCCGCCGTCCGTTTCTGTGCATTCGGGCAAGTGGAAGTTGATTCGCGTTTTCCACGGCGGAGAAAATGGACAGCATGACTACAAGCTCTACGACCTTTCAGAGGATATTGGAGAGGCGAAAAATCTGGCGTCCGCCTATCCGGAAGTTGTCCAAACACTGGATCAGCTCATTGAGGAGTATCTGGCAGATTCAGGAGCGGTCACCCCCATGCCCAATCCTGATTTTAATCCACAGCTGTTTGATCCGGAAGCCATCGGAAAGCGACCGGAGAAAAAGAAAAAGGGCAAGCAAGTAAAACGCCCGAAAACCGTTGAGTCTGCGCCCGCAAAGAAAGAAAAGCCAACTACGCCTCCCGCATCCAAGTCCCATGGCGGAAAAGGAAGCGGCTTTTCAGCGATTGATACAAATGGAGATGGCAAAGCCACGCTCGAGGAAATGGATGGATGGTTCAAATCCCGCGCCGAAGCGAATCCGGATAAATATACGTATATACCGAGCCAGCCAAAAGGGGCCTTGAAAAAACGCGATGCAAACGGCGACGGTGTCGTGAGCGAAGAAGAATGGAACAGCGCTTCGGCGAATAATAAATAAGGTAAATGAAAATGAAGAATTGGATTCTTGGATTATTACTGATTTCCGCGATGGCGCATGGAGCAAAGCAGCCCAATATCATCCTTATCTATTCCGATGACCACGGCTACACGGATCTCGGGGCGCACGGGATTGATGGAAATCTTCAGACGCCGCATATGGATGCGCTGGCGCGCGGTGGGGCGCTGATGACCACTGGCTACAGCTCCGCGCCGCAGTGCCGCCCATCGCGTTGCGGCCTGCTGGTCGGGCGGATCCAGAACGAATTCGGTTTCAGCCAGAACCATTCGGATACGGGGGAGGGCGAGGGCACCTTGCCGCGAACCTATCCCGCTGGAACGGACATGGCGGGCAAGCCGCTTCTGACCATTGCCGACCGCATGAAGAAGCTGGGCTATGTGACCGGGTTCTCCGGAAAGTGGCACTGTGGAACGAATGACGACAAGAACGGAAAATATGATCCGCGCGGCCGCGGCTTCGATGAATACTGGGTTGGCTCCAACGGAAGAGTGTCGGCGAATTTCAACCTTGAAGGCGATACCATCCCGCACCAAAAAATCACGGATCCGCGCAACCGGGTGATCTCCCAGGGGAATGCCTGCGAGGTGTTCATCGAACGGAACCGGAACAAGAAGTTTTTCCTCTACTTCCCCATCTTCGGCCCGCATTTGCCGTTGATCAAAAAGAACGACCCCTACTACTTGGATTTCCCGAAGCAGGATTATCCGCACTGGGACGATGCGCAGAACGATCTCCGTCGCCAAGGACTGGCCTTGCTCAAGGCGATGGACGATGCCGTTGGTGGCGTTGTGGAAAAAGTGCGCGAGCTGGGGCTGGAGGAAAACACGTTGATCTTATTTGCGGGCGACAACGGTGCGCCGAGCAACAACGGTTCGAGCAATGTGCCGATGCGCGGTAAAAAAGGCCACCTGCATGAGGGGGGGATTCGCGTACCGATGTTCGCCTATTGGAAAGGAAAAATTTTTCCCGGCCAGGTGGTCGATGAAATGGTGACCACGCTGGACTTTACCGCCACGACGCTGGCGGCGGGCGGTGGAAAGATCCCGCCGGAGTTCGACGGGGTTGACATCCTGCCGCGCTTGACCGGCAAAGCTGAAAAAATCGCGCGCACCCAGCCCATGTTCTGGGATATTTACACGGGGCAGGCCATTCAGGAGCGAGGGTGGAAGTTGTGGCGCAACAGCGAGGAAACGATGCTCTTCCACATTGCCGAGGATCCGGCCGAGCTGGTCAACCGTGCCTATCAGCAGCCGGAGCGGCTTGCTGAAATGACGAAGAAGCTCGATGAATGGGCATCAACGCTTCGTCCCGACTCAACCTATGCAACGTCGAAAAGGCAACTCTCCAGAATAGAAGAGCTGTTGGGCGCGCCGGATCACGTTCAGCCCGATCCGCGCTATCGGATGCCGTACGATGATCCCAAGCCGATGCCCTATCCGCTGCCGGTTGTTTCGCCTGGAAAACCGGAAGGTGTGGAGAGGGTCGTCGTTGCAAAACCCGCGGCGAAAAAACAGCCCGCGAAGGAAAACGAAAAATCACCCGCGCCAGCTCAATCGAAATCTCGCACCGGAAAAGGAAGTGGCTTTTCAGCGGTTGATACAAACGGAGACGGCCAGGCCACGCTGGAAGAGGTCGAAGCCTGGTTTAAAGGTCGCGCCGAAGCGAATCCGGACAAATACACCTACAAGCCAAATCAGCCAAAGGGGACGCTGAAAAA
>CAZWZW010000279.1:0-3843 GCA_964639125.1 uncultured Verrucomicrobiota bacterium
TTTCGGGCGCGTAGAAATCCTGTGGATTGGGTTCCTTGCGGTTTTCCTGATCGTATTTCAGGAAGCGATAGATCAGTTTGCCCTCCTCATTGCTGATGTTCGATTTAGGTTTGTTCATCATCCGTTTGACATACCGCTTCCAGTCATCCTGGCTATACATGATGGTGTTGAGCGTCCGGGTCGCTTTATGACATTTGGCGCATTTAGCGATCATAATCTTATAGCCGTGCTGCGCTTCTTCCGGATAGGTTTTGACGATGTCCTTGCTGAGATAAGGGCGCCCCTCGTCCGAAGCGAACTTCTTGGTTTGTTCCTCCGCTGACGCAGCCAGTGCTCCAACAGCTAGCGCAACAAGTATAATTCTTCCTGCATTTTTCATCTCTTTGAACTCCTTCGGATGTAAAAACGACAAGCGGGCGGACAACAGGTCCGCCCGCATCCATCTATCGCTCGTAATGGCTTACAGACCCACTTCAATCTGGAGGGTCAGGCGATTGTTGTTGTAGCTGCCCACCGCATCCAGTTGCTGCCAGTATTCAAGGTAGGCCTTGACATTTTCGCGGAGGAAATAGGCAACATTCAGCGTCAGCTCGGTATTATCATCCGCGCCGCCGCCCGTTTCATACTGGTCGAGCCGCACCGTCGGGACGATAAAGGGCTTGTCGTCTTTGAGGATTCCATAGGAGCCCTCGACGTAGAAGCCATTGTTGTATGCCGTCATGCCTCCAGCGGGCTGCTCGTCTTCCGCATGCTGGAATGCGAAGACATAGCGCCCGAACATGCAGTCGACCATGATGTCGACAACCTTGCGGGTGAAGTCGAGATTAAATGCATTCCCAACGAGTTGCGAGCCGTTCTTGTAGTAGCCGCCCAGGGCAACGTCGCCAAAACCCTCGATCGGCAGTAAAAAGGCGAGACGCGCTTCGGTATCCGCGGCATTTTCAATGGTGCTGCCTTGGTCATCGCCCACATCGGCTCCATATTTAAAGCCATAAAGAATGCTCTTGGCTATAATGCCGTCGACGCCGACATTCTGTTTTCTGCCCTGGGTTTCGCCGGAGCCATATTTTTTCGAGAACATCGCCCGCTTGTTGCGGGTAACGCGGCCATGGTTCGACAGGGTCTGCAGTGGATCGGTGTCCGCCAACGGCCGGTTGCCAACGAGGATGTTGAGTTCCGGCATGAGATGCCATCCCAGCTCAAAGCCTTGCAGTTGGAGCTCGAATCCGTTTTGGGTGGCTGACATGAATTCATCTTCGGATTCGATTTCGGTGAAATACGAAATATTCCTGCCCAGCACATTGCCCACCGTTCCGGCCAGAAAGATCTCCAGTTCGTGGAAGGAGCGCATTTTGGTGCTGCCGCTCTTCTTCACGTCATAAGGACGGAGTTTAACGAGTGCGCCGAATGGATGCTTGCTGAGCGATAAGGTTTCGCTCAACTCGATTGCATCTTCCGTTTCACCGGTTCGCACATAACCATTCTGTAAAAATTCCCGCCCGAACGAATTCAGTTGCGGAAAGTTGTCGTGGCATTGGTTGCAGGTCAACCCCGTCGTCCGCGAAAAGTTTGGAACTGCCCAGGACTGTCCGGCAAACATGCACACGCCAATTACTGCCAATACGATTCTAACCATTTTTTTCTTCATTCCCATATTCCCCTTAATAAAGTTAAGTACAAAAAACACAACAAGACTTTGTCGTTAATCCATTGGCACCACCCTTTCATTCCTAAGGTTAACTTGGTGGTATTCTAATTGGGTGTTCAAAAAAATATCACCAATGACAGCATCGTTTTACTCATCATTATCGCGCAGATCAATTCTAATTCTCATAAATAATCCATGTATATTATTACCCCGCAAAGAGGCGGGGCGATCTATAAATATATTTATATCGATATTTATCTATCCTTGATTCCCGGGTTGCAGGAAAATAACCCTATCAGGATAGGTGCAGGGGACTGATCGTTGTTGCCGGGGATGTTGACCGGGAGCGGCACTCCTGGGCAGGACGATCCTTTCCGGGAGAAGGCGGTCCAGTGGTTGGATCGAAGCAAAAATCCCTTAACTCAGGGCCTTTCGGTTTGGAATGGGCTACCAAAAGCGCAGGGGAAGCTTCTTCCCTTTGAATTCCTCGATCTGACCAGCCAGGTCCTCGCAGATATACACTTCGACATAGCGCCGATTCCCGTTATAGGTGTATTGTGAATCGTGGATGATTGGAACGGTCGATCCGTAGCGCTCCTCCAGAATCCTTTTGATCAGATTGCAGGTGGCCAGACCGCGCGGGTCAGCGGTTTCGTATCGGATTTCAGTTTTATATTTTTGCGTCAGGCGATCTGCCGAATAGGAATCAAAATTGTCCTCCCGAACCACTTTGCTTCCATGTTTTTTAAACACAAATTCCAGATTGCCGGCTTCGGTTTCATTAAACCGACTACTGAGCAACTGGATGTACGTGCCTTGAAAGGCCTTGCCTTCCTCCAGGCTGATCGTGATTTCATCGAACGGCTTCCGGATCGCGAGTTTCGGAGTGTTGAACGTCCGGGGAAGGGGTACGGACTCCTGTTGTCCTTGTTTCAGGTTGGCAATGGTGTCGTCCCGCTTTTGAAGCGCGGCTTTGAGGGTCGCGATTTCGGCAGCTTGCTGCTCCAGCTGCTCAGCTAGTTGCTTGTTTTTTTCGCGTAGCGCTTCACGTTTCGCATCCGCCGGATTCGCGTGTGCCAGTCCCGTCCAGGCAAGGAAAACAATCCCGAAGGAGGCCATGTATTTCATTGTTTGTCTGTGCTTCATAAATCGACCTTGCTTGGTGGTTGCTCTGTTGAACGTTATCATTCTCCGTATCAGGCTATCATTTCTGATTCGCGCCACTGTGTCGGCGTCTTGCCGGTTCGTTGCTTGAACTTTCGTGCATAATAGCTGGAGTCGCTGTAGCCGAATTTCAGGACATTAAAAGAATGGAAGGAAGTTTACTGCGCCGGGGTTCACAGCCTGATCGTGGTTCGGCGTCAATCAGCTCAGTGCGGGCCTGCATTCCTATGGTTTCACTCAGTCGGCCTCCTTCGGCTGCTGATCTTTGCCTTCTCGCAGGCTGTAATCTGCGGCTTGGGGCTGATACCGGTTCGCAGATGGAAAAGCCATCCTGCGGATTAGGCCTGAGTGGGGGCATGCCTTTTCTGTTTATTTAACATGACAGCTGGTACAGAGGTTTTTTGTATTTCTACCCGTCGTCATGAATTTTGAGCTGGTGCAGTCCGAGCTGCTTTTCCATTCGGGGAACCCTCTCTCGAGCGCGCGCCGTATGTTGCTTTTCAGACGATGGCAGGAAAGGCAGGCCACCTCATCATTGATTAGAATGATTTCTTGAGGAAGTGTGCCTTTGGGAGCCAAACCTCCATTCTTTCTGATATATGAATCATTGTAATTCATCCCAACAGGATGGTTCCATCCCCGCCTATTCCAACTCATCATTTTCTGTTCACCCGCTCCTGCAAGTGATACATCCGAACCCATGATGCCATCATGGCATGAGATACACTCCATGTTGGCAACCATAAGCGATCGCGGGTTCTGATCCTCCCCAATGGCACCGCTCTCAATAAACGCGGTAAATCGATACCATTTAGAATTCGCGGGCGATGAGCCGGAACCACAGACCATCAATAGATAGAATATACTAACCCAGACAAGGGTCCTCATAATAACCTTCTGCCAAGTTAAGGCGTTTGACAGAAGGGGAACGCACTAAGCATGCCATTCTTTAAAAAATTACACGGGACAAGACCAAGAGAGGATTGGTCTTCTTATCCTAGATTCGGGAATGGCCTAGTTTGCTGCAGATG
>CAZWZW010000280.1:0-3800 GCA_964639125.1 uncultured Verrucomicrobiota bacterium
GTTTCTGAGCTAAAGCAACTTTCGAACGGACAACAAACAAGCGGAGCTGGCCTAGTACCATGTAACTGTCATAATTTCGGATAGAGGTGTTTCAATTTCACTCTGGCATCTGCTGTTGTGAACTGCCAGTCCACTCCTTTGGAACGGTTGTTACGGTCTCTTTCCCATGTGGCGACTTCGGCCTTCAAGGTTGCCATCTCAGCGATCCGTCGATTACCTACGCCTTCGGGCCGTCGTATTCCAGACATCGCGACGCTGCGCAGAGAAACCGCTGCCTGGGCCGTATCAAGCAACGAGCAGCAACAAGGCGTTGACGGGCAATTCACCATTGAAGACGCGCGGCATAAACTAAAGTTTGACAGGATGATGAATCCTGTTCGCCTTACAACGCGGCGAGTGCGGCGTTAAAGGTTCCGCTGGGGCGCATGGCCTTGGCGGCGAGCTCGGCGTCGGGGCGGTAGTAGCCCCCGATATCCATGGGAACACCTTGAACGCTGATCAATTCGTCAACGATTTTGGCTTCGTTGCTGGTCAATGCATCAGCCAAAGGTGCAAAGCGCACCTTGAGTTCGGCATCCGAATCCTGCGCGGCGAGGGCCTGCGCCCAGTAGAGCGCGAGGTAGAAATGACTGCCGCGGTTATCGATTTCGTGAACCTTGCGGGAGGGCGACTTGTTTTCTTCCAGGAATTTGGTGGTGGCTGCGTCGAGCGTGTCAGCGAGAATCTGTGCCTTGGGGTTCTCGAACACGGTTGCGAGGTGCTCCAGCGAAACGCCCAGCGCGAGGAACTCCCCGAGAGAGTCCCACCGGAGGTGGTTTTCTTTTTGGAACTGCTGAACGTGCTTGGGTGCGGACCCCCCGGCTCCGGTTTCAAACAGGCCGCCCCCGTTCATAAGCGGAACAATGGATAGCATCTTGGCGCTGGTGCCCAGCTCAAGGATCGGGAAGAGATCGGTCAGGTAGTCTCGCAGAACATTGCCGGTAACAGAAATTGTGTCTTGTCCTGCCTTGGCGCGTTCCAGCGTATAACGAGTCGCCGCTTCGGGGTCCATGATTTGAATATCCAAACCGTCTGTGTCGTGATCCTTGAGGTAGGCATTAACCTTCTTGATCAGCTGTGCGTCATGCGCGCGGGCGGAATCGAGCCAGAAGATGGCTGGTGCGCCGGTTGCGCGGGCACGGGTTACAGCCAGTTTTACCCAGTCGCGGATCGGGGCGTCTTTCGCCTGGCATGCACGCCAGATATCGCCCTCTTCAACGGTGTGCTCAAAGAGTACGCTGCCGGAAGCATCCACGACACGCAGGGTGCCGGACGCGGGAATTTCGAACGTTTTATCGTGCGAGCCGTATTCTTCGGCCTGCTGTGCCATGAGCCCGACGTTCGGCACCGTGCCCATCGTACGGGGATCGAAAGCGCCGTTTTCTTTACAGAAGTTGATGGTTTCCTGATATACCCCGGCATAGCAGCGATCGGGAATCACAAAATTGGTATCCTGCAGTTTGCCCGCCTTGTTCCACATTTGACCGGACGAGCGGATCGCTGCGGGCATCGAGGCGTCGACAATGATGTCACTCGGAACATGCAGGTTGGTGATTCCCTGGTCGGAGTTCACCATCGCGATATCGGGGTTATGGGTATAAACCGCCGCAATGTCTGCCTCAATTTCTGCCTGTTTGTCAGCGGGCAGGCTTTTTATTTTAGCGCAGAGATCACCCAATCCGTGCGTCACGTCAACACCAAGCGACTGGATCGTTTCGGCATGCTTATCGAAAACATCCTTAAAGAATACACGCACGGCATGCCCGAAGATGATGGGATCCGAGACCTTCATCATCGTCGCCTTCAAATGGAGGGAAAAGAGCACATCACCGGCCTTGGAGGCCGCAATTTGATCTGCGAGGAATTTATTGAGGGCAGCGGCGCTCATAAAGGTTCCATCGATCACTTCGCCCGCTTGAAGCGCGAGGCCATCTTTAAGAACCGTGACGCTGCCATCGGCGGTAACGAGTTCAAATTTCACCACCGTGGCTTCAGCCACCGTTGCCGACTTTTCATTGCCGAAGAAATCGTTCCCGGACATGCTGGAAACGCTCGATTTGGAGTCCGCATTCCAGGCTCCCATGGAGTGCGGATGGGTTTGGGCATACTTTTTAACCGCCACGGCGGCCCGGCGGTCGGAGTTGCCCTCGCGCAGCACGGGATTGACCGCGCTGCCCTTGATCTTGTCGTAGCGCCCCTTTGCAGATTGTTCGGCATCCGTCGTCGCGACTTCAGGATAATCCGGCAGCGCGAAGCCTTTGGCCTGAAGTTCCTTGATGGCCGCCTTCATCTGCGGAGCCGAGGCACTGATATTTGGCAGCTTGATAATGTTGGCGTCCGGAGCCATTGCAAGCGTGCCCAGTTCTGCAAGCGCATCGGAAACGCGCTGCTCTTCGGTCAACGCTTCAGGAAACTTTGCGAGGATACGGCCCGCGAGGGAAATATTGCGCGTTTCAACCGCCACACCCGCTGCGCTCGTGTATGCTTCAATAATGGGAAGCAGTGACTGCGTGGCCAGAGCCGGTGCTTCGTCTGTGATCGTGTAAATGATTTTAGCTTTATCGCTCATAGGTCTCTTCTGTTCGTGAAATATTATCTCTAGAGGTGAAGATGATGTATGTATTTTAAAGTGGTGGAGATGTCAAGGAAGGTTCCCTATTCCAGGGAACGTACATTCAAACAAAAATATGGCGCAGGCAGGAAAGCCTGCCCCACAAAACAAGACGGAAACGCGGTTCGCCAAAGCTACGCGCCGTCTTCATTGCAGGCGGTATAGAGCCAGCTGAGGAGTGACTCGAAACGGGGGTCTTCGCGCAACGGGTTCAGGTCGGGATCGGTCTT
Source organism: uncultured Verrucomicrobiota bacterium (assembly GCA_964639125.1). Classification (GTDB taxonomy): domain Bacteria; phylum Verrucomicrobiota; class Kiritimatiellia; order Kiritimatiellales; family Pontiellaceae; genus Pontiella. Next base: position 2,881 of record CAZWZW010000280.1, read on the forward strand.
CATCCAATCATAGTCGCAATAACCCAGTTCAACCGCCTTCGTCAACGACTCAAAGGCCTCGTCCGCATGCCCCGTCAATGCATAGGAGCAACCCAGATTATACCAAACCAGATCGTCGTTCGGCAGTTGGTGGCTTAATTTGATGTCAATCTCCAGCCCCTCTTCAAAACGCCCGGTCTTGGTGTAAAGATCCGCCATGGCCTGAAGGATCTCCAGATCCTCCGGCAACCGGGCCGCAATCTTTTCGAGAAAACTGAGTTCGACCGCGTCCGTTCGGGCGCGGTCGGATGATCTATCCTTGCTCATTGAAAACCCTTGTTGGTGTTTTAGGTCACCGCACGCTGCGTAGGCCCCGTATAGACCTGACGCGGGCGACCAATCCGCCCGTGCGGATCCTCTTTCATTTCCAGCCACTGGGCAATCCAGCCCGGGATGCGGCCGATGGCGAACATCACTGTAAACATATCGGTTGGGATGCCCATGGCGCGGTAGGTCAGGCCCGTGTAGAAATCAATATTCGGGTAGAGGCTGCGACTCTTGAAATAATCGTCGGCCAAAACGGCTTCTTCCAGTTCCTGCGCCAGATCCACCAACGGATCGTTCACGCCGAGCTGATCAAGCACATCCTTGCACATCTGTTTGGCAACTTTCGCGCGCGGATCGTACGATTTGTAGACGCGGTGCCCGACGCCCATCAGACGGAACGGATCGTTCTTATCCTTGGCGCGCTCGATTACCTTTTTCACATCGCCATTGTCTTCCTCGATAATTCGGTCCAGCATTTCAATGACGTGCTGGTTGGCACCGCCGTGCAGCGGGCCCCACAGTGCGCAGATACCGGCGGAGATGGAGGCGTAAAGGTTGGCATCGGAACTCCCCACCATCTTCACGACCGATGCCGAGCAGTTTTGCTCGTGATC
>CAZWZW010000281.1:0-3789 GCA_964639125.1 uncultured Verrucomicrobiota bacterium
CATCGGACGCCACGCTCAGCCAGGCCGGACCGGAAACCTTCGAGAAGGTCATCGGGTCGGATTCCGGATCGGAAGCGTCGGTTGCGATGGATGCGCTGTAGGCCGCATTCTCGGTACCGTTGGCCTTGCTGAACGGATTGACCGTGAAGGCCGGCGGTTGATTAACCGGAGCCGCGATGACGGTAATGTTCAACGTAGCCGTATCGCTGCCGCCAGTGGCCGTCACCTGCACCGTGAAGGCATTCGCGCCGACATCGCCCGCGCCCGGAGTACCCGAGAGCGTACCGTCGGACGCCACACTCAGCCAGGCCGGACCGGAAACCTTCGAGAAGGTCATCGGATCGGATTCCGGATCGGAGGCATTGTCCGCGATCGTGCTGCTGTAGGCCACGCCTTCATCAGCATCAATTTCATTGATCGGGTCAGACGTGAAAGCCGGAGGCTGATTAACCGGAGCAGCGACAACCGTGATGTTCAATGTAGCGGTATCCGAAGCCAGTGCAGCATCCTCAACCTTGACCGTGAACACATTTGCTCCCACATCGCCTGCGCCCGGAGTGCCCGAGAGCGCACCGTTGGCCGCAACACTCAACCACGCCGGACCAGACACCTTGGAGTAGGTCAGCGTGTCGCCTGCATCCACGTCGGTTGCAGAACCTGCGACAGTGTCGCTGTAAGCAACGCCTTCATCCGCATCCGGCTTGTTGATCGGATCGGCGGTAAACGTTGGAGCATCGTTGACGTTGTCGACGGTGATTTCCAACGTGGCCGTATCCGTATCGGTTCCATCGGAAACCTGCACGGTCCAGCTATTGAGCCCAACGTCGCCGTTGACCGGCGTACCTGATAGTGCACCGCTGGAGGCAACGTTCAGCCAGGCCGGTCCGGAAATGCTGCTAAAGGTCAGCGGATCGCTATCCGCATCGGTCGCATCATCAGCAATGGTACTGCTATAGGCCGCATCTTCCGCAGCATTCACCTCAACCACCGGGTTGCTGTTGAACGTCGGGGCATTGTTGCCGCCGGAAATCAGTTCAACGACAATGAGCTCCGGATCGTTGGCGGTTTCGCGTGGGGCGAATTCGTAGTTCAGGCTGGTTCCGGCGGTCTTCAGCGCAATGCTGTAGGTGCCGTCGCCGGTAATTGCTGCGGTAACGTCGATCTCATGCCACTGGCCAACTGTCAGGTTGTTTGCACTGCCGAGAGCACCACCGATCGTCGGCGCATTGTTCCACGTCAACCCGGACTCAGTCCATGTTGTGTCGGAAACCACATAAGCCGTTGCATCCGGAATAGTGATATTCTGTACATAAACCCGAATTTTTGCCGAGTCGATGGTTCCAGTGATCCCGGAAACATCAAACTTCAGGTAGCTGTTACGCTGCTTCGAACCGCTGCTTCGAACCAACATGCGGGTGGCTGTTCCCATTGCGGTACTTGGGCTGTTCTGGTCGGCATAGGTATCGGCTACGACGGCATAGGTATTGGTTTGCGGAGTGCCACCACCGCCCCCCCCTGCTGAAGGCGTTACAGCAACTTCACTGGAACGATGCGATTCCAGGCCACTTCCATCCACACCGGTCACCACATAATGGTATTCCGTGCCGTTCTTGACATAGTTGTCCACATAGCTGTTTCCAGCGAGGCCTCCGGCAATCTGCTCGAAATGGCCGTTGGCATCCAAACTGCGGAACACATTGAAGGAACTGGCCGTACCAGTCCAATTGATGGTCGCCGAATTATTACCGGCGGTACCGGTGGCGCCCGTGGGAGCAACCGGAATCGCATCGTTGTTGAGCGAGCTCAGGAAGTCGGCCGTAGTCGCCAAACGCCAGGTATCCCCATGGTTGTGCGACACCAGCATGGAACTGTACTTGTAAAGCTGGGTTCCGTCGTCCGGATCCGGATAGTCCTTGGTGCCTTCGCTGGTATTGTTGGAATGGTAACTATATGAAAGGTACATTACCCCGTTTTTGTCCATTCCGATTTTTTGCTTGTAACCTGAATAGGCTGAGAAAACAGGTGCCACCAAACGGGTAACTTTCTTGTAATCCGTATCCCATGCCTCTCCTGCTTTCTTGCGCTGGTGCACCAGATATTTGTGCTGGTCGCCTGCGGCACCAAACAGCGTAGTAGCCTCTGTACCATCATTCTTGCGGCCATTGCGATAAATCAGGTGCAGCGTATCCTGATCGTCACAGTAGAAGCCCATGTAGGCCATGTTCGGCACCCCATCGAAACCGCCTGCAATGATGTCGACGGGTGCCGTCCAGCTTGCCGTAGAGTCTGAAGCGGTCGACTTGACATAGAACGCGGAATTATTCTGATGCGATCCGGAAACCACATGCAGGTAGTTCTGGCTATCCACAACCATCGACGGTTTTACATGGTTGTCCTGTGCCGGCAGCGCATTGCCGAGCGTGACCGTCGAGGTGAACGTGTCTGTGGTCTTGTTGTAGGTGCGCGCCTTGATCGGGGCCGACCCGGCGGAGTCTTCGCTCCAGACCAGGTGGACGTTGTCCCCGACCGTGACGGCCATGTGGGTGCCGCCGGAGTGGGACTGCAGGCCCAGTGTTCCGTTGGGGGTGAACGGCTTCAGGGCGGAAAGAACCAGCGAACCGCCCGACTTGGTGATGACCGTCAGGCTGATCGTGTTCTGTCCGCTCCCCACGACGGAAAGCAGGGCGGGCGGGCTCGCCAGCCGTGCGGGGTTGGTCGGCCGCTCCATGCGGTAGATCTTCTGGGGCAGCTCGTAGACCTGCCAGCTTGCGAGGGCGTCGTTCGAATAGAGCAGCAGGGTCTTCGAGACCTTCCCGCTCCGGGCGATGCGCACGATCTGGTAGGCGTCGTTGTCGGCGTCGAATACCACCGTTTCCTCGTAATTGTCGCCGCCGCCGTCTTCCGTCTGCGTAAAATTCGGGTAGGCGGCCAGGATGGCGGCGAAGAAGTCCTTCTGCGCCCAGGTGCCGTTGTTCTGGAGCACATGCACGTAGCCGGGAATCGTTTGGCTATCGATATTGCGGGCGCGGATATAGGCGCGGTTAAAGTTGTCGAACTGCGGCACGTTGCGGTTGAACGTGGTGCTGTATTCAAACTGTGCTTCCTCATGACGAAAAGCATGGTTCTGAATCGGAAGTGTGATGTAGTCCAAAGCTTCGACATAATCCACCGAACAGGATTCATCGCCGGAAGACTTGTTAGCCGTCGCGTCGCCGGAGTCTACTTGCAGCTTGATGGTTGAAGAGCCGGTCGTATTGATAGGAACCACCGTTTCTCTCCAGCCTTGGTCCCAATCGCTGGTCGGATCAAACGTAACGGTATCTACGCGAATTCCATCCACATACACGCCGCACTGGCGAATCACGTTTTCCGGAAAGCTCAGCGGACTGGCCGCCACGCCCAGCGAATAATGAATCTTGAGGTAGGTTGCCGCAGGAACACTGTTAAAGGTGATACTGTCACCCGACTGGCCAAAGCCCGTCGTTCGGCTTCCTCCCGAAGCTATTCCGCTTATCGTGCTGGAAACACCGTTCAGAACGGCATCTTCCGCTTCGAAACGTTGCTCGGCATTCACGGTGAGCGTTATACCCACCAGCGTGAGCAACCATGCTAGTTTGAATTTTCGTTGCATTATTTTTCTCCTCTAGTTTCTCTAGTTAAATTTGAAACAACTCTCGGTCTTGCTTCACTTTCTGTTGCCGGGCCACCTCCTTTGGGTTAAATTCTTCTTTGACGAGCTAGTAAAATTTACTAGATCCACGGAAGTGCGCCTACTAGTCGAACAACTAG
>CAZWZW010000282.1:0-3758 GCA_964639125.1 uncultured Verrucomicrobiota bacterium
TGCCTGGAAGCTCACTTCTTTGGCACCGCGACCGATGTAGAGACCGTCGAGGTTCTCCATAGTGTAGTCCGTTCCGTCCACGGTAACGATGCCGGGGCCGCCGATATTGAGCACTCCCACTTCCCGGCGCTGGCAGAAATAGTCCGCCGCCAGCTCTTTGCCCGCCTCAAGCTGCAGCGGGCTTCCGATAGTTGGAACCGCCGCGCCGACAATGGCGCGCTCCACTTCACAATACAACAAATTCAATTCGCCTGGTTCAAACAGATCGACCATAAACGCGTCACGCAGCTCATCGGTCGTCATCCGCTTATATTCATTTTTCCCAATTGTGTATCTTAAATCCATTGTATTTTTCTGACGATTGGTTCGTTTTCAGTTTATAAAGTTTCAGCCCGCTCGGATCGACCGGGGTTTCTTCCATCTACGGGGGCATCAATCACAAGTCACCTTTTTCATCCTGGCGTACCATGAGCCGAAGGAAGGCGCGATCCAGCCCAGCATTATCTGTAATTCATTCAAGAACGACATTGAAACACGAACAGGCCAAACGAACCATACCAGATTGAAACCTAATTATATCCATTTTGCGACACCGAGCACGCGCCCGTCCGCAGGATTATATTCATAACTGGCATATGGAACTTAGCTCAGCGCGCGCTTATCCGTTTGCGATAAGCCGACGGCGTTTCTCCACGGGCCGAGGTAAAAAAGCGGGTCAAATGAGACGACTGCGAAAACCCGCACTGAAAGGCGATCTCCTCAAGGCTCCACCGGGACTCCCTCAACACCTTGGCAACATGCGACGCACGGGCTTCGCGACAGACTTCAAGAATGGAGTGACCCAAATATTTATGAAACCGGCGCTCCAATCCACGCCGGTAGAGCCCGGCGGCTTGCGCCACCTCATCTACTTGGATGGGGCGATCAACGTGCTCGTGAATAAATCGCAGCGCCTTGCATACTGCAGCATCTTCGACCGAAAAAATGTCTGAGGACTGCCGCAAAACCAGCTCGCCAGCCCGTGCCACAACTTTCGTCGATTTGGGCGAAGCCCCGCGCATCATCTTGTCCAGCAACGCCGCGGCATCATAACCCGACTGATGCTGCTGAACGCTCACACTCGAAAGCGGCGGAAAACTCATTCCGCAGACGACAGGATCATTATCCACCCCGACCACCGCGCATTCGTCTGGAATCCTCAGCTTGGCCGTACGACAGGCATGGGTAACCTTCAGAGCGATCTCATCATTCACCGCCATAACGGCCACCGGGCGAGGTAAGCCCCGCAGCCATTGAGCCAGCTCCTCAACTCCTTCACCAGCGGCCTGCAAATTGAACACATCCACGGAATCATAGCCACCATTTTTCACCGCCTGACAAAACCCCGTTTCGCGTCCTTGGGACCAGGGAGCCCCCGCCAAGCCGCAGAAAGCGAAATGACGAAACCCGCGCTCGAGGAAGTGATCGGCAGCCACTTGACTCAAGGCATAATCATCGATAACCACCCATCCCACTCCAGCGCGTCGGTGCTGGCCATAGCGAAATGACACCACCGGAACCCCGGCATCCAGCAGCGGCTCAACCTGTGCAACATCTCGGGCCAACACCCCGTCAAACGACTGCAAAAAGTCTCGCGAACTCTGGATGGAGGGCAGACCTGAGGGTTCCCAGTGAAAGCGCCAGGGCCCGAAGTGGCGTGCATAATCCGCAATCCCCGAAATAAGTTGCCGTCCCGATTCGCGGGAGGATTCAATCAGCACTAGAATATGTGGTTCTTTTGACATGGAATACGGCCTCCTCTTAATCAAACCTTAGGGACATAATATAGCAGATGTGCTCGAATGAATCCATAGGCAAGCACACAATCCACAATTCAGCGGCTGTTTTTTCATTTTTTAGACTTCCGATCAAAATCTGGGTTCACCCATGGCATGTGGTCAAACACATCGGTCAGGCGCGGATCTTTCGTCGCTTCGCGGACGGCCATGAGTTTTTTGGCCAGCTTCTCTTTTTCAGCCCTAAACTCGGGATGGTTCGCGAGGTTCACCAACGAGTCGGCATCGTGATCGACACGATACAGCTCCTCTTTCGGACGTTTTGCGAAGGCATATTCCCAATACTTCCTCTGATCGGCATCGTCGCGCAGCGACATCACAAAGGCTTTCGTCGGGCTACCATCGATATCCTCAAACGCGCCATAGGTCTCCTTCCCGAATTCCGCCAACGCTGCAGGACTGGTGACAGCGGCGGATTTTTTCGGGCCACCCTGAGGCCAGCGCTCTTCGTGCGGGTTGTCGATATAGAGAAAATCTTTCGTGACCATGGCGCGGCTCGGATAAGCAAGCGCGCCTTCGCGGGCGCAATGGATATGGCGCTCGCGCCCAATAATCACATGGTCGCGGGTCGGATCGATTTGTCCGCTTTTACCGGCCGTCAGTAACGGAAGAATGCTTCGGCCATCCATCTCTTTGCCCGCTTCGGCCCCGGCGAGTTGCTGGAAGGTCGGACCGAGATCCATCAAATTCACGAAGTCCTCGATGACCGTGCCGGGCGGCACCACACCGGGCCAACGGACCAGCAGTGGCGCACGCGAGGCGAAGCCGTAGCAGTTGGTTTTTCCGCGCGTGAAACCGGGCGGACCATTATCCCCCGTCGCGATGATTACGGTATTATCGAGTTCACCCGCCTTTTCGAGTTCTTCCATGAAACAGCGCAGCATCAGATCGAGCGCGAGAACCTCGCCCATATAATCCGCCATATCTTCGCGCACCTCCGGCACATCCGGCAGGAAGGCGGGCATTCGGCCTTTTAAATCATCCGGGTTAAGATTCCAGAGATTGGCACCCGAGCCCTGAATCCAGGGACGGTGGGTATTGATTGGGCCATAAACAAAGTAGAACGGTTGACCTTCTTTGCGCTTCGCCAACATTTTCTTAATCAACACCCGGTAGCTTTCCTCAAGCTCGCTACGAGCGGTTCCTTCGTCGACGAAGAGCGAGTAGCGGAAGCCGTCGTTCCGGTCACCAACGACTCTTGCCTTGCTCCAGTTGCCCATGAAGGTTTTACCGGCCGTAGCCACGAAGTAGCCTTCATCGACAAGCGCCCGACCAAAGCCCGGCAATTTGGGCTCCGCGAATTTCTTTGGTCCCTTATCCTTATGGTTCAAAAAAACGTATTTTTCGGTGCGCCAGAAGTAGGCTCCCGTCGCAATCGAGGCGCGGCACGGGGTGCATTGCGATACGGGGTAGAAGGCGTTCCGAAAGCGCGCGCCTTCAGTCGCCAAGCGGTCGATCGTCGGAGTCTGAAACGTTTCATTCATTTTGCCGAACACGGCGTCGTCGGTATAACAACTCGCCATTTTGCCCCAGTCATCGGCATAGAAAAACAAGATGTTCGGTTGTTTGGCCTGAGCCGAAATCCCGACGATGAGCAGGCATGTTGCACTCAATAGTTTATTCATAAAATTTTTCACAGCTCCTCCGCTAAATCAGTTTGGGCACCTCTGGCTAAAAACGTGTTATTATATCGAATTGACTCAAAAAAGAATACCAAATCATGCATTCATTCTTACCATTTTGCGACAAATAAAAATTTCCTCTCACCGAGCACGCCGGAGTCATACCGATTCGATAAAGGTTTGGCCGAAAACCCCTCCCACCTGGCAAGCCCCTCGACTGCGCTCGGGAGTGCCAGGTGACCTCCCCTTCGCCCTAATCCCGCAGCGTAAAGAGCTTCGCTCCACGCGGCAGGCTTTACCC
>CAZWZW010000283.1:0-3756 GCA_964639125.1 uncultured Verrucomicrobiota bacterium
TAGGTGTCGCAAATTGGTTATATTTAGGTGCTGATATGGGATGGCGCCTTTGGCGAGTTCGTGTTTCAATAGACGACTTCAGTCAAGAGTCGGTGCTCAGATTATTTCAGGCGAGATGGTGGGGGCGGGAAAGCACAATCAATGTTGGGGCGGCGCTGCTGGAAGCTTTGAAAAGATAACATTAATTATGAAAAATACGAAACAACCTAACCCGCGCCGTCAAAACGGTCTTTTCTGAGGTGCCCCCAAGTCTTCAAATGCCCGATTATGTTACTTTTATATCCTGTTTATGCGATTTGCCTAAAAGACTTCTGTTAATAGAATAAATGGTACCCCTAGTATGTTTACTACAGTTAATCTACCTCATCGAAACAGCGGCTTTGCTGTCGTTCTAGCACTGTCTATTATGGCCCTGGTGACTTTGGTTCTGCTTGGGCTCAGTACACTTTTGGTTGTTGAGCAGCGGGGAGCCGAAGCAAGGGTTCTAAAGCTGAGTGCAGAAGCCAATGCGCGACTCGCGCTCAATATGGCTATCGGGCAGCTGCAGAAGGAGATTGGCAGGGATGCCCGAGTCACCAGCCCTGAACGGGGCAATGAGCCTGTCACGGGGGAGGATCACTGGACCGCCGCCTATGAGGCATGGCCTTACGCCGCAGACGAGCAACCGGAGCGTCCGACGGATCGCGAGGTAAATTTCCGGGCTTGGTTGGTCTCGGGAGCAGAGGATCTCGATAACTGGCCCAACCGCATCGAAATGCTGGGTGCGGGCACCTTGGGTGCTGCAGCACCTGTGGCAGCGCGTGTCAGTGCGCCTCTGGTTTCCGTTGAGGGGCAGGTTCGTCCCGGCAGGATGGCATGGTGGAGCTCGGATGAAGGGATGAAGGCAAAGGTCAATGCCGGGTATGATTCCTCCCGTGCCGATTCACTCGGGCTCTCCGATTCCTTGTCTCATGCCCAATCGCCGCCTCACGTGGGGCATCATGCCTTTACAGATCTGGTTGACTTTGAGTGGCAGCCGGGTAATCGCCAACAGGCCTTGAACGAATCGCAATTGGAACTGATGGCTGGTTTGGGTGATGGGGCGCTTGGAAGCTCCTTCCATGACCTGACCGTTTATTCAGCCGGCGTGCTCAGTGATGTCCGCGGGAATCGCCTGAAGCAGGATTTGAGTAACCTGCTGACTCGTCCCTTGTCAGAAATTCGGAATAAACCGCTTTATTTGGCTGATGGCCGAATGAACCATTTTGAGATCACCGAGGAGGGTGCGCTGACCAACGCATCCTTCATGGGCATTTCGAATTCCAGTGGCGCCGACGAATGGGGGATCAATGTGGAAGAGCTGTTCCTCTATCATAATATCTACAGCGAACTCGAGTGGGAAGGGGAAGACGATGAGCCGAAGCAGCCGATTCTGGTGACTAAGGATAATCTGATAGACGCATCTGAAAACCCTTACTATATGTATGGCCGACCCAATATTGATGTCATGCAGTTCATTCTCTCGCTCGAGGCAATCAAGAGGAATGGATACTACGTCATGCAGATGAAACTCGACGCCATGGCCGCCCTGGTCAATCCCAACGACGTTCGTGTGCGTTATCCCGCTGGATTGGCGAAAGGGCTGCGCTTACTCACCTTTCCCTATGACATGACCATGAAGACCCAGAATCCGGATGGCTCGCCCCATCGGCGCAGGCGAACGCCTGCGCCGATACAAACGGTAAGGGGTTATATCGAGGGTAATAAGACTTCTGCCGAAGGCTTTGATCTCCAGCCTGGTGAGTCCGCTGTCTTCGGAGCTTCGAATCTAAAAAACGGCGAATTGAATCTGCGTCGTGGATTTGATCCGAGTGGTGGTGTTAATCTGGTTGACTGGAACCTTCATGCCGGCGCACTGACCGCGAACCATAAAGTCGACTTCGAACTCGAGAAGGTGACTTCCGCGCTGAACACTGGTGGTAACGCCAGCGTTTATGTCCATGCTTGGCATATCCAATCCTCGCATCTCAATAATCCAAATAAACCCAATAACCGAATGTTCCAGAATCTGAATTTGGCTTCGGACAAGGATGGCCTGCCGGATTCAGAGATCATGGATACCTTGTTCCCCCCCACGATTACCCCACCGCAAGTCCGACCGGTAAGTGATTTTTATAATGAGCCACAGCCCATTATGATCATGACTATCGCAAGGAATGTTGAGCGCAGTTCCGACCCCGATTATCCTGACGCCCTGGACTCACGCCCCAGTTTGTTTGACATCGCCATTAACCCGATGAGAGTCGAGCGCGATGATACACCCAGTTCTCTCCACGAGACTCAAATGGTATGGTCCGCGGCTCCAATGAACTATGATCCTGAGTGGCGCAGCTTAGCCGCTGGTGAAGGAGGGCGGAATCTTTATCACGGTGGCGGTCGCCAGCCGAGCGTCGGTGGCAATTTTCAGGTCTTCCATCGTCGAATTCCTTTTGCGCCGCCGCTTTCCATTGGGGCCTTTCAACATGGGATTGCAGTTGGCATCACTGGTCATTTTGTGCCTAAGTCAGAGGGAGGAAATCACCTCACACGCCTGCCACCAGGCGCGGATCCTGCAAAGGCTGCACTTAATCCTAATGAGGCTGCATTTCCACCGATTGCCAAGGCGATTGGCAACTCCTTTGCGACGCCCTACCTGAGTCCAGACCAAGTATACCAAGACAGCACGACGGACCCCTCATGGATGGCCAACAACGCGCTGTGGGACTCGTGGTTTCTCGGTGGTATCGTCGATGGTCGTGCCGACACGTCGAACCCTTTTCAAACCGACCGCCGCTCGGCCCGCGAGCAGTTTAGCGAGCTTGCAGACGGTAGTGGCGTCCTCCGCAACAAGCGTTTCCTCTACTATCCTCATAAAGATCAGGAAGAAGCGGAAGAGGAACTGTTCGACGGGGAGGATCTCAGACCCTCGGCCCTTAAAGGCCTCGCGAAATACCTCATGGTCGACGGCGCCTTTAATGTGAATTCGACTTCCGTAGCTGCTTGGACCGCCTTACTTTCAAGCATCCGGGGGCAGGAGTTGCTTCGGCCGGACGGCAGCACCATTGTCCCCCTCGGGCATCCCCTGGGCACAGTTGGCTACGCAGTTGACACCTCGACCTCCGGACCTGTCGGCGACTGGGCCGGCTTTCGCGACCTCTCTTCCACGGAGATCGGGACGCTGGCCGAAAAAATCGTAGAGGAAGTTCAGGCACGCGGACCATTCCTGAGTATGGCGGATTTCATCAACCGGCGTCCGGATAGTGATGAGCCAGAGCATCAAGCCGTTGGCGCACTACAGGCAGCCATCGATAAGTCCGGTATCAACGACCGGTTTGATAGTTCACAGCGTACACTCACAGCAGCGGATTTGGATTTCTTGCCTGGGGCGGAGATCCTTGATGCGGAGCCTCTTGCCGCACGTGCCGTCGGCAGTTCCGGACACCTCAGTCAGGGAGACCTGCTCACCGCATTCGGCCCACTGCTGAGCGTGCGTTCCGACACCTTCCGCATCCGGGCTTATGGAGAGACGCTCAATCTGATGGGGGATGAGGTACTGGCACAGGCATGGTGTGAGGCCATCGTGCAGCGACTCCCGGAATATGTCGACCCAAGCGATTCGCCCGAAGCGGCGGCAGGTTGGCCAAGCAGTGGGGACCAACTCGCGTCGGACAATGCTCGTTTCGGTCGCCGTTTGAAAGTGGTGAGTGTTCGATGGCTCACCCCTGATGAAATCTGATT
>CAZWZW010000284.1:0-3745 GCA_964639125.1 uncultured Verrucomicrobiota bacterium
CCTGTTTGGTTTTCCTTTGTCGTGCATTCACTAGCAATAAGTGATCAAAGCCAGACTAACTCCCGTTAATCTCTCTCAATAGAGGAAATGCCGCCGACTCCGGTGTTTTTGTCATTTTTCCGAAAGATTTATGGTCTATTTTCCGAATCCGGGGAAAGGTTGTCTTGCAACCGGACAGGCTAAAGCCTGAACTACATACAAGAACCAAGCTCCAGCAGCAGGAATCAATGCATGTAGTCCACGCTTTAGCGTGCCTCTAACAACAGAATCTATTCACTCCCCCGGACATGGGACATGAACAAAAAAGCCCCGGCGAACCGGGGCTTAAGCGTGACGTTCCAGAAGACCGTTAGTCGATTTTATCGACTTTCAGGCGAATGAATTCCTTATCGCCGACATCCGTGCGGTTGGTGACCGACTTGATATTGTCAACAACAGCCGATTCACCGACATACTGAATCGCTCCGGAGGTCCAGTTTGTGCCGTAGATCAGGTCGCCCTTGCGGCCCAGCGAATAGCTGAGTCGCGGATCGTCCGTACGTTCGTTATGCACGTGATAGAACCAGTTGGTTCCCAGATCCATCGCAGTGAATGTGGCTGGCTTAACCGTGGCGGCATCATCTACGTTCGGGACACCACCCAGGGCATACTCGAGCAGATTGTCCAGTCCATCGGGCTCGACGTCCGTCTTCAGCAGCGCATCATTGCCGGTCAGGCCATAGGTATCGACCCAGGCGGCATAGCCAACGAGCGGAGCATTGCCGGTGCGCAGCACCTGCACATTGTCGATCGCGTTGAAGTCCGCATTGAAATAACTGGTAATACGGATCGCCAGATCTTCTCCATCCTGAACGGCGAGATCGTTGAAGACCACCGTTTCGGACACATCGTTGGAATAGTCCTTGCGGGCCAGCTCGGAGAACAAAACACTGCCGCGCAGTTTCGGAACCTGGGAGGCCTCAATGACCGCGGCCACGTTAGTGCCTTCTGACAGGTCGAGGCGAACATCATTCACGTTGCCTGTGGCGGTATCCACTCCGGCAAAGCTGAATACGGTTATACTACCGTGGCCGATATTGGTGACCGCCGCGAAATTCACATCCAGTGAAACGGTATACACCCCGCCGGTCAGCGCAATGGTATCCTGAACGCCCACATCATCGTAGCCCGCCGTACCGGCACGGGTCACAATGGCGATGGAACGGCTGTTACCCGCACTGGACACGTTTTGCAGCGCCCGGTTTTTCCATTTGGCGCTCGCGCCATAGGCCCACCGGTTGGCTCCCGCATCATTGTAGTCGTAGAGCGCATCATGCAGCATTGCGTTGGTGGTGGAGGCATCCGAGAAGGTCGCATCCAGCACGGCATTGGTCGGACTCACCGGCAGTACATAGTCGCCGACACGCGTCAGCACCAGGTCATACAACCGGACGGTGCACTTGCCGGAACGATGCATCACGAAGACCGCATCGTCGCCGTCCTGCACGTTCAGATATACTGAACCCGTGCTGCGAGCCACGTCGCTTGTGCCACCCAACGTTCCGGTGGCATACTGGGAGGCATAGGCATCGTTATTGTTTTCAATATTCACGGGAACACCACCGCTGGTGCCTGTGGCGATATCAATGCGCACTCTATCCGTGTTGTTGGAGGGCGGATACTCCTGCTGATCCACCAGCGTATAGGCTTCGAACGACCAGAGCTCCGCAGCGCCTTCAGAGTTCAGCACTTCATAATCGAAGTCGTAGCGATAGAGACCGTTTGTGAGGATTTGCGTGTCCGCCGCGCCGAAGTTGTCCATGCCGGCCGTACCGGCTTCGATCAGATTAAACGCCGAACGGGTGTTGCCGGCGCTTTTCAGCTTGATGCAACCCGCAGCAAGATCCTGAGCCAAAGCGGATCCGTCCGTCACCCAGTTATTGGTCCAGGCGCCGAAATTATTCAGCGACAGAAGACCGCCTCCAGCGTCCGGGATAATGTTTACAGGGTTGCCGAATACCTGTTGCACCACCGCGTTACCCGGCAGATCGTAGTAAAATGCCGAAACCGGAACGGTGCTCGTAGAGGTCGTGCCGCCCACTTCGCCCCAGATCACCTCGAGATTGGCCGTGGCACCCTGCTTATTGGTCAGGCCTGCAGCCGTGTTGTCGAAGATGACCGAGATCACGTCGTTCGACGGTTCCGGATTAGCAATGACGCCCGGATTGACGGTGGAGAAACCTGCATGCGAGGCATCGAGAACATTAACCGCAACAACTACCACATTGGTATGCCCGGGACGGCCTTCCACGTAGGAAACGCTGATGTCATTGCTGACGGTCGTGGCCGGAGCCACCAGGGTCAGGCCCAGGCTGCTGTCGATATTGAATTGGAAGGCCGGATTGCTATAATTACCTTCCAAAGAGACCGTGTTGGTGCCGACCACATCGGTCGTCAGATTTGACCAGATAATATCAACCGCACCAAATCTGGTGAATCCAGCCGTTGCACCGGTAATGTCTTTATAGGCCGTCGGATCGTAGGCAAATTCAAGCACCGTGTTCGACGGGGAAGGATCGTTCATCGTGAGCGGCACACTGGTCACGGCGCTGAATGCATTCGATTCATTCGATACGTTCAATGCAATGATTTCCACCCCTGCAGCACTATTTGCAAACTCCGCAACAATGCTGTTCGTACCCGACGTGGCCGGATAGTTAACGGCTATGATCTTCTGGTCGGGAGGGGTTGTCGTGAACGAAAATTCGGCTGAAGCAGGTACAACATCGGCATAGGTATCACCAATGCGGATTTCGTCGTATCCCGGTCCGCGGTTGGACGACATCGTCACTGTATTCAATGTTCCGGCTTCGGCGGGAATGGTAACCGAGGTAATCGGAGAAGCCGGCTGCAGCAGGGTTGCATCCACCTCATAAATATCAACGGTATCGTTTCCGCCCACATTCCGCTGCACGTGTCCGACGAGCAGAATCGTCTCGCCGTTCGCTTTGGCAACGTTGGCACCGGCGGTCGGATTCACACCGCTGCCGGCAGGCCATGCGACGGCCTTCAGATTTCCGCTCTGATGCCTAAATCCGTATCCGGGCCCCGTGGTCATCGCACCGTTGCCGCTGCTGCCGGAATTTAAGGTACCGCCACCAATGGCAAACGTGGAATTGGCCGAGGTATTGTAGATGGCGCTGAACCAGAAGTCTGCCGGAAGCGCGGCGCTGATGGTTCTGGCTATCCCCTCGGTTCCGCCGGTAGCCGTCCGTTTGAGCTTATTGCCGGATACTGTGAGAGAACCCACGGTGTAGCTATTGGAAGTTACATTAAAATTCCCGGTTCCCGTACTCGTCCAGGATCCGGACAATCCGGTCCCTCCACTCAGGGCATTCGCATTTACGCCATTGGACGTGCTGGCATAATCAAATCCCTCGTAAACAAGTTCGGCTGCCTGTATAACACCCGCGAGGGCCAAAACAGCCACCACGCCCATCCATCTCAGTTTCATCATCATTCCTCCTGATTTCTTTTCGAATCACACCTAACGATCGGGAAATGCCACTGCATGCACCCCCTCTAAAAAGGGAAATGCCGCTGGTTTTGATGGTTTTGACATATTCTTTAAAAAAATGCTTCGACGCCTACCCGATGCAGGCAGGTGTTGTGTGTACCTTTTGAAAAAACACAGATGAAAGTGTAATCATTTTAGGCTCTACGTAGAATTTTGTGGTGAATGGATTCGGACAGGAGCGTTTTTAGA
>CAZWZW010000285.1:0-3737 GCA_964639125.1 uncultured Verrucomicrobiota bacterium
GCCATCAGCACAAGAACAGAAATAAGATTCTGAATCATGGTTGTGCTTTATTTCAACATTTTTTTGATATGCTCGACATAGTGGACTGCGCCACCTTTCTGATACCCGGTTTTCCCAAGCACCTTGCCGGTGGAATCGAGTAACCGCACGGAAGGAAAACCTTCGATACCGTACTTTTCCGCGAGCGCAGCATTCTGTTTCTTAACGGCTTCCGATTGCTTCTTGGCGCTGGGAAAATCAGCCAGGAAAAGAACGAGATGGTCTTTCGCATAGGCCTGAAACTCGGGTTTGGAAAAAACTTCGTTATCGAGTTTGATGCACCAGCCGCACCAATCGGACCCGGCAAAGTCTGCCAGAATCGGAACCTTGCGTCTGGCCGATTCGGCCTTCGCCTTTTCAAAATCCGTCAGCCAGTTTTCCTGCCCGGCCCACGCGCTTGATGCGCCCAGTAAAAACGTGATGAATAGTGCAATGATGTTTTTCATGTTGTGCTCCTTGGGTTAAGCGATCTGCCGGCAAAAGCATTCTGCCCGACACAAGGTAGTCGAGGAGCACGATGAATCCTTACATATTCAACTCAACCGTTCAGTGCCGCTCGTCGGAAAGACGTTTTTTGATGCGTATTTTGACATCTTCGGGCAGCGGGCCCGATTCCGGTTCGGAGGCGGCGGCCCCTTTTACCAGGGCCCGGAGCTGAAGCATCTGGCGCTGGTAGCGGCGGCAGAGCGAGCACATCATCAGATGCATGCGCACGCCCATGCGCTTCCGAAACGGGAGCGGATGCTCCAGCGACTCGGATACCAGTTTAGATACGTCTTTACAGCTCAACATCAGGAACCTCCGAACCAGTTTTCGGTCAGGCATCCGCGCAGGCGCACCCGCGCCCGGTGGAGCATGACCCATAAGTTGGTCGGGGTAATCTGTAATTCCTTACAGATAAAGTCCGTATCGCAATCCTCCAGCTCACGCAGCACAAAAAGGCGGTGCAAGCGGTCGGGCAGATGTTCCAGACATTGGAAAAGCACGGCCATGAATTCCTTTTGTTCGAGCACCTTGCCGGGGTTGACCTGCCACTCGACCGGCTTGATGCGCCAGTGGCCCTTGCGATCGAAAAACAGCTCTTCCGTGGCATCGATCTCCTCGATCTCGTCCAGCGGCTGCTCACGCCCCTCCTTGCGGATGAGGTCGACGATCTTATGCTTAAGGATGCCGATGAGCCAGGTGCGGACGGAGGAGGTGCCGGAAAATTTATCCCGCGCACGAAAGGCGGCCAGAAATGCCTCCTGCACCACGTCTTCGGCGGAGGAGCGGTTCTTCAGGCGGCTGAGGGCATAGCTGAACAGGGCGTCGCCATGCTCATCGACCCACTGTTCCAGATTGGGCGTCTCTTTTCCGTTCACGGTTGCTTTCCTCCAGCGTCCATAATTCCGTTTCAGGATGGAAGGCTTGCCATGCAAACCAGTACACCTGCACTATGGGAACCGTCAAGCCACTGCCCCTGTTTCGGACAGAGATCTGACGCGAGGAGGGATCATAGGAGACCTCAATCGGTATGTCGTCTATTTTTTGCTCTAAAATTTCATTCGGCGGCAACTCTTTCAAAGGGAAAGCGAACGCCTGATTGCCTACCATAACGCCCGCCACCCAGGCCTTGGGTTGAAGCTCCGTGCGATATTCGGGAACAGGAAACATAATTCCTGAACCGGCCTTATAACGGGCGTATGCCGGTGCTTCATAGTTGCGATTGAATCCGGTGTCGGTCGACCACACGCGCCCCTGCGGATGTCGCTTTTTCCAAGCACTCCACGTCGTCTGCACGCTGGGCAACCAGACGAGCGGTTCTTTCACAAGCGGGCCTGAAACCGCCTGCATGGCCAGTTGCGACCAGAGCGATTCCGTTTGGCGATCATACATAAGCACGTCGCTTTGATAAAGCAATCCGGAAACGCCGAAGTCGACCGTGCGCCCTCCCGTCTTGCGGCTGAAAACCATCGCCGTACCACACAGCGGGCAATAGGTTACCGCGATGGGGTGTCCTGCAATTTCATCATTGACGATTTCGTGCCACACCAGAATCCGGAGCGGGTAGGCGCGCGCCTCCCCCTCCACGGAAAACCCCAGCACTTCGTCGTCCGGGCTCAGAAAGTCCACGTCGCCGATCTTGATGAAGACGGGGTGATCGATCGCCGGAATGCCATCGCGCGGCGGCCCGCCCGAAAGGATTTTCGCCGTAGACACGCTCGCGTTCGACACATCAAAATCATTGAGCCGTTCCGCCAAAGCCGTACCGGCCAGCAAGGTCGTAACAAAAGTCGGGAAAAAGCCCGTCATCACTCAACCCTTCAGACGTATTGATTTGATCACTGTCATCTTGCTTTGGGTCATATCCCGCATCGAATAGCCGATTCCGCCCATGCCGTACCCTGAGGCGCGTCGTCCGCCAAAAGGCATCCAGTCCGCTCGAAAGGCGGTATGATCATTCACCATCACAGCGGAGGCATCGAGCCGTTTCACCGTATCGAATGCCACCTCCAGATCTCCCGTATAGACCGCGGCCTGGAAGGCAACATCCAGACTGTTGGCTCGTTTGATGGCTTCGTGCCGATCGGTGTAGGGATAAATGCAGACCACCGGACCGAAAATTTCCAGGGTCGAAACCTTCGCATCGGCAGGCGGATTATACAGCACGGTCGGCTGATACAAGCTTTCACTCAGCGGCTTTCCGCCTGTGAGCAGTTCGGCTCCGCCAGCGATGGCCTCTTCGACCCATGCGTGCACCCGCTCAACTTCGCGCGGGAGAATCAGAGGGCCGACATCGGTCTCTTCGGCCGTCGCCGCACCCACCTTAAGTCTGGCCGCACCTTCGGCCAGCTTTTCTGCGACCTCACGAGCAATGGATTCCTCGACAAAAACGCGCTGCACAGAAACGCACACCTGACCGGCGTGATAAAAGCCCCCTTTCAGCAGCGACGGAACCGTGTGCACGAGATCGGCGGTTTTATCCACAATCACCGGCGCCGCACCACCATGCTCCAGCGCGCAGTATACCCCTGGGGCCAGCTTACTTCGCAAGGCCCAGCCCACTTTGGAGGAACCAATGAAGGTCATGAACGCCAAGCGGGGATCAACGACCAGCTGGGTCGCAACATCGCTACCGCAGATAATCGGCTGACACCAGCCCTCAGGGAGACCGGATGCGGCCAACAGTTCGCACAGGCGCAAGGCACTCAACGGCGTGGCCCGAGCCGGTTTGATGATTACGGGACAACCGACCGCAACGGCCGGAACCACTTGATGCACGATCAGGTTCAGCGGATGGTTGAAGGCGCTGATCGCCAGTACCACCCCCCTCGGCTCGCGGGTCGTAAAAGCCGTCCGGCCGCGCGTCGCCGCCGTATGCCCCATCGGAATCTCTTCGCCGCGCACGACGTGCAAGAGTTCCTTGGCTGCGAGAGCAATACCGTCGACAGCGCGGGCCACTTCGATCCGCGCATCAACCAGGGGTTTGCCGCCCTCCCGGGCAATCAGCAGGGCAAATTCTTCGGCCTCTGCGGCGACCCGTCCGGACAGTTTGTTTAGAATGGCAATCCGCTGGTCGTGCTCCAGCCAGCCATCACGATCGTGAAAGAGCCGGGTTGCGGTCTGCAACATGGCCTCGGCATCGCCCGCATTGTGCATCGGTATGGTTTTAATGAGGCTCCCGTCAAAAGGTGAAACCACATCCAACATTTCTTTTT
>CAZWZW010000286.1:0-3723 GCA_964639125.1 uncultured Verrucomicrobiota bacterium
ATACGTATCGCCGCCGGCCCGGCGGCCCTGTCGTTGCGACAAATTAAGAAGAAGCAGCCAAAGACTACCGAGAGTTCCGCGCCTTGAGTGCGCGATGAACGGGTGCCGGCACAAAGACGGAGGTGTCACCACCCAGTGCGGCGACTTCGCGCACGTTGCTGGAGCTGACATAGGAGTAGTCCTGCTTCGGCATCAGGAAAATGGTTTCGATTGCCGGCGTAAGCCGCCGGTTCATAAGCGCCATCTGGAATTCATATTCAAAGTCGGAAAAGGCGCGCAGGCCACGAACAATAACTCGCACCCGCTTTGATTCGGCATAATCGACCAGCAGGCCATCAAAGGCATCCACCTCAATGCCTTCCAGATGCGATGTGGACTCGCGGACCAGCTCGATCCGTTCATCCAGACTGAAAAGAGGGTTTTTCCCGGAACTCGTTGCCACCGCAATCACCACGCGGGGGAAAATCCGAGACGCCCGCTCGATCACATCCAAATGTCCCATAGTGATGGGATCAAAGGTTCCCGCGCACAGTGCTGCCTTGTTCATGATGCATCCTCTCTCTTTAGCTTCAACATCAGAACGCGCGCATAGCCATACTTCTTATCGCGCAAGATTTCCCAAAACTCCGAAACGGAGGGCGCGTCCGATGAGCGCAACTCGTACACCAGGACTCCATCCTCTGTCAAAACCGAATGCCGCCGAATACCGTCCAGCGTCAATGCCATGGCATCGGGCAGGTCGTAGGGAGGATCCGCCAGAATCAGGTCAAAGGGCCCCTCCGCCCGGTCCAGATATTTGATTGCATCGGCTTTAATACACTTTGCCTTGCCGAGCTGGTCGTTTTGAAGCGCGGCCACATTGTCCTGCAGATTCTTCCAGACGCCGGTATTCAGCTCCACAAGGGTCACGGCCTCCGCGCCCCGGCTCCACGCCTCCATGCCCAGCGCGCCGGAGCCCGCAAATAAATCCAGGACCCTCAACCCGTTGCACGTTCCGCCCAGCGATGAAAAAACAGCCTCGCGTACCTGCTCTTTTGTCGGGCGCACATCCTGCTTCGGCACATCGAAACGCCGGTTCCTTAAAATACCACTCGTAATTCTCATGCGCGCACCGTAGCGGAACTTCTCTGGCTTGAAAACACGATAGATGCCTCGCCTAGACAATAATCCGTAATTGTGGTAGCACCTTCGACTGTTTAATGAACGACGAATAATTTATGACACAGAATCTACAGCATAGAGATGCACTGAAAAAAGCAAAGCGCATCGTCGTTAAGGCGGGCAGCAAAGTGTTGGTGCAACGTACCGGGCGCCCCGATTCGCGGCGGCTGAAACTGCTCGTCGATGAAATGGCTCAATTCCAGAACAGCGGCGGCGAAGTGGCTTTTGTTTCATCCGGCGCAATCGGTGCCGGACTCGAAGCGCTCGGCATGAAAACGCGGCCGAAGGCGATTCCCGATCTACAAATGGCGGCGGCGGTCGGGCAGACGCGCTTGATGAGCCTGTACGATCAGTTGTTTGGCGATAATAAATGCAATATTGGCCAAGTACTGTTAACGCATGATGCCCTGAAGCATCGAGCGCGGCACCTCAACGCCCGCAACACACTATTGAACCTGATCGAGAACCGCATTGTTCCGATCATCAACGAAAACGATGCGATCTCTACCGAAGAGATCAAGTTTGGCGACAACGATGTACTCGCCGCGCTGGTTGCGATTCTTGTCGATGCCGACGCCCTAGTCTTGCTCAGTACGACCGACGGACTGCGGGAACCCGGAAGTAACGGAAATACCAAACGCGTCTCCTATATAGAGGAAGTCGATGATGAGGTGCTCGGACTGGTGGCGGACAAACAGGATAAGTTTTCGACCGGAGGAATGGCCTCCAAGCTGGATTCGGCACAGATTGCCGCGCATAACGGTATTCCGGTCGTCATTGCCAACGGACGCAAGACCGGAGTGCTCACGCAAATTTTCAACGGCGAAGACGAGGGGACTCTACTGTTTCCAAAGGCCGGAAATATTTCAAAACGCAAACGTTGGATTGCCTTTTTCAATCGGGCGGAAGGCCACCTCGTCATTGATGATGGTGCCGCCACCGCCCTGAAAAAGGGAAAAAGCCTGTTGCCCGTAGGCATCAAGGCGGTGTATGGAAGCTTCAAGGTCGGAGCCATGGTCGGCATACAAACCGGCGACGGGGCGCACATTGCCCGCGGTCTCGTGGAGTATGCCAGCAATGACATTATCGAAACCATCGGCCAAAAGTCCGATGCCAAGTCGGAAGAAGTGATTCATCACGACAACATGGTTATCCTTCAGGGGGAAATATGAACGTAAAAACACAGGTTCTTGAAATCGGGAAAAACGCGCTGGGAGCCAGCCGCGAGCTGGCCAAACTGTCTACCCGGAAAAAAAATGCAATCCTGGAAGCCATGGCCGAGGAACTGGATGCCCAACGTGCCTGGATTCAGGCGGAAAATGAAAAAGACCTCGCGGCGGGAAAAGAAAACGGACTCAACGCAGCCATGCTGGATCGGCTTGAGCTGACCGATGCGCGGATTGACGGGATGATCAAAGGCCTGCGCGACGTCGCCGTACTCAACGATCCGGTTGGCACAGAGATCAGCACATGGAACCGCCCCAATGGCCTTGAAATCAGAAAAGTCCGCGTCCCCATCGGCGTGATCGGCATTATCTTCGAGTCGCGCCCGAATGTAACGTGCGATGCCGCCGCCCTCTGCTTTAAAACCTCCAACGCCGTTATCCTGCGCGGAGGCAAGGAAGCCATCCACTCCAATCTTGCCATCGCCAAGGCCATGCAAAAAGGCGGCAAACCGAAAGGGATGCCTGCCGCGGCCATACAGCTGATCCCCACGACTGACCGCGAGGCTGTCAAGGTCATGTGCCAAATGACCGACTATCTGGATCTCATCATTCCCCGCGGCGGCGAAGGGTTGATTCAGGCCGTAACCGAAATGTCGCACGTTCCGGTGATCAAGCACTACAAAGGCGTTTGCCACACCTACATCGATGCGGCGGCCGACCTTGAAATGGCCTGGCGGATTGCAGAAAACGCCAAATGTCAGCGCCCCGGCGTTTGCAACGCCATGGAGACATTGTTGGTGCACAAGGATATTGCCGAGGCGTTTCTGCCAAGGATGGGCGAAATCCTGGGGGCCCGCGGCGTGGAACTGCGAGGGGATGAAACCGTTTGTAAATACATTCCCTCTGCCACGGCGGCTACGGAAGACGACTGGTATGAAGAATTTCTGGAAATGATCCTTGCCATCCGCGTGGTGGACGATGTCGATGCCGCCGTGGCCCACATCAACCAATATGGCTCCGGGCATTCCGATGCCATCGTCACGCAGGACGAGAAGGCCGAAAAAATCTTTCTCGCCGAAGTGGATTCCTCTTCGGTCTACATCAACGCCTCCACCCGTTTCACCGACGGGGCGGAGTTTGGTATGGGCGCAGAGATCGGAATTAGCACCGATAAACTGCATGCGCGCGGGCCGATGGGACTGGAGGAACTCACTACCTATAAATTCGTTATCGAAGGCGAAGGGCAGATTCGGGAATAACTCCGAAAAAAAAGTGAGAATTTCCACTTGCGCGCCGCGCCGAAATGAATACTATGTCGGCTCCTTTGTGGGGGTGTAGCTCAATTGGTTAGAGCGCCAGCCTGTCACGCTGGAGGTTGCGAGTTCGAGTCTCGTCA
>CAZWZW010000287.1:0-3687 GCA_964639125.1 uncultured Verrucomicrobiota bacterium
ATGCGTGAAGCTGACAGGGAGCGGGTGGAGCTCGTAGTTATATAACCATTAAGAGTTGGGACTTTTCATACCAGACAACCCAGCAGTCATTTTTTTCAGGGCCGTGACGTATTCCGGTAATTTATCAAAAACCTGCAGGGCGGATGATGCACTATAGGTGTGCGACATTTTATTCCGCGAGGAGAGCATGTCGAGCCAGACCTCCTCGTCGTCGATCCATCCACTGGAAAAGGCTGCCTTGAGCGCCGCCTTGGGGGAGTTGCAGTCAGCAATTCCTTCGTCCTCGGCAAACCGTTTGACCGTTTTCCACGCGAGTTCAAACGTAAACTCGAAATACTGGATACAGCCCGCCTTGATCACATCGTTTTCAGCGGGAAGCATCAATGCATCCTCGAGTTCGGCCAAGGCGCGGATTAAATCTTTCAATAGTTCATCGCTATCCATAAATTACCTTTGCATCTTTCAGGACATTACAGCGAAAGGAGTCCGATGCCCGGTTCAGATCTACCCAATCGATCCGGTAAAGCGTAGGTAACTGTTCGAGGAAGTCGGAAATCCGGTAGAAGGTTGACAGGGCGACTGGATTGCTACCAAGAATACCCAGGTCAAAATCCGACCGATCACGTTGATCGCCCCGAACTCTTGAACCAAACAGGACGACACGGTACCCCTTCAGCTCATCGGAGTAACGGCCCAGTCCTTCCGTTATCCAATTCAAAATTTGATCCTCCCGATTCATAATGCGGTGTATAGCATTCCTTGTCAGGGTTGTTAAGTTTTAAGGGTTGGGTTTTCCGCCGTCTATTTATTACGGCGTGACATGTACGTTTTATGAATTAAGCGAACAGCAAGAAGCTTACAGCGGGGAGCAGGGATTTAGCCTACAATTTCGGGTAGTACGCCGCCAATGGTTCCCTGATGCCATTGACACGATCCCAACTCCATCGCTTTTTTTAATGTTTCCAAATTTCCGAAAAAAAGTTTTCCGGCTTCATCCAACAGACACTGGCCTGCGTGTTCTGCGGGAAGAAGACTTATCGTTTGAGGTGCGGTTTTCAGCATCTCTTTCCACTGGAGGGACAATGTTGATAGATCGGGGGGGCTGCCGGAAAAATCAAGTCGCTCCAGTTCTTCCGCCGTATAATGCGAGGAGCGCGCTGCCTCATTTAATATGGACAGAGGACTAAAACCGGGATCTTTTCCACAGGCCGCCCAGGCCAGCAATCCTAGGGGTTGTATTTTTCTCGCGCTTTCCTGCACATCTATCCAGTCGCGTATTTCCAGGCGTCCGACCAATGCAAGAACCTTGTTCGTGGCAAGATCGAAGGGATGCAAGGTTAGTCCCAGATGTTCATCCTCAACCAGCGGGAAAAAGCGATAGGCACTGTCTCGCACCCACTGCAACAATACTTGATCGTCTTTCACCCGAACGACCGCTTCAACGTAGGCCTGCGCATCGCGAACGACCTGAACCTGAAATCCTTGTTTTTCCAGTAGAGTCCGGTCTTGCTCCCATGAAACCTGTAATGCTTCGGTGGAGTCGTGGAAAATATCAATGTCCCGAGACAACCGAGGAGCATCCAACGCCATATTCAAGGCCACCCCGCCCGCGATGTAGCTCTCGCCACTGGCAACCCGATTCCGGGCAATCAACCGGCAAACTTCCTCTTGGAATACGGTTAGAGCCACGTCTTCAATTCCCGGGCTTTTGCGAATTGTTGCAATGTTCCGTTTTGTTCGATAAGCCGAAGTGCTTCAATCCGACCAGCAGAAGTGGAGGGCACGCCGGTTCGCTGCCAAAACCACAAACAGGTATCGCAACACTCTTCATAGAGCGAAATAAAACCGCTCTCTACTTCTTCGAGACTGGTATACATCTTGTTCATTGCGGTTTTTATAGCATAAAATGGCCTACTTTCAATAGGCTAGATAAGCCGAGCTCGCAGTGCTAAGGGTTAGGGATTTTGAAGCTAGCAGGTTTTAGCTTACAGCGGACAGAGCGAGCGGAGTTAAGGGTTAAGAATTAAGCGAACAGCAAGAAGCTTACAGCATGTAGCGGACTGAAGTTACCCCGAAAGACGGAGGCTTCGCGAGGACTGAGAGGATGTATTGGCGACTCAGTCTAATGCGTCAATTTCATCTCTGAATTTTCGAAAATCGCCCATCCGGTTTTTTACGAGATCAAAGAGCACCGCAGAATCTATCTCCTCATACTGATGAACGACCATGTTCCTAAACCGAACCATATCAATATATGGCATGGATGAGTCCAACACCTTCAATCGAACCAGAGTCTCGATGGCTTCAGCCGCCGTGGCAACCGGCCCGGCACCCTCCAATGCGATAATGCGCTCGGCTACATCGATCATGATTTCAACCGACACCTGCAATGCACGCTCAACCACGCACCGCTTTTCCCAATTGACCTTGAAGTCTTCCAACTGTACCGACTCCATGCTTGTCCCCAGCCGTTGCACTTGCTGTTCCAAAAGGGCCAGCTTTCTCTGCACTACGCCGTTATACCGCATGAGCAGCCTCCTTACGGTATTGACGTTGGCGCTCGTAGTCGAACATCTGGCTCTCGTATTCCCGGCACGTCAGCGAGAAAAAAGATGCATACTGCTCCATATCGCGCGCAAAGAGCAGTTTACCCTTGAGTGCTTCAAACCGAAACACGGGTTCTGCCCGGTTCAGGATCCCGATGTCGCAGCGTACATCGGGAATCACTTCATCGACTGTTTCAGCAATGGTCGAATAGAAGTCCAGGGTTGTCGGCTCGGACAGATAACAGGCCAGATCTACATCAGAACCTTCGCGCACTAAACCATCAGCTGCGGAGCCAAGCAGTAGACAAAAGGAAACGTCCGGATAACGGGACTTGATGGTATCCGACAGCCGTTGCACATCGAATTCAACGTTTCCTTTGTGTGTATTTAAATGTGATCTGGAAATTCCCATATCGTGCTTATAGCACCCTAAATGCGGGTTGTTAAGTACTCGTTCATGCGATTCCACGCTTTAAGTTTATCCTTTCGGCTTTCTGAGCGTACTCTACTTCCTTCCGATTGTTTATCTGCCGGGGTTTAGGAAGGCGGAAATCTCCGATTTTTGCTTATTAGAGCATTTTCTGCTTAATTTTGTCGTCTGGGATGGCAAGCGCGCCGCCGATACGTATCGCCGCCGGCCCGGCGGCCCTGTCGTTGCGACAAATTGAAAGAGAGTTGCTCTAGGTTCCTTACTCTCCAACGTCCTACCATCTTGTGATTCCTAATCAGACTATCCTTAACCTGCCCCTACGCATCGGGGTTGCCACGAAAGAGCAAAAAAAAGCCGATTCTCCGGATTTTACTTTTGTGTTCATTGTCGAAGACCCTCGCGACTGCGGGGCGTTCTCTTGTGGCCAACTTCTGCTATAGTAAAGCCGCGTTAGCAGCGATCAACTGGGTCTTCCTCGGCATAGTCGTGTTGTGCAGGCTGGCCGATGATTTCATCCCATAACATAGGGGAGAGGCCGGTTCCGGGGCGTTTTACGGTTAGGTTTTCTTCGGTGAAGATTTCTCCGGCGGAAACAGGGCGGGCAGCAACGATGCTTTTGCGGGCGATGAGTTTGTTTTTGAGCTCGGATGCAGTCGCTTGTTTGACTCCGTCGCCGATGGCGATTTCGATATTACGGATGGCTTTGACCAT
>CAZWZW010000288.1:0-3672 GCA_964639125.1 uncultured Verrucomicrobiota bacterium
CATAATCCGAGTCCTCACCGGTTGAAAAACCGAAACATCCACCAGACCCGTTCAGGCTTCACGGTCGCCGATTCACGACCCTTAAGCCTTGATTTGAATGCTGAGGCCTTCAAGCTTGGGCGAGTCTCGGCGAAGGCGTCGAGAGAGAGGCCCCGAAAATGAAAATCGTCATTGCCCCCGACTCCTTTAAAGGGAATATGCGCAGCGCCAGGATTTGCGAAATCATCCAATCGGTGATTTCAACCGAAATACCGAATGCTGACATATTGACCTTTCCAATGGCCGACGGCGGAGAAGGAACGGTCGAGGCGGTGGTTGCCGCAACACAAGGGACCTTTCAAACCCTGAAGGTCTGTGGCCCCTTAGGCGATCGGGTTGCTGCGCAGTATGGCCTTCTTCCCGATGGTTCTGCGATTACGGAAATGGCGTCCGCCTCCGGGATTGAACAGGTTCAAGCCGATCAGCTGAATCCCATGAAAGCAACCACCTATGGCACCGGCGAACTGGTCCGGCATCTGCTCGAAGAGGGCCATACCTCCATTGTGATGGGCATCGGCGGCAGTGCAACGGTCGATGGCGGCACGGGTTTGGCCCAGGCACTGGGCTACCGACTTCTTGATTCCAACGGAAATGAAATTACCGGGCGCGGCGGCAGGATTCTCTCGAAGATCCACTCCATCGACTCATCGAATAGGATTCCGGGATTGGAGCATATTCAACTTCGAGTGGCATGCGATGTAACCAACCCGTTAACCGGTCCAAATGGGGCGGCGGCCATATTCGGCCCGCAAAAGGGTGCAACACCCGACATGGTCAAGCTGCTGGATTCCGGGTTAGCCAACCTTCGTCAGGCAACCGGCATGAAGGACGCACCCGGCGATGGCGCTGCGGGGGGGCTGGGCTATGGTCTGCGCGCCTTTTGCAAGGCAGCGATCGTGCCGGGTGCGGCATTGATTGCGGAAACTATCGGATTGTCGTCCGCGCTGGAAGGTGCGGATCTTCTGATTACCGGCGAAGGCCGAACCGATGGGCAGACGGCTTCCGGCAAGCTCTGTGCGGTGCTGGCGAAAATGGCGCGGGATACCGGCGCTAAGAGCCTCCTGCTTTCCGGAGCGCTTCAGGGCGAGCTGAATCCCTTCCTCAACACGTTTGACTATGCCTTTAGCATTTCCTCCGGTCACACCTCGTTGGAGGAGTGTATTGCCCATGCTCCTGCAGACCTCGCCTTTGTGGTGCGAAACATCATGCGGATGCTGGTTAAGCAGTCGGGCTGACTTATTTTCGCACCCCGATCCTATTGTTCGTATTTCTTAAAGTAGCCAATCATCTTTTTCTGGAGATCTTCAACCACGGATTTGTATTCAGGATTGACCGCCTGATTCACCGTTTCCAGCGGGTCCGTTTTGTAGTCATAAAGTTCGGTGGAAACAATCCCGGCCGGATCAAATGTTCCGGTATTCTTAATCCCGTCCTTCATCCAGGTGACCATACGGTAGCGCTCCGTACGCAGGGCATAGCCCATCAGGTTGCCGCGCCGCGGATATTGGCTCATGGAAAAATCTTTCACCTCGATTGCTGGATTTTTCAGAATCGATACCATGCTCCTGCCCTGAACTTCTGTCGGAATGGGAAGGCGAGCCAGCTCACATAGCGTCGGAAAAATGTCAAGGGACTCCACCATCGAATCGGTTTTTCCAGGCTTTGGAAGGCCGGGAGCGGAAATGATCAGCGGCGAATGCGTGGCCTGCTCAAAATTGGAGTGCTTGCACCAGAGGCCGTGGTCGCCGAGGTGCCAGCCGTGATCGCCCCACAGCACCACGATGGTGTTTTTATCCAGTCCGGTTTGCCGGAGCGCATCCAGCACCCGGCCCACCTGCGCATCAACGTAGGAGACACAGGCATAATAGGCATGGATCAGTTCACGCTGCTGCGCGTCGGTCAGATCCCCCGTTTTGGGCATCCCGGAATAGTTCCGCAGCTCGCCCCAGGTATGGTAGGCATAGTCCGGCGAATCCTTGGCGTGTTTACGGAAGGCAGCGAGTTCGATGGAGTCGTCGGGATAGAGGTCCCAATATTTTTCCGGGGCCACAAACGGCAGGTGCGGCTTGTGAAAACCCAGCGTCAGAAAAAACGGTTTTCCCGATTTTGAAAATTCCTCCAACCGTTGAATACCATAGCTGGCAATGCCGCCGTCGGCATAGGCCCCGTCCGGCACATCAATATGCTCAAACGGCGGGCGGGCGCCTTTAGCCGCAAGCCAGTCCTTGCGGGGTTTATAGCCCTTGATCCCGGTCCGGTCCAATTCCGCAAACGCCTCATGGATCGCTTTGGCCTGATATTGGTTATCGGCCGGAATCGGAAAACCGTCGCTATAGGGCAGCTGTTCATCCCGAACGAAGGGCTCCGACCACGATTGCGGATCATCATTCTTAAACCCGTGCAACACCTTACCCGCGCCCAGCGTGGTGTATCCATGCTGCTTGAAAAACTGCTGCATCGTGAAGACCGCCGGATTTTCCGTGCGCGCATTGTGCTTGAGATCCCAGATGCGGGTTGTATCCGGTCGCAGCCCGCAGAACATGCTTACCCGGGAGCAGGCGCAGACGGCCTGTTGCACATAGTGATGTTGAAACAGCATACCGCCCTGCGCCAGCCGGTCGATGTTCGGCGTCTTCATCTGCTCCGCGCCGTAGCATCCCAGCTCCGGCTTCAGGTCGTCCATACACAAAAACAGAACGTTCGGTTTCTTTTCAGCCGCTCCCGCGGTGCACACCGCCGCAAGGGCCATCCATACTAGTTTTCTCATTTTTTTCCATCCTTTGGTATCAATGCATTCAACAAGGGTTCTCTCCACGCTTTGGCAACGGGATCGTACACCCCGAAGCTGGAAGAGAATTCCCAATAATTCCACGACAGGCCGCGCTGTTCCATTTCACGCGTCAGAAACGACGTCCAGCGAACACGCGATTTCATATCGGCCTTGCTGTAGGCTCCGAACTCGCCGACGTTGATCGGAATGTGGTGCTCCTTCGACCACCGCTGCGCCGCATCAAGATCGGCAATCAGCTCGGCTTTCTGCTCCTCCGTACCGCGCCACTCCTTCCCGGTTGGAATATCGCGCTTCACCCAGCCGGCCCCCTGGTGCGTAAACCAGAACGGCTCGTAAAAATGAACCGAGGCAATCAGGTTCCGATCATTGGAAGGCAGCTCCAGATCCTTCAGGTGCCCGATCCGGTTCCAGCCCAGCGGAGCCATAAAAACAATGCGTTCCGGATTTGTTTTACGGATCAGCCGCAGGGCCGCAAGCTGCACGCGGTTCCAGGTTTCGGGCGTCACCTTGCCGGTGGGTTCATTGAGCACCTCGAAACAGAGCGCGCGCGGGCGTTGACGGTAGCGTTCGGACAGCTGCTTCCAGATGCCCAGCAACCGCGCTTCGTGCGCCTTTGGGTCCTCCATGAACGCAACGTAATGGTGTACATTCAGAATGACCATCAGCCCCTGTTCCAGCGCCGCATCGACCGCCTCATCCACGCGGGCCGCAAAGGCCGGGTCCAGCGTGTACGGCGCAGCATCCGCCGCATGGGCCGACCAGCGCACCGGAATACGGACCGATGTAA
The DNA here is from genome assembly GCA_964639125.1 of uncultured Verrucomicrobiota bacterium. Classification (GTDB taxonomy): domain Bacteria; phylum Verrucomicrobiota; class Kiritimatiellia; order Kiritimatiellales; family Pontiellaceae; genus Pontiella. Next base: position 3,618 of record CAZWZW010000288.1, read on the forward strand.
ATCCGGCGGCCTTGATCAACTCAAAATACTGCAGGTCCAGCCGTTCCCAGGCCCC
>CAZWZW010000289.1:0-3654 GCA_964639125.1 uncultured Verrucomicrobiota bacterium
GGTTTTACGTTTCAGTTCGGACTGCCGTTTGAGCACACGATGGATGGTGCCAAAATCTCCATCGTCAAAATCCTTCACCAGCACCCAGTCGCCAACGGTTGGATAGTCGAGTTTGGATTTGGCGTGGTGCCGCATCCGGCCGGTCATCTTGGCGGAACGGGTTTCTTCGCCGTCGGAGACTTCGCACTCCCCCTTGTGGATGGCCGTAACACGGGCGACCGCCAGCCCTTTGTCCGACACCGAATCAATTTGTATTCGGAACCCTTCGTTTAGGCCAAATTCTTCCGGCGTCATTTATTTTTTCCGTTTCCAAGCATCGGAAACTTGTAGCATGAAACGGGTAAAGCACAACAGAAGATTGCAAGGTACCCTTGTCAGAAATAGAACCTGAAGTTCTGATGCTGAAATACTTCATCCTTCACATCGAGATCAGAATACGGGATCGTCGCTTAAACTGCGACTCCATCTGGCATGACTTCAACGACCACATCATCGCCATAATATTTCTTGGCTTCCTGCTCCAGCCCTCGCAGGACCTCTTCCAGACATTCACCCTTCAATGGTGCAAGCCCAGGCAAGTTTCCGGAAAACCCTTTTTTGTCCTTGCGGATATAACCCTCGGACAACTGCATTCCGCCGACTGGATGAACGCTGATCTCTTGTTCTGCTGCTATGCACACTGTCTTCATAAGTATCGGCCTCCGAACCCTGTATAACGCTCACAAAACAGCCATGCAACTTGTTTTTAGCCCCTATTTCGACCTCTCCGGAAAACCCTATATATATCGGGATTTTTTGGCAGGGGCCTTTAAACGGATAGCCGAATTCGGCCTAAGCATGCTCAGAGAGTCGGGCTAATAATCCCACCACAGGTTGAGGGTGTAGGACTTGACCGTATGGGTCTTCCCTTCGGCATCCTTATAAGGATGTGGGTGATTCGGCAGGGGCCACCGATAACCAACAAAGGATTGGCCCACCGTTGCGCCGGAAGTCACGCACCCCATCAGATAAAACATTTCGCCATCCACGCTTTTCATCAGGAAGGCATCCTGTCCGATCTTCATGATATGCCCTTGGAAAATGTCGCGGCCCGTCACTTTTTTCCGGCGAATATCAAAGGCCTTCCAGGCAATGGACCAGGCGTTTTCCAACGGCTCGTCGTTTTCGAGGCCCGCCTCAAACTTATATTGGAGATACTGGAGAGAATGCGGATCGATCACCTTCAGCTTGCCCTTGCATTCCACGCACTTGGGGTCCTTCTCTGCAATGCAATCTGCACAGGGAATCGTGAAATCGGAAAGCTTGATGGTCTTGGCAAACTTTGGAGCAGTTGTGCCTAGATGCTTCAGGTGCTGCCCGGCCTTGTCGTATTCCCCGATAATCAGGTTTTGAATGATGGCATTAACATCGTCCTTCGGCTCGGCAAGGATCGGGATGCCAAAGAAGTTGTTCACGCCACTGGCCGAAATGGCTATCAACGCCCCCAAAATCAACATTACCCGCTTCTTCATTCCGTTTCTCCAAATTAAAACGCGTTAAAGTAATAAAGAACGGGGTGTTTTACAATCTTGTTTCGCAACCGGAAGCAGCAGGCTTTCAATGTGTAGGGAACAGCATTAAAGTAAACGGGTTATGAGGGATCATGCGGCAGAATTTCGGTTTTATGAGGAACTGAACGATTTTCTTCCCCGGCATCATCGGAAGAAAGCCATTTCCTATGCCTTCAACGGACATCCCGCCATCAAGGATTCCATTGAAGCGCTCGGGGTTCCCCATACCGAGGTGGACCTGATCATCGTCAACGGAAACTCGGTCGGATTCGGCTATCAACTTCAACCGAACGACCGCGCCGCAATCTATCCCGTCTTTGAAAGCCTCGACATTGCCCCCATTGTCAGGCTACGCGAGACGCCGCTGCGCGAAACCGCCTTTGTACTCGATGTCCATCTCGGAAAACTTGCGCGCATCCTGCGGCTGCTCGGCTTCGATACACTGTATCGAACCGACTATGACGATGCGGAAATCATCCGTATTGCGATCGAAGAAAACCGCATCATTCTCACCCGCGACCGCCGAATGCTCCACGCCCGCTGGCTGCATTCAACCAATTCCGAACAGCAGGCCCGCGAAGTACTCGAGCGGTTTGACCTTTCCAGGCAGATCCGACGGTTTCTCCGCTGCCCCACCTGCAACGGACTGATTGAGGCCGTTGATAAAAAATCGGTCTTCGACCAGCTTGAACCGCTGACCCAAAAATATTACACCGAATTCTTTCAATGCACGGACTGCCGAAAAATCTATTGGAAAGGCTCGCACTACGACCGCATCATCGACAAGCTCGACACCATTGCTCAATCAGCCAACCCGTAAGGAACACCATGGAACAACTCAAAGATGCCATTCGTACCATCCCCGATTTTCCAAAACCCGGAATCCAGTTTAAGGACATCACTCCGCTGCTGGCCAACGGCGACCTCTTCCATCAGGCCATCGACACACTCAAAGAACGGCATGCAGATAGCGGCATCGATATGGTCGTTGGCATTGAAGCACGCGGCTTTATCTTTGCCTCCGCCCTCGCCTATGCGCTGGGTGCCGGAACGATTCTGGTCCGCAAGCCCGGCAAACTGCCGCACACCACCCACCAAAAAACCTACGAACTCGAATATGGCACCGACGCCGTCGAGATCCATCAGGATGCGTTTCAGCCCGGCCAGAAAATCCTGATCGTCGACGACGTGCTCGCCACCGGCGGCACCGTCGCCGCAACCGTCGAGCTGATCAAGGATCACTTTGAGGTGGAGATTGCCGAGATCGATTTTCTCATCGAACTCGGCTTCCTCAATGGGCGCGACAAGCTGACGGGCTTGCCGGTCCATTCGCTCGTGCAATATTAGATCCACAAAGACCATTGGAACAGAGGTTCCAATGGCCGCAGCTCTTCTCTAACAACAACGGCTAGCTAGTATGGCCGCCACCACAATACCGGTTGTTGTACCAGGCATGCTCAATTCGCAGGCGATGTTGTTATCGTTCTTCAACTACAGGAATAAGAATAGCAGCTACATATAGGTCTCCATCGCTTCGAAGCGAATGCGGCGTTCCTGCAGGAACAATAAATGCGTTGCCTATATTCAATTCAACTTCACTATCTTCTAAAACTCCATATCCAGAGCCTTTTATGCAATAGAATATCTCATCCTGCCGATCATGTTTATGCAGAGGAACTTTCCTCTCTGAAGGGATATGGTACACATGATTTACGATAGATTCTTTAATTGATTTCAAATCCATTTTCTTCCTCCTTGTTGCGTGGTTTATTCGCTTCCATCATTCTTATCATGCTTCCCTTTGATCCTGTTTGCAACAAGACCATCCAGCGACCAGCGGCCGGCGCCTTTAACGATCAGGGCCAGTGCCATACCGATCACTAACAGATGATACTCAAATCCCTCACCCTGCTGTGCACCAAACCAGTTCATAAAGAAGCCATTCGACACATGCATCAGTGCAGCCACCACCATGACAGCACCAATTCCGAAAGCTGCCACCCGCGTAAGCAGTCCGGCAATCAAAGCAAGTGAGCCAAGGGACTCGGCAATGATCACCAGAAAGGCCAATACGGCAGGAATGCCCTGCCCGGTAAAATAGCCC
>CAZWZW010000290.1:0-3652 GCA_964639125.1 uncultured Verrucomicrobiota bacterium
AAAGTGAAACTGTTTGTTTTGAGCTGCTTGGGATAATTCAGCTAATCACCCTGACTATAAATTAGCAATAAATACTATTGTCTTGAATTTCGTGTTTTTTTGGGATAACAACTACGTTAACTGTCTTTATGTAAGTGTGCTATGGCTGACTTGATTACAATCAAAGAATGGTTAAAGTGGTTGTTGTGGCTACTGGGTGCCGCTATTCTCGGTGTTCTGCTTATTGTATGGCACTCTTGGTATGAAGCCCGGTTTGGTGCGGGTCGGCAAGGTTTTCTTCTGGCGGTGACCGTAACCTGTTCCTTGACGGTATTATGGTTGGTTGTGTTTCTTTTCCACCACTCTACTCGTCGTCTTCTTGCTCTAAACACATTCATCAATCGCTTCGGCCGAGTTTCCCGAAGTTTATACTGGATTATGTTGTCGGGCATCGTTTGCGGGTTAGTCGGGTATGCGTCGTATAACTATTTCACGCTGGAAGGAGACGAGTTTGCATTGCTTAAAATGGGCGTAGTAAGCGAACTGGAAGCCCGGATTGAAGCAAACCCGGAGTTACTTTCGCAAAGAGAGACGCCGGATGGGCCCTCTTTACTGGCTGCTGCATTTCAATCGGAAGATATCGACATGGTTGAGATGCTACTGAATCATGGTGCCGTATTTTGTGCTGGAGATAACAATGGCCGCTCCCCGATTTCCATTGCCCTGCGGAATATTCCAATGCTCAAGACCCTGCTTGAGGGAGGGGTGAGCCCCGATCTGGCGGGAGCGGACGGCGTGCCGCCCTTGCATCAGGCCATCACGCAGCAAAGTACCAATGCCGTCAGCCTCTTGCTGGAGTCGGGGGCCAATATAAATGCGGTTGACCAGGAAGGTCGAACCGCATTGATGCGGGCGATGGAGTCTTGCGATCTAGCCATTGCCAGCAATCTGCTATTTCAATCCGCGGTCAATATCAATGCCCGGGATCGGCGGGGGGACACCGTTTTGCACAAGACGGTACGGTGCAATCAGCCCGCGGGTATTCGTATGCTGCTGGAGAAAGGGGCGGATCCGAAAATGCTTAATTATGCAGGATTTTCCCCGCTTCACATTGCCGCAATCTGCGGCAAGAAACCCGCTGTGCAAGCTTTGCTGAAGGTGGAGGGCGCTGTCTTGCTGTGCAATAAAGACGATCAAACCGCACTCGACTATGCTCTGAAGGGAAGAAAATATAAAGTGGCCAGCCTGCTGCTCGATGGCGGAGCAGAAATTGATCGTATCAAGCGCAATGGACAGACCATTTTGCATTCGTCGATCCAGTCTGGCGATTACAAGGCTGCGCGTTTTCTCATTGAGCATGGCGCTCGAATCGACATTCCCGATGCGGGTGGCATGACGGCCCGTAACCTGATCCACCAAAAGAAAATCAAAGAACTGTTGGCCTTAATTGATGCCAATGACGATGGGCTGAGTTCCTTTACCAGCATCGATCCCTCCGCCATGCTTCCCTGATTGTTCTGCCTCCCGAAAAAGGGTTGGAGAGGGTTGCAGGTTTCTGGCATGATCCCGCTCAATATGAAACCGGATGTTCCTGAATCACTAATCGTTATTGCCGGGCGGCATGCCTATCCTTTGATGTTGGCGAAAGCTGCGCGGGCCGCGGGTGTGCAGCGCATTGTCGTGTTGGGGTTCAAGGGCGAGACGCGACGCGATATTACTGCGCTGGCCGATGAAGTTCATTGGATGCACCTTGGTAGCATGCGCGCGTTTCTTGATAAACTGGAATCAACCAGCATCAAGCAGGCGGTGATGGTCGGGCAGATTGCTCCGCATAATCTGTTTCATCTGCGGATGGATAAACTGGCGTTGGGAATGTACCGCGCTTTGAGTGTCCGCAATGCTCATACAATTTTTGGATCCATCGTGGATAAAATCGAATCCCTTGGCATCGAAGTATTGCCGGGTAATGCTTTCATGGAAGGTTACACGCCCGAGGTCGGTCAGCTGAGCCGCCGTGCCCCGACCGAGCGAGAACGCGCCGACATTGAGCTGGGCCTCAAGTTGGTAAAAGGAACCAGCGAATTCGAGATTGGCCAGACGGTCGCCATTAAGGACGGGCTCATCATTGCCGTCGAGGCATTCGAAGGCACGAACCAGACCATCAAACGCGCGGGCCGGGTTGGCAAGGCTGGAACGGTGATTGTGAAAGTCCCCAAGGTTGGGCACGACATGCGCTTTGATATTCCTGTGATTGGGTCCAAAACCTTTCAAATAATGAAACGGGCAAAGGTGTCGTGTCTGGCGGTCGAAGCTGGAAAAACCATCCTGCTCGAAAAAGAAAAACTCATCGCGTTGGCTGATCAATACAACATGGCCTTTGTTGCCGTGGAGACGGGAAGTTAACCACAAGATACTCAAAAGACACAAAAGAAGCAGGTTATTGACTTCTGTGATTCTTGTGAATTTTGTGGTTCAAGCATGAAAAAATCGATTCTAGTTGTGGCGGGGGAGGTGTCGGGCGACCTGCATGCATCGAAGGTGGTGCGGGCCGTGAAGCAACGTTCGCCGGAAATCGTATTCTGGGGCATTGGCGGCGACGACCTGCGTGCCGCAGGTATCGAGCTTCTTCAGCATACCGATCAAATGTCGGTGATGGGCATTGTCGAGGTGCTGAAGCATTACCGCTTTTTTAAAGGCGTTATGAAGCAGGTGCTTTCTGAGGTTGACCGGCGCAAGCCGGATGCTGCGCTGCTGGTGGACTATCCCGGGTTTAATCTGCGCCTTGCCGCCGAGCTGAAAAAGCGCGGCGTTAAGGTCTACTATTATATTTCCCCGAAGGTCTGGGCGTGGAACAAGAAACGCATCCCGAAAATGGCAAAGGTGATTGACCGCTTGATGGTTGTATTCCCGTTCGAGGTGGATGTGTTCAGGGGTACCGGTCTGCAAGTCGACTTTGTCGGAAACCCGCTCGTGGCGCAGATCGACGAGTTTCTCGCCGGGGAGCACAAAGAACTCCCGTGGCAGTCGGAGCGGAAAGTCGCATTGCTACCGGGTAGCCGCAAGCAGGAGATCGAGCGGATTCTCCCGACGATGCTTTTGGCGGCAAAGAAGCTCGAAACACAGTTTCCGGATGTATCGTTTATGATCGCTACGCCCAACGAGCGGATCGAGGGAATTGTGAACGGACAGGTTTCGCTTTACGTTGATAAGCCGGCCCGGCTGGATGTTATTTGCGGAAATGCGCGTGAGCTGATGCGGCAGGCCGAGGCGGCCATTGTGACGTCGGGCACGGCAACGCTCGAGGCCGCATTGGTTGGAACGCCCCACGTTTTGGTTTATAAAACCAGTAGCTTTACCTATTGGTTTGCCCGAACGGTATTGACCATCAAGCATATTGGCCTGGTGAATATAGTGGCCGGCCGAACCGTCTGTCCGGAAATCCTCCAGCACGAAGCCTCGCCGGAACGGCTTTGCGAAGAAACGACCAAGCTGATGTCCGAAACGCCAGAACGCAAGGCCATGCTCGAAGGCTACGCCGAAGTCCGCCAGCTCCTCGGCGCAAAAAAAGCCGCCGAAAATGCAGCGACCATCCTTTGCGGCGATTGAATCACCACAAAATGGTTCTACGTAGATTTTTATGGTGAGAGCTCTAGTTTTCCGCAGAAGAAGAGAA
>CAZWZW010000291.1:0-3616 GCA_964639125.1 uncultured Verrucomicrobiota bacterium
GGATACATCAACCGGGCAGCAGCCCCCACGCCGGAGAGGTCAACACTATGGGTCGGCACCCCGTCCCCGTTGGTTGAGAAAATCGTGTAGACATAGTTGCCTGGATCCGAAGGCAGCGAAAGCGTACTGTTCGTGGTGGCTAGAATAGCGCTTCCGGCGGCATAGCCGCCCCAGCCCCAGCCGGTTGATGTCGAGTGGCGGATCGTCTCTCCCGCACCGTCGGCAAGGACGCCGGTCGCCTGCCAACTGAAATCTTCCAGGAACTGCTGGGCCCATCCCTGGGAACCCGTAATCATCAGGGGCACAACTACAATCCATGCCCTCAACCTTTTCGCCGCTCGCAACGTATTTCGTCTCATCTCCATCTCTCCTTTATGCTATGATTTTTCCCTTTGGTTACGGTTGCCGCCCTAGACAACCATCAAATAAAAAATCCCGTCTAAACTTCTACCCTTCCGTAATTCTCTTTAAGCACTTCTCCGTTAATACTATTGCGGAGTATTCATCCGCTTGATCGCCCCTGTGCAAATCGTCATCTAATTGAAACCTCAATACGGCGGCGTTTGTCGCCGTATTGAGGATTTTTTAACCAACTGCCTGAAGATTACTTCTCAATAATGCGGAAGAAGCGAGGACCGGCGTCAATCTGAACATTGTTCAGCGTATTGGTCGGAACCGTAGCGGCGATGTTGGAGTAGGCTACCCCATTGGTATAAACCTCCCAGCTTCCAAGCTGGAGCGAAGTGCGGGATTCCAGGTCGTAGGTTTTACCCAGATTACTGCTCCACACGATATCCATTCCCGAACCGCTGCTTGCGAGCTGTACCACCACGTCCTGCGGGCCAAACAGCAGGGCCGTAAGCGTCGTGACATCGGCGGCATCGAAATACTCGTCGCCGTCCGTATCGAACGCGGTCAGGTTCAGTTGGGCCAGCGCCTGCGCCGAAGTCTGCCCTATGGCAATCCAGGCATCCTGGCGGTCGGCTGCGGTTGGTCCGCCATTGCCGTCGAGATAGAGCTGGGCCAGGTCGACATCGGCCTGGTCAAAGACCCCATCCTTGTTCAGGTCATTCTCGGGAATAACCAGCAGCAGCGATACCCCGTTAATCCTGAGCTGCGAGGTTGAGGATACCTCGTTATTCACAGGAGTACCTGCAGCTAAGCCCGTCATCACGGTTGCGTTGATATGATCGAAGATCACATTGACCTGCCCGCCGGATTGGGCGGTCGCCAGAGCGGAACCGCTGACCTCCAGCACCACATTGGTACCACCAACCACGGCCGCATCGGCCGCCGAGATTTGCAGCAACGCACCGGAAACCGCATTGGCCGTATTGGTGGCATCCGCGCCGGCGGTCAATGCAAACGTTAAGGTCGCGTTATCCTGGACTGTGTTTGGACTGCCCCGCGTGGCTTGAATGCTCAGCTCATACGCCGCCGCCGCATTGATCGACGTACCGTTAAGAATGTCTTCCTGTTTCATTCCGTTGCGATAGCTCGCCGAGGAGTTCAGCGTCATAAAACTGCCATCGGCCTGTGCGGTTGTATCCAGATAGAAGGTGCCATCCAGTACCCCAACGCCGTTAATGACGTGTGGCGTGCCCACCATCGCGACCAGGTTGGAAGGATCCGCATAGTAAGGCGCCCAGCCCGTTACGTTGGCCGTCTTGCCGGTAAAGGCCGAGAAGTCTCCAAACGAGCCCAGCACGTTGTAAGCGCTCTGTCCGGCGTCGGGAAGCTGGCTGTCCAGCTCGCTTAACTGCCCGTTCGCGATCAGGTTGACAGGATCCGCCACCACATCGAATGCCGTATAGACACCACCTTCCGGAGCCGCAACCGTAACCAACACATTATCGAGAAGATAGTATTCATTAAGTTTTCCGTCGGCGGAAAACATACGGAATCGGAAACGGAAACCGGCCTGGTTTTCGGCTCCAGGTGGAAGCGACCACGACTTGGATACCCACGCCGCTTCTTTACCGGCGATTGTTTCCAGCGCGATCCAGGTCGAACCGTCGGTCGACCAATCAACGTAGAAAAAGTCACTTGCGTCCAATGCTCCCACTCCCTTGCGGTCGTAGCTCAATGTGAGGCGGGTCTTGCCCACGGTACTTATTTCTTTGGTGATCGTAGAGACTTTTCGGATATTGGCTCCAACAGTGCCCCCTACGCCTACAAGAGGCTGCAATATTGCATTACCGGTCATGGTCCACCCTCCCGCGGTAAAGTTAGTGCTTTCAAAACCGTCCGAGAACAGGGTAACCCGTGGGCCGGTATAGGCCACGTTAATGTTCAGCGTGGCGGTATCGACGCCGCCGGTCGCGGCCACCTGCACAGTGAAACTGTTCAGGCCCACATCATTCGTTCCCGGTGTGCCACTAAGCGACCCGTCGGCCGACACACTCAGCCAGCTGTTGGTGGGGGAAACCAGCGAAAAGGTCATGGGGTCCGATTCCGCATCGGATGCAAAGCCCGCGATGGAGTCGTTATAGGCCGCGCCCTCTGCTGCGCTGGACGTGCTGAAGGGGTCGGCCGCGAAAACCGGCGCCCGGTTCACATAGGCATCCACCGTGATTTCCAGTGTGGCCGTATTGGAAAACGTGCCGTCCGAAACCTGAACCGTCCAGCTGTTGAGACCCACATCATTCGTTCCCGGTGTTCCACTGAGCGCCCCGCTTTCCGCGACGGTCAACCAGGTATTGGTGGGGGAAACGGTGAAGGTCAGCGGATCGCCATCCGCATCCGTGGCGTTATCCGCAATCGTGCTGCTATACGCAACCGTGGCCTCCGCATTGGCTTCAACCACCGGATCGCTCGTGAAAACGGGAGGGTTCACCCCTGCCGCACTATCACTCAGTACGACGTCGTCAAGGTATGCCGTTTCACCATTCGCATTGCCAGTTTCACTAAAGCGGAATTGGAAATTAGCATTGTTTTCGGCTCCCGCGGGAAGATTCGTCGTCACGACCACATAGGAAATGACCGATTGATCCACCTCTACCAGCAGGTTCCAGTTAGCACCGCCGTCCGGCGACCACTCGACAATGAGGCCTTCCCCAGGATCCATGTTCGGATGGTTCCTGCCCGCAAAGGACAATGTGAGAGGACCGGTCGTGCTCACCGTACTGATTGCTTTCGTCAGCGCATCGGTACCGTTGAATACGACACCGTTGATGCCGGTATTTGCAGTGGCATTAATTGCGGGCGAGGACGTTTTGATCCACCCTCCCGCGGAAAAGTCCCCGCCACTCGATGCTTCAAACCCGTCCGAAAACAGTTCCACGGCCTGCGCACCCAGCGCGAACCCCATGGTTAATACAACGATCATCCACCTCATAGCTTTCCTCATCGTTCCTCTCCTTATGGTTAAAACCGGGAAACCCTTCCCGATTGATAAAGCCACCCTACACCAAAAAAACAATCCGTCAACAGTTTTGTCCCATTTTGTCTCGCAAATACTATTGACATTAATGGGACAGCCGTACTACCGTGTGGGACAAATGAACGATACCCCTATAAAAACGACCCAAACGCAGACGGACGCCATCTGCGAAATCTTGAGAAAAAAAATCCAATCCGGAGAGCTTTCCAACGATGGGAAGATTCCTGCCGTGCG